>NZ_JBPIZD010000030.1:0-36991 GCF_051172395.1 Brevibacterium sp. H602 | reverse complement strand
TTGCTGGGCCGCCGTCAGGTAGCAATTAGGGTCAGAGAGGGGTGCCGTCGACCCAGACGCCGGCGATGTCGCCCGGGGTGCCCATGGCGAAGATCTTTGCCAAGGCGTCCTCGTCGTCGTCGGCGTGGCGGATGCCGACGTCCAAGGGCTGCCCCTCGGCCGGACGGATGAGTACTGCATCGAAGCGCTTGCCCTCACTGAGCACGCCGACCTCATCGAGCTCGAGCGCCTCGGCGCCGGCCGCAGTTGCCAGATGCAGCAGATGTGCGGAGGTCAAGGCCACTCCCCCGGCCGGATCGAGCTGTTGCATGAAGTACGACTGCACGCCTTCCTTGAGCAGGTTGAAGCCGGTGCCCGCCCCGACGTCGGTGCCCAGAGCCACCCGGACGCCGGCCTCGATGTGTCGGCGCAGCGGGAAGAATCCGCTGGCCAGAGCCGAGTTCGAGGTCGGACAGTGTGCGACCACGGACCCGGCCTCGGCCATGCGCTCGAGTTCCCGATCCTGCGGGTGGACGTTGTGCGCGAGCACGGTGCGCCGCCCCACGAGTCCCGCCCGATCGTACGTATCAAGATAATCACGGGCCTCCGGGTGGATCTGCGCGACCCCGGAGATCTCATCGACGTTCTCGTTGAGGTGCGAGGTTACCCAGATGCCCGGGTTCTCCTCCACGAGGCGACCCCCGGCGGCCAGCAGCTCCGGTCCCGCGGAGAACGAGAATCGCGGGGTCACCGCGTAGCGCAGTCGTCCCTTCCCGTGCCACCGATCGATGAGCGCTTGGCTCTCCTCGGTCGAGCGCTCCACGTCGGTGAGCAGCGCATCGGGCAGGTTCCGGTCGCTCGTCACCAGCCCGGAGGTGATCCGCAGCCCCGATGCTGAAGCAGCTGCGAAGAAGGTGTCCATCGCCGTTGCGAAGTGCGAACCGAAGACCATCGCCGAGGTGGTCCCTGCCGAGATCAGTCCCGTGAGGAATTCTCCGGCCACCGCCTTCGCGTAAGCGGGGTCCCCGAGTTTCGCCTCTTCGGGCAGGGCGCACTGGTCGAGCCAGTCGAGCAGCGGCTTTCCGAGGTGGCCGATGGCTCTGACCTGCGGCAGGTGGACGTGGGTGTCGATGAGTCCGGGGATGAGCACACCGTCACGGAGGTCGACGACTTGCGCCTCGGGATGCGCTGCCCTGGCAGTGTCGAAATCGATGCGGGAGGTGATGAGTCCGTCGTCGACGACGAGGGCGATATCGGCAGCCGAGCGCAGCCTGCCCCCGGTGAATGGGTTGTCCGGCGTATCGAAGACGCGGGCGCGGTAGATGACCACAGTGGTTCTCCTAGAGTCAGTGGTGGCGAAAGTCAGTGGTGGTGAAAAGTCAGGCCATGCGGCCGAGCAGGTCTGCGGCGACGCTGACGGCGATCGTCGCGGGAGCTTTGCCCGGCAGGTCGGGCAGTCCGATGGGGCACCGGATGGTGTCGATGGCCTCGGGTGCGAAGCCTTCGGAGGCGAGGTTCTTGCGGAAGCGCTGCCATTTCGCATTCGAGCCGATGAGCCCGACGGATCCGAGGTCGCCGCGGGTCAGCGCCGCGGAGCACAGGTGCAGGTCTTCGGCATGGTCGTGGGTCATGATGACCACGTGTGCTCCGGGCGGCAGCTCCGTGATCACCTCTTCCCCGACGACAGCGAATTCGCGGCGGATCCGCGCCACCGGCTCCTCCAAGCCATCGATTGCCTCGAGCTGCTCGGGCCGCGAATCGGACACGGTGAGATCGAGGTCGTGGCGGGCGAGGATCCGAGTGAGTTCGAGTCCGATGTTGCCGATGCCGAAGATCGCCACCGAGGCGGGCACGGGCAGGGGTTCGAAGAGCATGGTGACCTCTCCGCCGCAGCATTGGCGACCGTATTTGGCCGGAGCCTTGTCGTTGAGCCGCAGGGTGAGCATCTCCGGAGCTGTCTGCCCCTCGGCGAGCAGTTCCCGGGCACGGGTGAGGGCCGTCATCTCGAGATTGCCCCCGCCGATGGTCCCGAACAGGTCATCGACGGTGGCGATCATCTTCGCTCCCGCCTCACGTGGGGCATGCCCACGCACAGCGGCGAGAGTGATGAGGACAGCCGGCACCCGAGCTGCGCGAAGCTCGGCTGCGGTGTCCATCCAGGTCATGACGGAACTCGTTGTCCTTCCCTCGCCGAGGCGACCGCCCCCGAGTCCTGTCCGCGGGCTTCTTCGATCGCCCAGAACACCGCTTCGGGTGTGGCCGGGGACGCGAGGTCGACGCTGTGGCCGGGTCGTGCGAAGGCACCGACGGCCTCGCGCAGGGCTTCGCGGACGGAGAAGGCGAGCATCAGCGGGGGTTCTCCCACGGCTTTCGAACCGTACACGGCTCCCTCTTCATGTGCCTTGTCGAGGAAGGCGACGTTGAAGACCTCGGGGACTTCGGAGAAGCTCGGAATCTTGTATGTGCTCGCCGCCTGGGTCGCCAGGCGGCCGCGGCTCGACTTGTCCGATTCGTCCCAGCGGAGGTCCTCCAGCGTCAGCCAACCGGCGCCCTGGATGAAACCGCCCTCGATCTGGCCGAGGTCGAGCAGCGGCGACAGGGAGTCTCCGACGTCGTGGACGATGTCGACGCGACGCAGGGTGTAGGAGCCGTCGAAGCGGTTGACTTCGACCTCGGACACCGCGGCCCCGTAGGCGAAGTACTTGAACGGTTCGCCGCGCATCTGCGAGAGGTTCCAGTGCAGACCCTCGGTGCGGTAGAAGCCGGAGGCCGAGAGCTGGATGCGCTGGAAGTACGCGGTGTTGATGACCTCTTCCCAGGTCACCGTCTTCGGTGAGGACAGGGCGGAGACGATTCCCCGCGAAATCTCCACCTCATGGGCGGGTGTCCCGAGGATGCCCGCGGCGACCTGCCGCAGCCGATCGAGGATCTGGTCGCAGGCGTTCTTCACCGCTCCGCCGTTGAGGTCGGAGCCGGAACTCGCGGCCGTCGCCGAGGTGTTGGGCACCTTGTCCGTGCGCGTCGGCGCCAGACGCACCGTCGACAGGGGCACGCCGAGGGTGGTGGCCGCGACCTGCAGCATCTTCTGATGCAGTCCCTGCCCCATTTCGGTGCCGCCGTGGGTGACGAGGACGGATCCGTCCTTGTACACGAGCACGAGCGCCCCGCCCTGGTTGAACGCGGTGAGGTTGAACGAGATGCCGAACTTCACCGGAGTGATCGCAAGCCCCCGTTTGATGTGCTCGCTGCCCGAGTTGAACGCCTCGATCTCAGCCTCGCGGGCTTCCAGATCGGATTGGGAGATGAGCTGGTCCCAGCACGCCCCGATCCGCTCCGGATGACGCACCGGCTGGTAGTAGGGAGTGTCCTGACCGTCGGCGTAGAAGTTCCGGCGGCGCAGCTCGCGGGCGCTGAGCCCCAGCTGCGGGGCGACGCGGCCGATGATGTCTTCCATGACGAGCATGCCCTGTGGTCCGCCGAATCCGCGGAAGGCCGTCTGCGAGGTCTTGTTGCATTTGGCGATGCGGCCGGTGACCCGGATGTTCGGCACCCAGTAGGCGTTGTCGATATGGCACATGGCACGGGTGAGCACCGGTTCGGACAGGTCGAGGCTCCACCCGCCGTCGGCGGTCAGCGTCGCATCGAGGGCAAGGATCTTCCCCTCCTCGGTGAATCCGATCTTCCACGACGAGTGGAAACCGTGCCGTTTGCCGGTCATGGTGATATCGCGGGTGCGGTCGAGGCGCAGCCGCACCGGCCTGCCCGTGAGCTTCGCACCGAGCGCGGCCAGGGCCGCGTAGCCGTGGGGCTGCATCTCCTTGCCGCCGAAGCCGCCGCCCATGCGCAGGCACTGCACGGTCACCTCGTGGGCGGGGACTCCGAGGACGTGGGAGACGATGTCCTGGGTCTCGGTGGGGTGCTGGGTCGAGGACTGGATGAAGACCTGCTCGTTCTCGTCCACATGGGCCAGGCAGGCCTGCGTCTCGAGGTAGAAGTGCTCCTGCCCGGCGAACTCGAATTCGCCTTCGAAGACATGGGCGGCATCGGCGAACGCGGAGTCGACTTCGCCCTTGTCGATCGACAGGGGCTGGCCGTGGTAGCTGTCGGCGGCGATGGCATCGCGCACGGTCACCAGCGATGGCAGCTCCTCGAACTCGGCGGTGACGGCCGCAGCGCCTTCCTTCGCGGCTTCGAGATCCTCGGCGAGCACCCAGGCCAGGGGCTGGCCGAAGAACATGATCTCGTCGACCGGCAGCATCGGCTCATCGTGCTTGACCCCCTGATCGTTGACGCCGGGGATATCAGCTGCGGTGATGACCTTGACGACTCCGGGCACCGCATACGCGGGTGCGGTATCGATGGCGCCGAGGCGGCCGTGCGCGGTCGTCGACTGCACGGGGAAGGCGTGGAGGACCCCGGTGAGACGTCCGACGAGGTCATCGGTGTAGAGCGCGGTTCCGGTGACGTGGCCGAAGGCGCTTTCGTGGTGGTGGCGTTCGCCGACGACCGGGTCGGCGGGGCGCTGGGAGAGCTGGCTCATCACTTGACCTCCTTGCTGGTCACGGCCGGGTGGCCGAGCTGCTCGGCGTAGAAGCGTTCGAGGGAGGACCGCAGCATCGCGGTCCGGTATTTCGCACTCGCCCGGTGGTCGTCCATCGGGGTGCCTTCGGCGGCCAGGGTCTCGGCCGCCGCGTGCACGGTCTCCACTGTCCAGGGCCGACCTTCGAGGAGGGCTTCGGTGGCGGTGGCGCGCAGCGGGGTGGCTGCGACTCCGCCGAGGCCGATCCGGGCCTTGGCGATCATTCCGTCCCGGATGTCGACGGCGTAGCCGATCGCCACCGAGGAGATGTCGTCGAAGCGGCGTTTGGCGATCTTCTGGAACGAGGTCAGCGGCGACAGCGGCAGCGGGATGCGGATGGCGGTGATGAGCTCATCGGCTTCCCGCACAGTCTGCCGGTATCCGGTGAAGTAGTCGGCCAGTGCCACGGTTCGCGCCCCGCGCACCGAGGTGAGCACGAGTTCGGCTTCGAGGGCCAACAGAGCCGGCGGGGTGTCGCCGATGGGCGAACCGGTGCCGAGGTTGCCGCCGATGGTCGCCCCGTTGCGGATGAGACGGGAGGCGAACTGCGGGAACAGCTTGCCCAGCAGCGGAATGCCTCCGGCGAGCTCACGCTCGAGTTCGGACAGGGTGTGGGACGCACCGAGTTCGACGAACGATTCGGTGCGGCGGATTCCGCGCATCTCCTCGAGCCGATCGACGGCGAGGATGTTCTTACCGCGCGCTCCCTTGATGTTGACCTCGACACCCCAGTCGGTGGCCCCGGCCACGACGGTGGCCTCGGGATCCTGGCTGAGGATGGAGGTCGCCTCGGCGAGGGTGGCGGGACGACGGTAGCGTCCGATCTTCCCCGTGGCGGTGTCGGCTCGCTGATAATCGGTGGCTCGAGCCGACGGGGCCGGACGCTCACGGCGAGCGGCCAGCGCATCGTCTGCGGCGGGCTGTCCCAGCGCATTCGCGGCATCGCGGATGGGGCGGTAGCCGGTGCAGCGGCACAGATTGCCCGACAGGGAGTGGAGGTCGAAGCCGTCCTCGCAGCGGTCGGGGCGGTAGTATTCGGCGGCCATCGAGGAGATGAAGCCGGGGGTGCAGTATCCGCATTGGGATCCGCCGCGCACGGCCATCTCTTCCTGGACGGGGTGGACGGTGTCTCCGTCGGCCAGACCTTCGGAGGTCACGACCTCTCCCCCGTCGAGGGCTGCTGCGGGCAGCAGGCAGGAGTTCACTGAGGTCCAGCGGGTTCCACCGGATTCGTCGGGGCGGGCGACCATGATCGCGCAGGCCCCGCATTCGCCTTCGGCGCAGCCTTCCTTCGCTCCGGTCAGACCCTGACCGCGCAGGAAGTCCAGCGCATTCGTATGGGGTGGGCCGTCGATCTCGCGGACGGTCCCGTTGATTGTCACTTCGGCAGTTGACTGGTCCGTTGTCGCTGCGGACATCGCACTTCACACCTCCCGCGCCTCTCCACTGAGGCGCACAGTGCATGGTTGGAACAATTTGCTTCGTTCTTCGAGCCTCTGGTTATCCATGCGAACAGCGCAGAAGAACGCGGATGAGGGGACTGGGCGTCCCCGCAGGTCAAGCCCCGTGGGCGATCTGACCCTTTCCCCAAGCTGAGTGTCCAACCATTGTTCTCATGCCCCCAAGATAGCCGAAATCGGGCCGCGAACGAAGTACAGGACGAATCCGGCCGAGACGATCCACAGCAGCCAGTGGACCTGGCGGGCACGGTTGCTCATGGCGTGGATGAGCGCCCAGGAGATGAATCCGACGCCGATTCCGTTGGCGATCGAATAGGTCAGCGGCATCGTCACCATGGTGAGGAAGACCGGCAGCGAGGTGCGGAAGTCGGTCATGTCGATCTCACGGATCTGCGTGACCATCATGGCGCCGACGACGACGAGCGCCGCGGCTCCGGCTTCCATCGGGATGACGGCGATGAGCGGTGAGAAGAACATCGACAGCAGGAACAGCACACCGGTGATGCAGGCGGCCAGACCCGTGCGTGCGCCTTCGGCGATTCCGGCTGCGGAGTCGACGAAGACCGTGTTCGACGATGCGGAGGCACCGCCGCCGAAGACCGCGCCGAGACCCTCGACGATGAAGGCTCCGCGGATGCGCGGGAACATTCCGTCCTCTGTCTGCAGTCCGGCGCTGCGGGCCAGACCGGTCATCGAGCCCATGGCGTCGAAGAAGTTCGTGAACACGAGGGTGAACACGAGCATCGTGGCTGCGAGGACTCCGATGTGCTGGAAGCCGCCGACGAGGTCGAAGGCGCCGATGAGACCGAAGTCGGGAAGGGCGATGACCTGTTTCGGGAATTCCGGCGCGGAGAGGTTCCAGCCCAGCGGGTCCGGATTGACCGGGTCGCCGACGGTGCCGAGCTTCGCAAACGCCTGGATGATGATCGCGGCGATCGTGGCCACGATGATGCCGATGAGGATGCCGCCGGGAATCCTCCGCGCCACGAGGATGCCGATGAGGACGAGCGCGAAGACGAAGACCAGCGTCGGCAGGGAGCCGATCGATCCGTCCTGGCCCAGCTGGACGGGTGGGCCCGCGGGGGTGCGCGTGACGAACCCGGCGTTGACGAAGCCGATGAAGGCGATGAAGAGTCCGATGCCCACCGTGATGGCGATCTTCAGCGCGTGTGGGACGGCGTTGAAGATCGCGGTGCGGATGCCCGTGGCACCGAGGACGACGATGATGACGCCGTTGATGACCACCAGTCCCATCGCGTCGGCCCAGGTGACCTCCTGAACGACGGACACAGCGAGGAAGCTGTTCATGCCCAGGCCTGCGGCCAGGCCGAAGGGCAGTCGGGCGACGACGCCGAAGAGGATCGTGATGACGCCGGCGACGAGCCCGGTGACCGCGGTCAACTGGGCGAAGTCGAGGCTGTCACCGGCGATGTCCTGGGAACCGCCGAGGATGAGCGGATTGAGGACGACGATATAGGCCATCGCGACGAAGGCGACGATGCCTCCGCGGATCTCCTGCTTGATCGTCGAGCCTCGATGGGTGATTTCGAAGAATTTGTCGAGAAGCCCCGGTCTCGAAGATGCGGTCTGCACCGCTTGGTCGTTGTCAGCCATTTTCATGGACCACCTCAGGTTGTTCGATTTGGTCAGCCGGCGACATCATCGTCGTCGGCCCTGCGCCTTGAACATGCGCAATGAAACAGTCGAGTCTTCAGCCCCGGATACCGAAAAGTAATTCCATATCCCGGAAAACTCTTTCTGTTTCACCGAGCAAGTCTCGCCGCTCGACCTCAGTGTGTCAATCATCACACCTCTGCCCGCGCCGATGCCATCCTTCGACGAAACAGACGAAACCCCTGATCAGTTGCGTCTGATCAGGGGTTTCCCTTGGCGGTGGCGGTGGGATTTGAACCCACGGTAGGGGGTTGCCCTACACAACATTTCGAGTGTTGCACCTTCGGCCGCTCGGACACGCCACCGCCGACAACTGTACAGCGGTGGACTTTCTGCGTCCAAATCGGTTCGCCGTGAGCTGGGACACGTCAGCGTCTGACCGCGAAGAACTCCCTCAGCAGGGCCCGGCTCTCCTCCGCTCGGACGCACGAGGTGACCTCCGGATGGTGGAGTGCGGCGCGGTCGCGCAGCAGGTCCCAGACCGATCCGACCGCCCCGGCCTTGTCGTCGTAGGCACCGAATACGACTCGGTCGATGCGGGAGCCGACGAGGGCGCCGGCGCACATCACGCACGGTTCCAGCGTGACGACGAGGGTGCAGCCGTCCAGGCGCCACTCACCCCTCGCTGAGGCGGCGGCTGAGATCGCCATGAGTTCGGCGTGGCCGAGCGGGTCGGCATCGACCTCGCGTCGATTGTGACCGCGCCCGATGATCACTCCGCCGGCGTCGATGACCACGGCCCCGACGGGAACGTCGTCATGGGCGGGCGCGAGGGCCGCCTCGGCGAGGGCATGCCCCATCCATTCATCGAACCGGGTCACGGACGCAGCGGTCAGCGTGCGGCCTCGAGCTGATCGGCGAAGCCGACGGTCTCACCGACATGGGCGACGACGCGGGCCGGGTCGGACCGATAGCTTTCGACCTGGTCGATGAGCGTGGCTGCGGGGACTCCGCGGTCGGAATAGATGTCAGCGTCTCCGCCCCACTCGGCGTCGGCGTCGAACTCAAGCATTTCGACCTCGTCTTCGTCGTCCTCCTCGTCGACCGCGGCCTCGTCCTCCTCCGCACCGAAATCCTCTTCGGGTTCGGCGTCATAGGCGTCGGGGCGGGAGTCGAGGAAGTCGGCGAAGATCTCCGCGAACGGGCTCGCCTCGGCCGCGGCGAGATCGGAGAGGAAGACCTTGACCTCGTTGTTCCGGCACAGGCGCACGAGCCCGAACCATTCGTCTTCGTGTTCGATGACGGCCACGGCCTCTCCGTCATCGCCGGCTGCCGAACGCATCATATCGACGAGGTCGTCGAGGTCGCTCGCGTCACGGACGTCGACATCGAGGGCGCGGAAGCCATCGCCGGAATCGGCCAGGATCTCAGTGAAGTACGACATGCCTCCATTGTGAACGCTTCGCCCCGCGTTGACCACTGCCTTAAGCCCGAAGTTCTCCCGTACCATTTGGGGTATGCATCTTCACGTAGCCGACCACCCGCTCATCGCCCACAAACTCACCGCTCTGCGCGATGTGAACACGGATTCCGCTCGTTTCCGACAGCTCACCGAAGAGCTCGTCATGCTGCTGGCCTATGAGGCGACCCGATCGGTGGCCGTCGAGGACAAGGAGATCTCGACTCCGGTGACGACGACCACCGGCACCCGCATCGCCGAACCCCGTCCCGTCGTGGTCCCGATCCTGCGTGCCGGGCTCGGCATGCTCGACGGAATGCTGCGCATCCTCCCCACCGCCGAGGTGGGATTCCTCGGAATGGTCCGCGACGAGACGACCTTCGAACCCAGCGCCTATGCCGATCGCCTGCCCGATGACCTCACCGGCAGGCAGATCTTCGTCGTCGATCCGATGCTCGCCACCGGCGGCACCCTGGCCATGGCCATCGACTTCCTGCTCGCTCGCGGAGCTCGCGACGTCACCGCGGTGTGCCTCGTCTCCGCCCCCGAGGGCGTCCAGCGCATCGAACGCGACTACAGCGATTCCGCCGAGGTGAAGGTGTACACGGCGGCTCTCGATGAGAAGCTCAACGAGAAGGGCTACATCGTGCCCGGACTCGGCGATGCCGGGGACCGGATGTACGGAATCGTCGACTGACCAAGCGCGCGGATGACGATTTCGGTCGTCAGCCTCGGCGACTGTGACGTCATATTTCGTCACAGTCGTCTCATTTTCGGACTTTCCTTTGCACGGCCGAAGTTTTGTGACAAATAATGAAGCCATGACTTCGACGATCCATCAGATGCGAATGCCGGGCGCACATATGTGTATGCCCTGCGTTCGTGGTCGGTGATCGTACTCCCGCTGTCCGGCCTCGAACGAGTTCACTCAAGCAGCGGACTCTTCCAGTCATATCGACCTCATGGTCGAAAGCAAAGGACAGCTATGCCGAATCCAGAACCCGCCTACGTCCACCCCCGCAGTGCAGTGGCCACTCGACGTGCAGGAGCCAGGTTGAGCGCAGTCGACCCGCAGAACCCACCGCACACCTACGGACCGGCCGGTGTCGTCCCCTCACCGAAGGCCGCTCGCGGAATCATCGTCTACATCGGACTCGATGAGACCAAGGCCGCGGCCGACGGCACGAACCTCTCCGCGATCGCCGCTGAGCTGCAGGCCTACGCCAAGGAACTCGCCAGCCAGGCCGAGACCCAGGCCGTCATCGCGCTGGCCCCGGAGGGCCGCGGCAGCGATATCGACGCCGTGCGAGCCGTGGCCAACGGCTCCCCCGCAGCCACCGGTGCACCGGCGGCGACCCACGGACCCGTGCGCTCGCGCATTCCCAACCGCATCCACCCGCCGGCCCTGCGCGAGGAAGCCGCTCCGGCCGCTCCGGCGGCACCCGCACCCCGCGGTTTCGGCGGCCGGGCCGGCGACGCCTACACCCAGGCCACCGGGGAACGTCTGCGCATCGACATCCCCCGCCGCGAGGTCCGCATCGACGGTGACCTCGTCGATGTCACGACGAAGGAATTCGACCTGCTCGCCACCCTCGTCTCCCACGCCGATGAGACCCTGCCCCGTGAGGACCTCATCACCGCGGTGTGGTCCGGCGGTGAGGTTCCCGACGAACGCACCGTGGACGTCCACATCCGCCGACTGCGGCGCCGCCTCGGCGAATACGCTTCCGTGGTGCGCACGATGAGGGGTTCGGGATATCGCTACGACACCCACCCCGATGTGACGGTGTGGAGTGCGACTGCGCGTCGCTGATGTCGTGCGGCTGTGAGCCGCGTCGCAAGTCGCTTCCAGCGTGGGGCCAGACTTCCCGGTTAAGATCGTTGATCGATGAACCAGGCATATTCCACACCGCGCAGAAGGCACAGCCCCGCGAAGGGCATCACCGCATTGATCCTCGGGATCCTCTATGCGGCATTCCTGCTTCTCCACAATCTGCTGCCGACGCGGATGGGCATCGCGCTCATCCTCGAATCGGCACTGCCGTGGACGGGAATCTTCCTCGCGCTGGTGCTGCTCATGTTCCTCATCCGCTTCTCGTGGCTCTCGGCCATCGGATTCCTCGTGCCTGCTCTCGTGTGGACGGGGATGTTCGGCCCCGCCCTGCTGCCGAATGAGGATTCCGGTGATCCGGACCTGACGGTGGCCACCCACAATGTGGGTGCGAGGATGCCGCAGCCCACGGCGGCCGCGCAGAACATCGTCGACCGTGATCCGGACATCGTCACGATCCAGGAGCTCGAGTCCCTGTCCGGCAAGATCATCCACAAGGAGCTCGACTCCTCGTTCGAGCATTCGCAGGTCGTCGACACCATCGGCGTGTGGTCGAAGTGGCCGATGTCGGAGCCCGAAGAGGTCGACCTGGGCCTGCAGTGGCCGCGCGCGTTCGCGACCACGATCTCGACCGATCACGGTGACATCCGCTTCTACGCAGTGCATATGCCTTCGGTGCGCCCCGGCCACGAATCGATGCGCAATGCCGCTCTGCGCCGCTTGGCCACGACAGTGGAGACCGACGGTGCCGAGCATGTCGTCATCGCCGGCGACTTCAACACGGCGACGACGGACAACAATATGGAGACCTTGGTGCCGCCGCTGGAGGATACCCGGGAAGAGGCCCGAGGCGGTTTCGGCTTCACCTGGCCGTCCCAGTTCCCCGTCACCCGGCTCGACCATGTTCTCTACCGTGGTTTCGACGCCACCTCCGACGAGGTGCTCGAACGCGGATCGAGCGACCACCGCGCCGTCCTCGCCGGGCTCAACCTCAAGTAGCCGAGGTCAGTTCGTGCACTGGTTTCAGTTCGTGCACTGACCTGTCGGCTGCGGTGCACGTTCGGCGGCACCGGCGTCGAGTTCGTCAGCGATCTCAGCTCGGGTGAGGGCGTAGCCGGTTTCGTCATCGGTGGCGGAGCGAGCGAAGACCATGCCGACGACGTTTCCGTCGGCATCGATGAGCGGGCCGCCCGAATTGCCTTCCCTCACGATTCCGCGCAGGGCATAGACCTCGCGGACGACCGACTGCGAATCGTAGATGTCGAGTCCGCGGGCATTGATCTTCTCTCGTACTCGAGTCGGTGAGATCGTATAGGGACCATTGGCGGGGAATCCGACGACGACGGAGTCGTCGCCCGGTCCGAGGCCGTTGCCGAAGTCGAGGGCGGGAGCATCGAGTCCCTGCACCCGGAGCACGGCCACGTCGGCCTCGGCGTCGAATTCGACCACCTCGGCGCGGTAGGGCCTGCCCTTGCCCCCGACCTGCACGGCCAGTTCCGTCGACCCGGCCACGACGTGGGCGTTGGTGGCGACGAGTCCGTCTTCGTACACGAATCCGGAGCCTTCCGAACCGGTGGCGCAGCTGGTGGCTGTCGTCGTGATCTTGACGACCGAGTCCTCGACGCTGCGACCGACGTCGACCATACCTTCGTCGGGTTCTCCGACTCCCCGGATCTGTTCGGGCTGCCCGGAGAACACCTGGGGGAACCCGGAGGCGCTCAGTCCCTTCGCCAGTCCGCCCAGCGCATTCTGGGAGGAGTAGGGAATAGTGCGGTCGATCGCGGCGATGACGGCGGAGTCGGCGACCCAGCGGTTGGGTTCGACGAGCGGGGTGGTGCGGATGAATCCGGCGGCGAGCCAGATGACGAGGACATAGACGATTCCGGCGGTGACGGTGCCGCCGACGGCGTCGATGCCCTGGCCGAGATCGGAGTCCATATTGTGCTTGATCCACGCCCCGATGCCGCTGCCGGCGAAGGCGAAGAGCACGCTGAGGACCAACGGCATCGAGGCCAGCAGCATGAGCACGCCTTGGTTGTCCATGACGTCGGTGCCGGCGCTCAGCGATTCGACGAGCGGGGAGAGCAGGCGCCCGAGGATCCAGCCGACGATGAAGCCCGCCGCGGTTCCGAGGGCGGTGATGATGCCCTGGCGGAACCCGGCGAAGAGCGCCCCGACGCCGAGGACGATGAGGAGAATGTCGAAGATCGTCACCGCTGGAACTTACCGCATCGGCTGTTGGGAGACGGTCTGTTTGGAGGCTGCGAGCAGGCGTTCGCGGGCGTCGGCGAACTGTTGGAGTTCGGCCCGTTCGATCTTGCGTTCCTGTTCGCCGCCGATTCCGGCGAGCACGCGCATCCGCGTCGTCGACAGTTTGCCGGAGGTGCGAATCATGGTCTTCATCTCCTCCTTGCCGCCGGGGAACGACTTCGCCCAGTCACGGCCGTTCTTCCGGCCCTTCCAGGTGCCGAGCATGTCGACCTCAGCATGGGTGAGCCACCCGGAGTTCGCATAGTCGCCGAGCATGTTCTGAGTGTGCATACGTTCGCTGCGGCGCAGGATGATCCCGAGAGTGACCCAGGCCGCGGAGAGGATGGCGCTGAGGACGATGAGGCCAATGATCTGCGGAAGCATTCCGCCCATCACATCACGGGTCGCTTGGCCGAGGACACCGAGGAGCGTCATCGAGGCGTTCCAGAAGCCGTGCAGGATCATGCCGAGGAGGAGACCGGGCAGCCACATGAGGATGAGTGACCACCACGGCCATTTGCGGGCGGCAAGGCCGATGGATACACCGGCGCAGGTTGAGAACGCCGTGTGGAGCAGCGGCGATCCGAGGCAGCGCATGGCGAATGTCACTGCCAGTCCCGGAAGTTCGCCGTCGTTCCACGACTGGCCGAGGTAGAGGATGTTCTCTGTGAAGGCGAAGCCCGCACCGATGAGTGAACCGTAGACGAGCCCGTCGAGGGGCCCTTCGAAGTGGCGCCGGGCGGCGAGGACGATGACGAGCAGGAGAACGGTCTTCGTCGATTCCTCGAGGATCGGAGCCTGAATGACTGCACCGATGACGTCGGGCACTCCATTTATGCCGATCATATAGAGCGCGACCTCGCCGACGAGTGAGAAGCCGAGGGTGAGGATCACCGAGGCGACGGCACCCCAGAGCAAGCAGATGCCCAAAAGCAGCTTCGGCTGGGGCCTCCAGCGATCGAGCCAGAGCACATAGGCGATGATGCCGAGAAGAGGGATCGCTGCGAGTCCGATGAGTCCAAAGAGGCGGACCCCGAAGCTCAGTCCGCCGAGCAGGGCAAGTAGTGCCAGTCCGATGACAAGCCCGACGAGTACGAGGATCGCGGCGACCAGGCGAACGATGTTACCCGTCGAATCAGGTGCGGCCTCCGGTTGTGCCTTCCGCACGGCGCCGGTCCAGGGAGTGTCGGTGACGACCTGCTGAGGTGCCTGCATTCCTGCGCGGATCCTCATCTCCTGCGTCACCGTCGGGGCAAACCGCGGCTGAGCATAGACGCGAGCCTGTGCAGGCGGGGGCGCATACATCACCGGCTGACCGGGCATGGATTGGCCCTGCATGGGTTGGCCGGGCATAGGTTGGCCGGGCATAGGTTGGCCGGGCATCGGCTGCCCCTGAGGCGGCATGGGGCGGCCGGTAACAGGCTGCACCTGCGGCTGCCCGGGCATCATCGGCTGGCCGTTCGGCGGCATGGGCGGCTGTTGCTGCCTCGGCGCGCCTGGCTGCTGGCCCGCCTGCTGCGGATTCGGTTGCTGCGATCCCTCCGGCCGAGGCCGGAATCGATCGTGGTTCTGCTGCGGCTGATTCTGCTGCGGCACTTGACCCTGCTGCGGCATCTGTCCCTGCGCAGGGGGAACGTTCGGGTTCGGTGGGCCCTGCACCTGGGGCGGCTGCGGTCTCTGCGAACCGGGACCGTTCTGTGCCGACATAGTCTGTCCTTCTGCAATGGGGGAAAATTCGCTCACCTCAGTCTAGAGTCCAAGCCCTCCACAGACGGCCTCGTCGTGTATCCGTCCAGCAACACTTCAGCCGACTGCCACGTTCTTCGAACGACTTCTTACGCCCCACTCATTCATTTTCGACTGTGGACGGGCGCAGTTTCGTCGACTCGATGTCGGCGGAGGAAACAGACGACGGTGAAAACTCCACGGGCCATTCGACCGTCGTCCGACGGTCGGCATCACCTGCCACACGCGCCGGAGGCTGCCGTTCCTCCCCGGGGCCACTCCCCTCCTTCCGACGACCAGCACCTCGCTCACTCGCGCGTCACATCCTGTGGATGCTCAAAGCAGTATCCACAGCCCCTCGAACCTCCCCTAGTGCGACAAGAGGCTCCTCGTGTCGAATCGGTCCATGATCACTCTCAGACTCGCATCACTGCGCACCGCGCTGCTGCTCACCGTCCTCACAATCGCTTCGCTCATCGGGCTGGGTCCGGCCATGGCCGCGGGACCGCCGGTCGGCCTCGGCGAGGTTCCGGTGCACACCGCTCCCAACGCATACGGACCAGGCATCTGGCACCATGCGAAACAGGGCAAGACCTGGTACGGCTCCTACCGGACCTTCCCTGACACCTCCGCCTACTGCATCGATGCGGGCAAGAAGTCTCCGCTGCCGAAGTACTTCAAGAACGCGAAGGCCGACACGGTCACCTCGGCTCGCACAGCGTGGGCGCTGCACGAATATGCCGGCTCGACGTCGAAGGATGTGCAGGCCGCACTGAGCGCGATGGCCCGCCTCGACAAGGCGCTCCCCCACGATCACAAGGTGCCGCCGCAGAAGCCGGCCGATCTCGGCAAGAAGTTCGCGGCGGCCGCGAAGAAGCACTCGACGATCCTCGCCGAAGCCAAGAAGTTGGCCGGCCCCTACACCCTCGACATCAGCCTCGAGCCGGTCATGCGCATGCCCGTGCTCGAACCCTATGCCGGCAAGGATGACCCCGGCAAGGGCAAGATCCTCGGCATTCCCACCGACGAGGCAACGCTGAAGATCTCGCTGACCAGCGCCTCGGGAGCGCAGGTCCCCGACATTCCCGTCACTCTCAAGACCGCTGGAACTGCGAAAGCACCGAAGGCCCTGACCACAGGGAAGGAACCCGTGACGACAACACTGCAGGCGAGCGCGCCCGGCGCTCTGTCAGTGGCCGCCTCGGCGAAGGTCGCTCCGCAGACCGTGCGAGTCTTCGAACCGACGTCCGGCACGCGGGTACAGCGAGTCATCACACCGGACACCCCAGATTCCGTCACGGACAAGGCTTCACTGGACTTCAGTTCCCAACCGAAGGTGAACACCGAGATCTCCGATCAGACGCCGACACCAGGTGAAACGGTCACCGACGAGTTCACCGTCTCCGGCCTCATCGGCGACCACACCGTCACCGTCGAACACACCCTGTGGCAGACCGCGACGGCACCGAAGCAAGGCACGAAGAACGACGACGCTCGCGAAATCGGGACCGTGACCTCGAAGGACGTCGGCAACGGCACCCACACGTCCGGTGAGGTCACCGTGCCCGAGAACTTCCGCGGCTGGCTGTACTTCACCGAGACGATTGCCGGGGACAAGGCGACGAAGGAATGGAAGGGAATCCACGGTCAACCTCGTGAGACCGGATTCGTCCCGTGGACTCCTACCGCCGACACCGAAGCGGTGCTTGAGGGCACATCGACCCACGACGAGGTGGCTGTGACCGGTCTGCGGCCGGGTTCGGAAGCCGTCCTCACCATCACCGCCTACCACGTGGAGACCGAACCCGAGCAGTCGAAGGAGCCCGACGGCACGGAGCTGTCCTTGCAGGACTTCACCGTCATCGCCGACGAGAAGGGCCACGTCGAAATCAGCACGGAGCCGATCGATATGCCCGTCGGCTGGGTCACCTATGTGACGACGATCGAGGGCAGCGACGTCAACGCGGAGTGGACAAGCGATTGGGGCGTCCCCGCCGAAACCGTGCACCGTCCGCCCGAGGAGAAGCCGTCCACTCCCCCGGCACCACCGGAGACGCCGAGCACACCGCCGGCGCCACCGGAACAGCCGGAGCAGCCGAGCACGCCCCCCGAGCAGCCGGAACAGCCCGAGGCCCCCGAGAAGCCCGAGACCCCACCGGTCGAACCTGTCGCCGAGGCTCCTGAGTCACCCGCAGCCCCGGCGCCCGAACTGCCTCGCACCGGCACAACCGGAAACGGAATGCTCATCGGATTGGGCATCGTCCTCGTCGGACTCGGCTCAACGATCTTGTTGATCTCCGGCAGCCGCCGCGAGAAGGACTGAAACTGTCGGTGAATACACGTCACCCCCGACCGCAGGTGCACGGTCGGGGGTGAGGTGAGTTCAGTCCTGAACCCAAGTGTCGGCCCAGGCGCGGGCGCCATTCATCATCAGGCCGACATCGGCTCCGACGAGGACGAAGGAGGCTCCGGCTTCCAGGTATTTCCGTGCCTGCTCGGGGTCGAAGGCGTTGACACCGACGGGTTTGCCGGCAGCCTTCACCGCCTCGAAGGTCCTGGCCACCGCATCGGTGACATCCGGATGGGTCTGCTGTCCGAGCAGTCCCATCGACGCAGCCAGGTCGGAGGGCCCGACGAAGATCTGGTCGACTCCATCGACCGCGGCGATCTCGGCGGCGTTGTCCACTGCGGTCGCCGATTCGATCTGCACCGTCAGGGACACGAACTCCTCGGCACGACCCAGGTACCCGTCCACGGCATTCCACCGGGAGGCCCTGGCCAGGGCCGAACCGACCCCGCGCACACCCTTCGGCGGATAATGGACGGCCGCCACAGCCGCCTCGGCGTCGGATTTCGTATCGACCATCGGCACGAGCAGATTCTGCGCGCCGAGGTCGAGGTACTGCTTGATGAGCACCGTGTCGTTGACCGGCACCCGCACGACGGGGGTCGCCGGGTAGCCGTTCATCGCACGCAGCAGACTCGTCGTGGTCTCGAGTCCGATCGGGGAATGCTCGGCGTCGATGAGCACCCACTGCATTCCCGAGGCGGCAGCGATCTCGGCGGCCACGGGCGAACCCGAGCACACCCACATCCCGGCCAGGTACTCGCCGTCGCCGAGGCCGGCCACACGGTCGGCGAAGGTCTCCGGCAGTTCTACTCGAAACGGCATGTGATGACTCCCAGCTCTCCGTAGTCGGCGTGGACGGTGTCGCCGGGATGCACCCACATGGGGCGGGTGAACGATCCGGCGAGCACGGTCTCTCCGGCCTGCAGCACATCTCCGTGTTCGGCGAGTTTGTTCGCCAACCACACGATTCCGCGGGCCGGATGGTCGAGGACGGCGGCAGCCACTCCGGAGTCCTCGATCGTCTCATTGCGGTAGAGCAGGGCGTTCACCCGACGCAGGTCGACGGCATCGACGGCGACGGGACGGCCGCCGAGGACCATCGCCCCCAGTGCCGCGTTGTCCGAGATGGTGTCGACGATCGTGCGCCCCTCCATCTCGATGCGCGAGGACAGGACCTCGAGGGCGGGAACGACGTACTCGGTGGCCCGGAGGACGTCGAAGAGACTGACATCGGGTCCGCGCAGTTCGTCACGCAGCACGAAGGCGAGTTCGACCTCGATGCGCACACCCGAATACTGCGAATGATCGATCACGGACCCGGTGTCATAGACCTGATCGGCGAAGATCGCTCCGTAGTCGGGTTCGGTGATGCCGGTGGCCTGCTGCATCGGCTTCGAGGTCAGCCCGATCTTGTGACCGTAGAGTCGACGGCCGGCGGCTTCACCGCGACGGCGCCATTCGTTCTGCACCGCATAGGAGTCCTCGACCGTCATATCCGGATACTGCGCGGTCAGCAGACCGATCTTCGACCGAGTCCGCTCCGCCTCCGCGAGATCGTCGGCGATGGCCGCGATCGTTGCCTCATCGAGCATGTGGATTCCTTTCAGAGCTGGTTGCCCAGCTTGCCCTCATTCTCATCCGCGCGGGTGTAGGAGAACCCGTCGGCACCGATCGTCACGGCCATCTCCGAATCGTCCGTGCGGGCGTGCACGGGCTGCGGGTTGCCGTCGAGATCGAGGACGAGGGACGCGTCCGTGTACCAGGACGGCACGACGGGGTTGCCCCACCAGTCGCGGCGCTGATTGTCGTGGACGTCCCACGTGATGACCGGGTTGTCCGGGTCGCCGGTGTAGTAGTCCTGCGTGTACACCTCGACGCGGTGACCGTCGGGGTCGCGCAGGTAGAGGTAGAACGCGTTCGAGACGCCATGGCGGCCGGGTCCGCGCTCGATCGAGTCGGACCGGCGCAGGGCACCGAGCTTGTCGCAGATGGAGAGGATGTTGTGCTTCTCATGGGTGGCGAAGCAGACATGGTGCATGCGCGGTCCGTCGCCACCGGTCATCGCCGTGTCATGGACGGTGGACTTGCGGCGCATCCACGCGGCGTAGACCGTGCCCTCCTCGTCCTGGATGTCCTCCGTGACGCGGAAGCCGAGGTCCTGCATGTACTTCACGGCCCGCGGCACATCCGGGGTGACCTGGTTGAAGTGGTCGAGGCGGACGAGTTCGCCGGGGATGTGCAGGTCGTAGCGCCACGACATGCGTTCGACGTGATCGGACTGGTAGAAGAACTCGTACGGGAAGCCGAGCGGGTCGACCACGCGCACGGAGTCGCCCACGCCCTTGACGAAGCCGTCGGGATTGCGTCGGACATCGCAGCCGAGTTCCGTGTAGAAGGCTACTGCCTTGTCGAGCTCTTCCGGGCTGCGCACCCGGTAGGAGAACGCAGCCACGGCGGCGACCTCGCCCTTGCGCAGGACGAGATTGTGGTGGATGAACTCCTCCGTCGAACGCAGGTAGAGCGTGTTCTCGTCCTCTTCGGTGACGTAGAGTCCGAGCACGTCGACGTAGAATTCCCGCGACGCGGCGAGGTCGGTGACGACGAGTTCCATATAGGCACAGCGGAGGATGTCGGGCGGGCTCACCTGCGGAGTGGCGATGGGGTTGTCGGTGGAGATGCCCGTCTCCTGGCTGACGAAATAGCCGGCCGAGGTCCGGGTCATATCAGTGCGTTTGGTCATGGCTGCTTCACTGCTTTCCGAAGACAGGGTTGTGGACCTCGCCGAGGTTGATGTGCACGGACTGCTGTTCCGTGTAGAAGTCGATCGACCGGTAGCCGCCTTCGTGGCCGAGTCCCGAGGCCTTGACGCCGCCGAAGGGGGTGCGCAGATCGCGGACGTTGTTCGAGTTCAGCCACACCATTCCCGACTCCACGGCCTGGGAGAAGTTGTGGGCGCGCTTGAGGTCCGAGGTCCAGATATAGGCGGCCAGACCGTACTTCGTGTTGTTCGCCAGCTCCAGGGCCTCCTCGTCGGAGGAGAACGGGGTGATGGCGACGACGGGGCCGAAGATCTCCTCCTGGAAGATCCGCGCGTCGGGCTGCACATCGGCGAACACGGTCGGCTGGACGAAGTTTCCGGTTTCGAAGCCTTCGGGGCGTCCGCCGCCGGCGACGAGGCGGGCCTCGGACTTGCCGATCTCGACGTAGGACATGACCTTCTCATAGTGCTCGGGGTGGACGAGCGCAGCCACCTCGGTGGCGGGATCCGAGGGCAGGCCGACCTTCACGCGCCCCGCCTGAGCGGCATAGCGCTCGACGAATTCATCGTAGATCGACTGCTCGACGAGGATGCGCGAACCGGCGGTGCAGCGCTCCCCGTTGAGGGAGAAGACGCCGAAGATCGTGGCGTTGACGGCAGCCTCGATGTCCGCGTCGGCGAAGACCACGGCCGGGGACTTTCCGCCGAGCTCCATCGACAGGCCTTTGAGCCAGGGGGCGGCATTGGCGAAGATCGTCTGGCCGGTCTTCGACTCACCGGTGAAGGAGATGAGCGGCACGTCGGGGTGCTTGACGAGCGAGTCGCCGGCGAAGCCCTCCTCGCCGAAGCCGTTGACCATGTTGAACACACCGGTGGGCAGTCCGGCCTCTTCGAAGATGCCCGGCCACAGGGAGGCCGAGAGCGGGGTGAACTCTGCGGGTTTGAGCACGACGGTGTTGCCGGTCGCGATCGCCGGTCCCAGCTTCCAGGACTCGAGCATGAACGGGGTGTTCCACGGGGTGATGAGTCCGGCCACGCCGATGGGCTTGCGGTTGACGTAGTTCGCCTGGCGGCCGGGAACCTTGAAGGCGTCGTCGACCTGGGCGACGATGAGGTCGGCGAAGAAGCGGAAGTTCTCCGCCGCGCGCGCCGCCTGGCCCTTGGCCTGGGTGATCGGCAGCCCGGAGTCGAAGGACTCCATCGCGGCGAGTTCGTCCTTGCGGGATTCGACGATGTCGGCGATCTTGTTGAGGATGCGGGCGCGTTCACGCGGAAGCATCCGCGGCCACGGGCCCTCGTCGAAGGCTTGCTTCGCCGCTGCGACGGCGGCTTCGATATCGGCTTTCTTGCCCGAGGCGGCCTTGATGTAGGGCTCGTTCGTCACCGGGTTGAGCACGTCGAATTCGTCTCCGTCGACGGAGTCGACGAATTCTCCGCCGATGTAGTGGCGGATCTTCTCCGGCATACCTGCCGGCGGGGTGGTGGACTGTGTCATGACTTGTCCTTTCGTGAATCTGCAATCAAATCCGTGCTTGGGGCTGTGGTCGTCTGGGAGTTCTGGAAGCTGCGCAGAGTGGCCGAGCGGTGCTCGCGCACGGCCCGTTCGACCTCCTGCGCCGAGGCGCGAGCCCGGATGAGGGCGACGATGCGGGAGTGCTCCTCCACCGACTCGAGTGCCCGTTCGGGGACGAAGGAGAACGTCGAATCCCGCAGGTGGTTGAGCCGGTCCCATTCGAGTTCGACGAGGGTGCACAGCCGCTCGTTCGGGCAGCGCCGGTAGAGCATCTCGTGGAACTCGTGGTTGAGCCGAGTGAACTCGGCCGGTTCGAAATCGTCGAGCAGAGCCCGCATCCGATCGTTGATCTGCTCCGCAGCATCGAGATCATCGACGCCGAGGTGGCCCTGTGCTTGGGCGACGGCCGCGGCCTCGAGGATCGCGACCGTTTCCATCGACTGGGTGTAGGACCCTTGGTCGACCATGGCCACGCGGGCCCCGACGTTGCGTTCGAAGGTCACGAGCCCGTCGGCTTCCAGCCGGCGGATGGCCTCACGCACCGGCACCACTGAGGTGTCGAGTTCGAGTGCGATCTGCGCGAGCACGAGCTTGTGCCCGGGCTGATAGGTCTGGTCGGCGACGCGTTCGCGGATCCACCGGTAGGCGGTCTCGGCCTTGCTCAGGGACGCAGTCGCAGTCACCGTGAGGCCTTCCACTCGTCGAATTTCGCCTTCCATTCGCCCTTGGGCGGGAAGAGCTCTTCGATCGGGTTGCCGGCGGCGACCTGTTCGGCCACCCAGCCGTCCTCGATCTCCTTCGCCAGTGCCGCGTCGACGACTTCTTCGACGAGACCACGAGGGATGACGATGGCTCCGTCGTCATCGGCGACGATCACATCGCCGGGCAGGACGGTGGCGTTTCCGCAGGCCACGGCCACGTCCGATTCCCACGGCACGTGCTTGCGGCCGAGCACGGCGGGGTGCTTCGCGGTGGAGAACACGGGCAGGATCTCGGCCACCTCGGCGGAGTCGCGGACTCCCCCGTCGGTGACGACGCCGGCGGCGCCGAGTGATTTCGCGCGCAGGGCGAGGATGTCGCCGAGGGTGCCAGAGCCGGATTCGCCGCGGGCCTCGATGACGACGACCTCGCCGGGGCGGATCGAGTCGAAGGCCTGTTTCTGTGCGTTGTAACCGCCGCCGTGGGACTTGAACAGGTCTTCGCGGTTGGGCACGAAGCGCAGCGTCTTCGCGGTGCCGACGATCTTCGCGCCCGGCTTCAGCGGGGCCACACCTTCGATGACGACGTTGTTGAGTCCGCGCGACCGCAGCTGAGCCGACAGACCCGCGGTCGGAGCCTCGGTGAGTTTGGCGATGAGGTCATCGCCGAGTGCCGTCGCGGCAGTGTCATCGGCATCGCCCTCCGGGGCGAGTCCGGCGGCTTCGCGTGAGCCCCAGGCATCGACGGTGAGTGCTTCGTTCACTGCGGGCAGGCTGCCGAGGTCCTCGTCGAAGTCTCCGGGGCCGTCGACGACCGTGGTGGTCAGTCGTCCTGAGCTCAGCTCTTCCCCGTTCGCCGAGGCGGCCGTGACCTCGACCTCGACCGTGTCGCCTGGGGCGACGACGGAGGATCCGGCAGGGGTGCCGGTGAGGATGACGTCGCCGGGCTCGAGGGTGAGGTGCTGACTGAGGTCCGCAACGATGCGCGGGAGGGTGAAGATCAGCTGATCGGCGCGCGTGCCGTCGTCCTGGACGATCTCGCCGTTGACCCAGGTGCGCAGGCGCAGGGAGTCGGGGGCCGTCTCGGCGGCGGGGATGAGTTCGGGACCCAGCGGGGTGTATCCGTCACGGCTCTTCGAGCGCACGTTCGATCCCTTGTCGGGGGTCTTCATGTCGTAGAGGCCGAAGTCGTTCGACGCGGTCACGCCGGCCACATACGACCAGGCCTCGGCCTCGGTGACGTTGCGGGCGGGGGCGCCGATGACGATGGCGACCTCACCCTCGAAGGCGAGCAGCGAGGTGCCTGCGGGGCGTTCGATGGTCTGGCCGGAGGCGGCGACGGAGCTGGCCGCTTTGAGGAAGTACGACGGCTGGGCGGGGCGCTTTCCCCGTTGTGCCGCACGGGACTCGTAGGCCACATGAACGGCAATGATCTTGCCCGGACGGGTCGGAACACCTGCTGGAGTCGACATCGATCTCACACCTCATTTCGGTTGGCTTCACCACAGATCGTATATGATACGGTTCCCGAGAACAAGTAATCCAGGCCACAGAGAATGCGGCCTGGACGCACGACAGGACATAGGAGTCATGGCAGCACAGAAGCACACTCAGACCCGGGTGGCGTTCGCGACGATCGTCGGCACGAGCATCGAATGGTACGACTATTTCCTCTATGCGGCGGCCTCGGGACTGATCTTCAACGAGCTCTTCTTCGGCCCGCTCGGATCGACGCTCTCGACCATGGTCGCCTTCGCGACGGTCGGGATCAGCTTCCTCTTCCGCCCTCTGGGCGCATTCCTCGCCGGACATTTCGGTGACAAGCTCGGCCGCCGGGTGGTCCTCATCATCACCCTCATCGCCATGGGCGCGGCAACCGCGCTCATCGGCTTCCTGCCGACCTTCGAATCCGCGGGCGTCCTGGCTCCGATCCTGCTCATCGCGCTGCGCATCGTCCAGGGAATCTCGGCCGGCGGCGAATGGGGCGGCGCCGTTCTGCTCGCCGTCGAACACGCGGATGAGAAGTCACGCGGACTGCGCGGTTCCTTCCCGCAGATCGGCGTGTCCATCGGCCTCCTGCTGTCCTCGGGCGTGCTCGCTCTGATGACGTCGATCGCCCCGGGCGATGCCTTCCTCGAATGGGGCTGGCGGGTGCCGTTCTTCCTCTCCATCGTGCTCGTCTTCGTCGGCTACTGGATCCGCCGCGGAGTCGAGGAATCCCCCGTATTCCACGAGATCGCCGAGCGCAAGGAACAGGTCACGAACCCGCTGGGCAAGCTCATCAAGAGCCACTGGCTGCTCGTCATCCTCGCCTCACTCGTATTCATGGGCAACAACGCCGCCGGGTACATGACCACCGGCGGATACATCCAGAACTACGCCACGGATCCTGCCGGACCCATCGGCCTTGAGCGCGGTCCCGTGCTCTGGGCCGTCGCCGCCTCGGCGGTGTCCTGGCTGGTCTTCACGATCATCGCGGGAGCCGTCTCGGACAAGATCGGACGCCGGAACACCTACATCCTCGGCTGGATCCTCCTGCTCGCGGGCATCTTCTCCCTGTTCCCGCTGGTCAACACCGGCTCGGTGGGCATGCTCCTGCTCGGCCTCGTCGTCCTCACGGTCGGCCTGGGCTTCACCTACGGTCAGCAGCCGGCGATGTACGCCGAGCTGTTCCCCTCCAGCGTCCGCTTCTCCGGAGTCTCGGTGTCCTACGCGATCGGCTCCATCCTCGGCGGCGCCTTTGCTCCGACGATCGCGAAGGGACTCGTGTCGTCGACGGGAACGACCGCCTCGGTGGCGGTGTACCTGGGCGTCGTCGCCGTGCTCGCCCTCGCCGCAACCCTGCTGCTGCGCGATCGCACCGGCATTCCGCTGGGCCCAGACCACGAGGACGAACAGTCAGTGAGCCCGATCATCGGGATCGGGTCGCCGCAGGTGACCAGCGATGACGGTGACCGGCACCACCTCGCCGACACCAGATCGTATATGAACTGATAGCATTCAAACATCACGACGACGTGTCACGAACCGGAGGTTGACATGCATTTCCATCAGAACGGCTACGTGTCCGCGGACCCGCGGATCGAAGAAGCCGCTGGCTACGGGGTCGAGCGCGCAGAGGATCTGCCCGATGAGGTCGATGTCCTCATCGTCGGCAGCGGCCCCGCGGGGATGATCGCGGCGGCTCAGCTGTCGCAGTACCCGCACGTGAACACGCGGATGATCGAGAAGCGCGATTCGCGGCTGGTCATCGGTCAGGCCGACGGCATCCAGGCCCGTTCTGTCGAGACCTTCCAGGCGTTCGGCTTCGCCGAGGAGATCATGCGCGAGGGCTATCACATCACTGAGATGGCGTTCTGGAATCCGGATCCGGAGAACCCCGAGAACATCATCCGCACCGGTCGGCCCAAGGATGACGAGCACGGCATCAGCGAATTCCCGCACCTCATCGTCAACCAGGCACGCGTGCTCGACTACTTCGCCCAGTTCGCCGCCCAGTCCCCCGGCAAGATCACGCCCGACTATGGGATCGAGTTCGTCGACCTCACGGTCGACGAGGACGCCGCGACCGCCTCGGCGAAGGATCATCCGGTATCCGTCACCGTCCGCTATACGGCCGGCGAGCGTGCCGGGGAGGAACGCACCATCCGCGCCGGCTATGTCGTCGGCTGCGACGGTGCCCGGTCGAAGGTCCGGTCGTCGATCGGCCGGACGATGTCCGGTGACCAGGCCAATCACGCCTGGGGCGTGATGGATGTGCTCGCGAATTCCGACTTCCCCGACATCCGCACCAAGTGCGCGATCTCGTCGAAGCACGGAAACATCCTCCACATCCCCCGCGAGGGCGGGCATCTGTTCCGGATGTACGTCGATCTCGGCGAGGTGCCCGAGGATGATGCGCGCAAGGTGCGGTCGACGAGCATCGACGAGATCATCCGCCGGGCGAATGCCATCATCTCGCCCTACAGCATCGATGTGAAAAACGTGGCCTGGCATTCGGTCTACGAGGTCGGGCACCGGCTCACCGACGCCTTCGACGACACCGACGAGACCGCGCCCGATTCTCAGTGTCCGCGCGTGTTCATCACCGGCGATGCCTGCCACACTCACTCGGCGAAAGCCGGTCAGGGAATGAACGTGTCGATGCAGGACGGCTTCAACATCGCGTGGAAGCTCGGTCAGGTCATCTCCGGACGGTCATCGACGGGACTGCTGCGCACCTACTCGGCCGAACGTCAGGTGGCGGCGAAGAACCTCATTGAGTTCGACAAGGAATGGTCGACGCTCATGGCGACTCCGCAGGAGGAGCTGCCGGACAAGACTTACCTTGAGGACTTCTACGTCAAGACCGCGGAGTTCCCGGCAGGTTTCATGACCGAGTACACGGAGTCGATGATCACGACGCCGACGACTCATCAGGAGCTCGCAGCCGGATTCCCGATCGGCAAGCGATTCAAGTCGGCTCGGGTCAAGCGCAGCTGCGATGCGAACTTCATCCACCTCGGGCATGAGGCCCGCGCCGACGGTCGCTGGAGGGTCTATGTCTTCGCCGATCGGGCCGCTCCGGTTGTCGGCGGCTCCGCCAGTGGCGACGGCGCAGCCGGCGAGTCGAGAGTGGCGGCGCTGGCTGCGTGGCTCGAATCGGATCCTGCCTCTCCCCTGGTCGCCTACCGCCGGGACGGTGAGGACCTCGACGCCCTCGTCGAACTCAGCGTCATCTACCAGCAGGAACACAAGGAGTTCGCCTTTCCCGATGTGCCGACGGTCTTCCGCCCGAATATCGGCGCCTTCGATCTTGAATACGTGGAGAGGATCTACGCGACCCTGCCCGATGAGGACATCTTCGAGGCCCGTGAGATCAGCCGCGACGGCGCCGTCGTCGTGGTCCGCCCCGACCAGTACGTCTCCGGAATCTTCCCCTTGGATGCGCACTCCGAGATCGGCGACTACTTCGCGAAGGTCTTCGAACCCGTGAAGTGATACAGCCCGCTTTCCGCCCTCAGTCGAATTTCGGTTCGCTGAGACTCAAGCGCCCTCGACCGTGTGTCGGGGGCGCTGTGCATTTGCCGCGAATCCGCAGATACCGGCCGCGGCGAGTGAGGCTGCTCCGATGAGCCACAGTCCGAAGCCGAAGGACGGCCGTCCAACTTCCATGCCCCCGATCGGCGTGCCGTCGGGCAGCTGACCGTCCCACATAATCGTCGGAGGGTTGAGAAGGATGGCGACGAAGATGAGGACGATGAGCGCGGCGATGAGCACGGCCGCCACGTTCCACCACTGGTCAGCGGCGAAGCCGAGGCCGAGCGCGGCAAAGCCGACCACAATCGCCCAGAGGAGAATGAAAGGCGGCAGCACTTCACCGCCGTCATCGAACGTCAAGTCCCCCAGCGAGGTCAATCGGATGCGAGGGCCGACGCCGTTGAAGCTGTCGACGACGGGGATGAAGATCGTGGCGATCCACATGGTGACCGCGATGAAAGGCAGCAGCCGGGCCAGCTGCTGCAGTTTGCGTTGGCGTCGGCGAATGATCTTTTCCGGCGGACGCGTTGCCTGCCGCTGCATCTGCCGCTGCCTCTGCCGAACTATCCGCCGCCGATTGCTGAGGAGTCCGCTGATGCCTGCGGCAACGAGTGCAAGGCAGCCGATCGTCCAGAGATAGTGGCCCTCTGACGGATACCCGACGATGAAGGCACTGAGCTTTTCGCCAGCGGCATCGGTGCTGGTCACCCGCTCTCGCGGAAGATCGGTGACCATCGTCGCCTGCTGGATGAACAGGCCGACTCCGGCTGCCACCGACAGAAGAGGCCAGTGGGCGAAGGTGTCGAACCGTTTCGCGGTAGTTGCGCAGACGAGAACGACCACCCAGGGCAGGATGATTTCCGGGGTGAGGTCGGCGAGATCGAAGGGTACCCGTCCGAGCGATGTCACCGTGAGTCGATCATCACCATGGTCGCCGCTGTCGAAAAGCGGTACCCAGATCATCAGCACCCAGCAGGCCAACGCGACCCACGGCAACCGTTGCGCGAGGCGGTGCGTTCGGTTCCCTCGGGGCCATGGGGTGATTCTCGAGTTTGCGTGGTGAACGGGTGCAGCCCTCCTCCGCCTGACGTCGCCGAGGAGGCCGCAGACTCCCGCTGCCAGCAGACAGAGACAGCCGATGAGCCACAGCCCTGCGCCCATCGACGGTTGTGCGACGACCGTCCCGAAGATCGGCCGCCCCTGATCGTCGACGGCGTCCCACATGATCGTCGGCAGATTCGTTAGCAGTCGGCCAGGACAAGGAACGCACAGAGACTCAGAAAGAGGGTGCCGACGGACCACATACGTGCGACGACGTCCGGCCACGGGTGCATATCTGGCTGAGACCGGACGGTGAGGAGTAAGGCAGAAGCTGCGCACGCGAAGACCCCGAGTGCGACCAGGATGTACGGCATACGAGCTTCTTCGAGGTCGAATGGCGCTCCACCGAGGGCAGTGACGATGATGAGCGGCGGGTGCGGTGATTCGGAGGTGTCCTCAGGACTGGCGCAGATTGGCACCCACAGCATGACGATCCACAAGCAGAGGGCAGACAGAGACAGCGCTTGGGCGGATCGCAGCAGCCATCTGCCGTCCGCGACTCGCACCGTCGCGGGGCGAGCCTCACTCGGCGGGACCATGGCGCTTCGACATGCAGCGTTTGATCCTTTCACGGCGATAGTGGTCCTGTTGGGCGGCGGCGACCAGACCACAGATTCCGGCGGCGAAGAACAGAAGGCTCCCGAGCACCCAGAGGCCGAACCCGGCCGCGGGATAGGCAACTTCCATGCCGCCGGTGGGCGTGCCATTGGCCGTCTGCCCGTCCCACATCATGATCGGCGGGTCGGCGACCATCTGCAGGAGACGCAACCCCAGCACTGTGCCAAGGACGATGGCCGCGATCGACCACCACTTCGATGCGGAGAGCAGCCAGGCGGTGAACGCTCCGGTGACAATGACGATCCAGAGCACGAGGTAGACCTCGTCGAGGTCATTCATGTCGATCGGCGAGAACCCGAGCGATGTCACGCGGATTCGCATCGAGCCAGGGCCTCCACTGTCGAGGACCGGCACGAAGATCGTGATCACCCAACACGCCACCGCCCCTAAGGGGAGCACACGCGCCACGAGGTTGAGACTTCGCCCCCGCGCAGTCGTCAGTGGTGTGCTGTCGTGTTCACCCGCCCTGTCCATAACCACGATTCTCTGCAGTATCCATGTGACAGATGTTCCCGCCATGTTCCAGATCCGACACGTGTTCCAGATCCGACTCGTGGCTCAGTCCGACCCGTAGACAGCCTGCACCAATTCCTGCTCGACCGAGCTGCCTCCGCAGTCCCTTGCGGTCGGCCGCCGGTGCGCATTGCGTCTGCGCCACTCGGCGATCTTCTCGGCACGGGTGCAGTACCGCGGCGGCAGCTGGTCGGGCAGGACGAAGCTCGGGGCGATCGTTTGGAATTCGATCGGAAACTCCCTCTGTGTACGAGGTTCCTCACCCGACGGAGGCGAGTCGTCCCGCGGTGTCTGTTCATCTCGCTGCGGTTCGAGGAAACGGGAGAAGGTCTGCCGCCAATCCGGCCCCGGCGGCGAACCACCCGGTTCGGACACCGCCTCGGGACGCGGGAACCGCATGCGGCGGACCACCGCGGGAGTGGTCACCTCGTACGATCGTCCGCTCGGCGTGGTGACGCGAACCCCTTCGGCTGTCGCCTCGTGCTTCCACCCGGGATGTTCCTTCGCGTAATTGCAGGATGCACACAGCCCTGAACCGTTCTCCCAGGTGGTGGCTCCGCCAGCGGCAACGGGAACGGCATGATCGGCATGCCGGATCGGCGCATCGCACCACGGTGTCCGGCACACATCGTCGCGGAAGGTGATCATCTGCCGCAGTCGGCCGGTGAATTCCCGACTCTTCGCATCCATCCCCACAAGCTGCCCGTCGTCGGGACGAGTGAAGATCCGGCTGATGAACATCTTTGCTTCGTTCGCGGCGATGAACTTCCGTGCCGTCTGCGCCGGCAGCGGCCCGAATCCGGGCAGCCAGGCCGGTACGGGCCCGTCCGAGAGCAGGGATTCGGCCTCGACGAGCACATGGATCTCCGCGGGCACCGCCGTCGCACTCGTTTGGCCGCTCAATCGTTCGACGAAGGTATCGGCGAGCACCTGCTGGCGATTCCGCCCGCCCGCGTCACCGGCGGCAGTGACCGACTCGGCGCCGGCCCGGAGACTCTCATAGGCGGCGACGGCCTGAGTCAGCGGCAGGATCGCAGAGATCCTGGCCATCCCGTCGTCGATCACGGTCAGATTCACGCGACGATTGGACTCGGCTTTCGCTGCCCGCTTCGCGGCCGCCTCGGCGTCCATCTCCGCGCTGAGCGCACGCACTTCGGCCCGCAGGCTGCGCAGCCCGCTCGGTTCCAGACTGCGCTTCATCCGCGTGTCGACCTTGCGCCGATCGGCGGCAGCAAGGACCGCGGTCTCATCGACCATGATGCGCGCCTTGTCCTCGGAGATCTCCCCCTTGGACAGGGCTGTGAAGGTATTGGGCATGCCGATGACGATCGAGCGGGCGGTGCTGAGGAACTTCCGCCCCGATCCGGGCGAGACCTTCTTCGCCAGCCCGATCTCGTCTCCGGCACGTTTTCCGCAGTCGAGCGCGGGCACCCGGTTGAGCCGGTCCCGCTCGATGCGCAGCGCTTCGAACGCCACTGCCTCCCGCGACTGTGCGGCGACGACGGCAGACCTGAGTTCTTCGAGCGCAGTGATCCGCTCGAGTGTCTCTGCCTCGGTACCGCCTGGGTCGAGACCGCGCAGGAGCTCACCGAACCGAGCGATCTCGGTCAGCGGATCCGGAACCGGCGCTGGTTCCCGTGCGGAGTCGACGTCCATATGAAAACGGTACCCGTCGGCACTGACACGACTGCGCGAACGGCGCCGTATGACCCAGTACGCCCAGGTCAGACCCTATTTCAGCTTCAGCCGACTCCGCGCTGGATACGGTTGAGGATCATGTCCATGGCGACGATGTTGTGACCGCCGTCGGGGATGATGAGGTCGGCATTGCGCTTCGACGGCTCGACGTAGAGTTCGTGCATCGGCTTGACCGTGCCCAAGTACTGGTCCTCCACCGACTGCAGCGTCCGCCCGCGGTCGACGACATCGCGTTTGATCCGGCGCAGCAGGCGCACATCGGCGTCGGTGTCGACGAAGAGCTTGATGTCGAGCAGCTGGCAGATGCGCGGTTCGGCGAAGATGAGGATGCCTTCGACGATGATGACCGGCGCGGGTTCGACGCGCGTCGTCTCGTCGCTGCGGTTGTGGATCGAGAAGTCGTAGACGGGACTGTCGACCGCCTCGGAGTTCCGCAGCGCGGTCAGATGGTCGACGAAGAGGTCATTGTCGAAGGCATCGAGATCGTCGTAGTTGACCTTCTCGCGCTCCTCGTAGGTGAGCTCGTCGCGCCGTTTGTAGTAGTTGTCGTGGAAGAGCACGGACGGCGGTCCTTCGCACTTGTCCAACAGCGCCTGAGTCAGCGTCGTCTTTCCGCTGCCGGTTCCGCCGGCCACGCCCACAACCAAAGTCTCCACGGCACAAATATAGACCACGACCTCCGCCGAGGCTGCTCCCGGCTTCCGTACTCACCCGAGGCTGCGGGTCAGCTGGGTCCACAGCTCCTGGTCGAAGCGCCGCCGGCCCAGCAGACCGGCCATATGTCTCACCGCATTGTCGACCTTGCCGCGCCAGACCTCGATCGCCGTCTTCGCATCCGTCCTGCTGAGCGCACGGAACATGGCCCGATCGTCACTGACGATGCGGTCGCTGGCCGGTGAGTAGTCGAGCTGCAGAATGGAGATGAACAGGCGCAGCCGCAGAGTCAGGGCTTCGAAGGCACGCGCCGATTCCCGCAGGCCCGAAGCACGGGCCAGCTCCTGTTGGAAATGGAGGTCGGCGTCCTCGACATCGATTCCGCTGCGCGTCGGCGCCGAGGCTTCGACCTGCCGCAGGGCCAGCTGCACGGGCACGAGGTAACGCTGCGGACGCAGCGCCAGGGACCTGAGCACAACCTCCCCGATGGCCATGCGCGCGGCGTAGAGGTCGAGCACGTCGACGGTCGTGATCAGAGGAATCCGCGCGCCGCCGCGGGATCCGTCGAGCAGTTTGTCATCGACCATCCTTCGCAGCGCTGCATCGACCGAGGCCCTGGGCACCTGCATCCGTCGTGAGAGCAGGCGCGGATTGATCCGGTCTCCGGGTTCGTAGCCGGAGTCGATGATCTCCTCGCGCAAGGCGATCGCCAGGTGCTCGGTAATCGAGCGAGTCTCCTTCGGCAGCCACGATGATATCTCCATTGAGTCAGAAGTAATGGAACTTCTCTGAGGCTCGTAGGGAACCGATTCCCACCACAGCACACCTTCGAGTCCGTTCCGGACGCGGTCGGCGAGCAGATCGAGCAGGGACCCGGGAATGTCCTGACACTCGCCGAGGCGGCTCTTGAGTGCGGCGACGAAATCATCGAAATCCGCGCACGCCCTCACCCGGGCACCCGCACCGTCGGACAGGTCGTCAGGAACCTCGCCGAGGGGGTCGAAGACGAGGAAGGCACCGTCACCGTGAAGCAGGGCGAGCAGTTCGGCGGTGGGCACCTGCCGATGCTCGCTGTCGAAGCGCTGCGCCCACCGCCCGACGCCCGCGGTGCGCAGGGCCGCGGTGATTCCCGCGATGCGCCTCTGAATTCGCCGAGGCGGCACGATCGTCGCAGGCTCTCCCTGACCGCCGTCCCCACCTGCATCGTTTCTGCGAATACCGACGATGACGAGGGGAAACCCACTGGCGGCGAGGATGAGTTCCGAGCCGCCGGCCACCTCGGTGACGGGGATCGTCAGTGCCCGCACGGAACGGGAGACGATGCTCTGACTCAACCCCGTCGCCTCTGCCAGAGCACGGGTCGAATAGTCCCGTCCGGAGATCCTGGCCCCCGCGGTCGCGACGAGGGCTTCGACGACCCGGTCGGCGGTCTCCTGAATCGGCGGGCGGCCGCTGCGGGGACGATCTTCGAGGTCGGACCGACTCGCCCAACGACGCAGGGTCGCCGGTGATGCACCCGTGCGCGCGGCCGCCTCGGCGAGGGTCGACGTCGTCAGGAGCGTCACGGCGTCACGGCGGAACTCAGCGGAATACATCCCTCTATCTTAGGACTTCTGACTCAAACATTCCCAGCGGTCGGCTCCGCCTCTTCACCCCCGGATTTCGGCGGCGCATACTGATCTCACACCCAGGTTCCACGGTCAGCGCCGACGCGTGAGAGCACCGAATCCGAGCACCGAAGGAGCACAGTTGCTGCACACCGAAACCGACCTCGCCACGCTCACTGCCCAGTCGATCGACACCGTCCGCAGGTGGCTGCGAGTGTCGACGTCGATGACCACGGCGAAGAACCCCGCGGCCGAACGCCTCTCCGCCGTCCTCTCCGACGACAACGGCCTCGACTTCACCGTCGGGTTCGTCGATCGGGTCGTGCGCACCGATGACGTCCACGCCGCCGCCGACGCCTTGGCCGAGGTCGGCAAGCTGGCACCCGAGACGATGTCCTACCTCGACCGTGCACAGATCAAGGCCGGTGCCGCACTGGCCAAGATCGCCCCGCAGGTCGTCGTGCCCGCTGCCCGCACCCGCCTGCGTCAGATGGTCGGCCACATGGTCGTCGACGCCCGGGACAAGCAGTTCGGCAAGACCGTCGCCGCCCTCACCGCCGACGGCCATCGGCTCAACATCAACCTCCTCGGCGAGGCCGTGCTCGGTGACGGCGAAGCCGACAACCACCTGGAGCAGACCCACCGGCTGCTCGCCCGCGACGATGTCGACTATGTGTCGGTGAAGGTCTCCTCCGTGGCCTCGCAGATCTCGATGTGGGCGTTCGACGAGACCGTCGACTATGTCGTCGACCGCCTCCGTCCCCTCTACCAGCAGGCCGCGAAAGCCCCGACCGGCGCGAAGTTCGTCAACCTCGACATGGAGGAGTACCAGGACCTCGAGCTGACGATCGCGGTGTTCACGCGTCTGCTCTCCGAACCGGAGTTCAAGGATCTCGAGGCCGGAATCGTCATCCAGGCCTACCAGCCCGATGCGCTCGGTGCGGTGCAGCGGCTGAGCGAATTCGCTTCCCGTCGTGTCGAGAACGGAGGGGTCGGGATCAAGGTCCGCCTCGTCAAGGGCGCGAACCTCGCGATGGAGACCGTGCACGCCGAAATCGCGGGCTGGCCTGCGACGACATGCGATTCGAAGCAGTCCACGGATGCGAACTACAAGCGGGTCCTGCACTGGCTGTTCACCCGGGAGCGGATGAAGGGCCTGCGCATCGGCGTGGCCGGCCACAACCTCTTCGACATCGCCTTCGCCCACCACCTCTCCGTCGAACGCTCCGTGACCGACCGCGTCGAATTCGAGATGCTCCAGGGCATGGCCAGCGAGCAGGCCGCCGCCGTGACCGAGGACGTCGGAGACCTCCTCCTCTACGTTCCGGCCGTTCATCCGAAGGAGTTCGACGTCGCGATCTCCTACCTCGTGCGCAGGCTTGAAGAGAACTCTGCGTCCGAGAACTTCATGTCCGGCATCTTCGACCTCGCCAACGGCAACGACGTGTTCAAGCGCGAAGCCGATCGGTTCACCGCGTCGGTCAACCAGCTCGAATCCATCCTCGAGGACGAGGGCGAGACCGCTCCGGCCCCGAACCGTCACCAGAACCGGTCGACCGAAACACTCGGTGAGACCGTGGTGCCGACCCAGTTCTTCAATGAACCCGACACCGACCCGTCCCTTCCGGCCAACCAGGAGTGGGTGCGCAGCATCATCGCCGAGGCGACCGCCCCCGGCTACCTCGACGACCGCCCGAACGCGCCCAAGGTCGAATCCACGGATGACCTCGATGAAATGATCGCCCGCGGTCGTGCCGCGGCTGCCGACTGGCGGGCCCTCGGCGCCGCCGGTCGCGCCGAGGTCCTCCACCGGGCCGCGAACATCTTCGCTGCCCGTCGCGGTGAGTTCATCGCCGTCGAGGCCGCCGAGGTCGGCAAGATGCCGTCGCAGTCCGATCCCGAGGTCTCCGAGGCCATCGACTTCATCCGCTACTACGCGCTGAATTCACTCGAGCTCGAGAACCTTGAGGGCGCGACCTTCACTCCCGATGAGATGGTCGTCATCACTCCCCCGTGGAACTTCCCCGTGGCCATTCCCACCGGCGGCACCGTGGCGGCGCTGGCGGCCGGATCCGCGGTCATCCATAAGCCGTCGAAGCCGACCCCGCATTGCTCGGCGCTCATCATCGACTGCCTGTGGCAGGCCGGCGTGCCCAAGGACGTGCTGCAGCTGTGCGCTCCGGTCGAGCGGGAACTCGGCCAGCACCTCGTCTCGCATCCCGATGTCGACCGGGTCATCCTCACCGGTGCCTCGGAGACCGCGGCGATGTTCAAGTCCTTCCGACCCGAACTCCACGTCAATGCGGAGACCTCGGGCAAGAACGCCCTGGTCATCACCCCGGCGGCGGACCGGGACCTCGCCATGGCCGACCTCGTGTACTCGGCCTTCGGACATGCCGGGCAGAAGTGCTCGGCCGCCTCGTTGGGCATCATGGTGGGATCGACCTACGATTCTGAGCGCTACCGTCGCCAGCTCATCGATGCCGCCTCGTCGATGGTCGTCGATTGGCCGTCGAACCTCGCATCGACCATGGGCCCACTGACCGAGGATCCCTCGGACAAGCTGCGTCGGGCGCTGACGTCGCTCGAACCCGGCGAATCCTGGCTGCTCGAGCCCAAGCAGCTCGACGATTCGGGGCGCCTGTGGAGCCCGGGAATCAAGGACGGGGTCAAGCCCGGTTCGTTCTTCCACCTCACCGAGGTCTTCGGTCCGGTGCTCGGTCTCATGCATGCGAAGGACCTCGATGAGGCGATCGAGTTCCAGAATGCCGTGGACTTCGGCCTCACCGGCGGCATCCATTCCCTCGATCCCGAGGAGGTCACCACCTGGCTCGACCGCGTCGAGGTCGGCAATGCCTACGTCAACCGCGGAATCACCGGTGCGATCGTGCGTCGGCAGTCGTTCGGCGGCTGGAAGCAGTCGTCGGTCGGCCTGGGATCGAAGGCCGGCGGCCCGAACTACCTCATGCTCTTCGGCCACTTCGCCGATGCCGGCAACCAGGACCTTGAGGCGGCCAAGGCCGATGACAGGCGCTGGTTCGAAGCCGAATTCGGTGCGGCGAAGGACCACACGGGACTGAGCGCGGAGGCGAACATCTTCCGCTACCGTCCCCGTCCGGTCACCTTGCGCGTCACCGCCGAGGCGAGCCTGTTCGATCTCGAACGCTCCCTCCACGCCGCCACCACGGTGGGGTCGACGGTGCAGCTGTCCGTCGCCGAGGATGTGCCGGCCGAGGTGAAGATCGCCGTGACGAACGCCGGGGTTCCCGCCCGCACGGAGTCGGCCGCCGAGTTCGCCGAGATGGTCGGACGGGGTCGCTACGACGACACGGTGGGTGCCCGCATCCGCGTCCTCGGCCGGTTCGAGGACGAGCTGCTCGCCGCGGCCGCGCCTCGCCCGGAGGTCGCGATCATCGATGAGCCGGTGACCACCTCGGGGCGGGTGGAGTTGCGGTACTTCGTGCAGGAGCAGGCGGTGTCAATGACCTTGCACCGCTTCGGCAACCCGAGCCGCTACTTCCACGAGCTCGCCGCCACCCTCACCTCCTAATTGCTACCTGACGGC
>NZ_JBPIZD010000029.1:0-37856 GCF_051172395.1 Brevibacterium sp. H602 | reverse complement strand
GTTGCTGGGCCGCCGTCAGGTGGTTCTGGGGCAGGGCGGGTTGTGTAGGATGAGTGCCACCCGTGGCACTCAGTGGACTGTTCGACTGTTCACAAGTTGTTCACATCTTCGGCGCTGTCGTCGATGAGTGAGCCGCTAGGGTGCAAGGGACTGCGCACGTGATCGTCACGATGTGCACAGCCGCTCATCCGCCCGAAAGGCTCCCATGAAAGTCACGACCACTCTCTCTTCCGCCGCGGCGCTCAGCCTCGTTGCGGGCCTGGCTCTCCCCCTCGCACCGGCAGCCGCGGCAGACGCCGCCCACATCTCCGAAATCGCCTACACCCTCGCGACCGACTTCATCGAAGTCGCCGCCGACCCCGGCACCGACATCTCCGGGTGGACCTTCGGTTCGGTGACACGCGGCGGCAGCGTCCAGGCGCAGGAGAACACCGTCACCGTGCCCGAGGACACGACGGTCGGCGATTCCGGTGCCGTCGCGATCGACGTGTCGATCACGAACTCCGTCAAGGCCGGTTCGGCCGCCGACGGCGAGTACGGCTCGAGTGCCTTCGTCATCGACGATGACGGCGAGCTGGTCGACTTCCAGCAGATCGGCGGCGTCGTCGACGGCAAGGGCGTCACCGGCACGAAGAACACCTTCACCCCCGCACCCGTCATCGGCCAGGAGGCCGAACCGACCGGTGCGACTGCCGCCAGCGGGCAGTCGATCCAACTCACAGGCGATGCGTGGAAGTCGGCGGCCCCCACCCCGAACGCCCTGCCCGACGGCGACGGTGGCGACGACGGAGACGACGGTGAAACTCCCGAAGGCGTCACCCCGATCTCCGACATCCAGGGCACGGGCGACGCCAGCCCCATCCAGGGCAAGACCGTGACCACCCGCGGTGTCGTCACCGCCGCTTACCCCGAGGGCGGGCTGAACGGCTACTACATCCAGACCCCCGGCTCCGGCGGAGCTGACCGTGCCGACGGCGCAGCGTCCGACGGCATCTTCGTCTACTCCCCCGACACCGTCGCCGATATCAGCATCGACGACCACGTCGAGGTCACCGGCACCGTGTCCGAACACTACGGTCAGACCCAGATCTCCGTATCCGCGTCCGGTCTCAAGAAGGTCGACGAACCCGCCGAGGCGGTCAAGCCCGTCGAAGACGCCTTTCCTGCCGGAGACGAGAAGCGCGAATCCCTCGAAGGCATGCTCCTGCAGCCGAGCGAATCGCTGACCGTGGCCGACAATTACAACACGAACACGTATGGCGAGGTCGTCCTCGCCACCGGTGAGGGCACGCTCGATCAGCCCACCGACGTCCACCGCCCCGGCACCCCCGAGGCGAAGGCTCTGGAAGCCGAGAACCTCGACCGTGAGGTCGTCCTCGACGACGGCGCCACCGTGAACTTCCTCAAGGCCGACAAGGACATCCCCCTGCCCTACCTCAGCAAGGAGGACCCGGTCCGCGTCGGTGCGCAGGCGAACTTCACCTCCCCGGTGGTGCTCGGCTTCGATCACGAGAAGTGGCGGTTCCAGCCGACGACCCGTCTGACCGGGGACAACGCCGAGGCGGTGCAGCCGACCTACTTCACCGACACTCGCACCGACGCCCCCGAGGCCGTCGGCGGCCAGGTCAGCCTCGCCAGCTTCAACGTCCTCAACTACTTCACCACCACCGGTGACCAGTTGGACGGCTGCCAGTACTACGACGACCGCGAGGGCAACCACATCACCGTCCGCGGCGGCTGCGATGCCCGTGGTGCCGCGAACGCGGAGAGTCTCAAGCGTCAGGAGACGAAGATCGTCACCGCGATCAACAAGCTCGACGCCTCGGTGGTCTCGCTCATGGAGATCGAGAACTCTGCCGCGTTCGGCAAGGACCGCGACGATGCCCTGTCCACCCTGGTCAAGCGCCTCAACGAGGCGGCCGGGACTCAGAAATGGGACTTCGTCGACTCCCCTGCCGCCGTTCCAACCGATGAGGATGTCATCCGCACGGCATTGATCTACCAACCCGCCGAGGTGGCCCCGCAGAACGAATCCACGATCCTTGACGATCAGGATGCGTTCTCCAATGCCCGCGAACCCCTGTCCCAGGCGTTCGCCCCGAAGGACGGCACCGGTGAGATCGAAAAGGACAAGACCTTCGTGACGATCTCCAACCACTTCAAGTCCAAGGGCACCGGGTCAGGTCCGGGCAATGAGGACTCCGGCGACGGTCAGGGCGCGTCGAACGCCGACCGCGTGAAGCAGTCCGAAGCGCTCGTCGGGTTCGCCGGTGACCAGCAGGAGGCAACGAACAGCGACCTGGTCTACCTCCTCGGCGATTTCAATTCCTATACTCAGGAAGACCCGATGCAGGTCTTCTACGAGGCCGGGTACAAGGACATCGCGGCGGAGAAGACAGACGAATCCACGTATGTCTATGGTTCGCGCACCGGCAGCCTCGACCACGTCCTCGCCCTCGACGCCTCGGACGAAGCCGACGGTGCAGGCACGGGCGCGACAGCCTTCGACTCCGTCACCGGGGCCGATGTCTGGAACATCAACTCGGTCGAGTCTCTGGCGCTCGAATACAGCCGCTTCAACTACAACGTCAGCGACCTCTTCGCTCCGGACCAGTTCCGGGCTTCCGATCATGATCCGGTCGTCGTCGGCCTCTTCGACTCCTCAGATGAAGGCGGGGACGACGACGCCGGAGCAGACGCCGGGGATGACGCGGACGCTGACGGCTCGAACGACCACCCCGGCGGAAAGAACGCGGGGAAGAACGGAGGCAAGAACGGCAACCATTGGGGCAGCCGCGATGGTGACCACCCGGGTGGGAAGAACGCCGGAAAGAACGGCAACTTCAGCAGCAACGGGCGCTGAATCTGCCTAGCTGACGGCCACCTGCCCCCGCATGAGCACTCGTGCCGTGCGGAAGAGGGAGGTGGCCGTCACTGTGTCTCCGTCGAAGACGGCCCCTGCCGTGACCACGCCCGATGGCGTCGCCAGCCGCACTTCCGGCCCGACGTCTGTGTCTTCGTCCCCGGTGTCGGATCCTGGCCGGGAGCGTCGGATGATGCGGTTGATGATCGTGTCCGGGATCTGCGCGGCCGCGGCCAGGCACATGGCTCCGGTTCCGGGCACGGCTTTGTGCGTCTGCCCCATGGAGATCATTCGCACGGGCAGGTCGGCCTCCTCGGCGGACAGGGTCGTTCCGTCGAGCAGTCGGGTGGGCTGTGGGGCTGTGACTACGGCGACCTTCGGCACGACGTCCGGTGCTTCCTCCGGGGACTCACACAGCCCCATCCGCACGGCGGCGTTGCGGCGCAGCTCCGCGATCATGCCCATCGCGTGCTCTTTCGCGTCGATCTCCTCCGGAGTTTTGGTGCCCTTGAGTCCGATCGCAGCACCCGGGACGATGACGACGGGCAGGGTGGCGTCGACGAGGCTGACCTCGAACATCGCCCCACCAGCAGTGATGGACTCGGCTGCCTTCCCCGTCGGCAGGAGTCCGGCGGTGCGGCTGCCGGCCGGATCGGGGTAGATGAGTTCGATCGGTGCGCCCGTTCCGCTGACTCCGGGCAGCACCAGATCGCCCGTACCGCCGGCCTGCCCATCGACGACGCCGAGGCCGACGTCGACGAGTTTCTGCGTGTTCGTATTGAACAGCCGGAAGACATGCCATCCGTCGGCTGCGGTGATCAGACCCTCTGACAGCGCGAAGGGCACGACCCCGGAGGACAGATTTCCGCAGTTGCCGGAGTAGTCGACGGCCGCCTCGGTGACGGAGACCTGACCGAACGTGTAGTCGAGGTCGACCCCATCCCTCGCCGAGGCGGCCACGACGACGATCTTCGACAGCGAGGAGATGCCCCCGCCCATTCCGTCGAGCTGACGGCCGAACGGATCGGGCGAACCCATCGCCGAGGTGAAGATCGAGTCCCACTCCGCCGTGTCCCCGTCCGCGTTCAGCGACGGCAGCGCGGATTCGCTGAAGAACAGTCCCTTGCTTGTGCCGCCGCGAACGAACGTGGCATCGATCCACCGAGTCATGCTTTCAGCGTAGCGACTTCGGCACGATCGCCATGGCTGCGAACCCGAGTACGGCCACGACGGCGAAGAGGTAGAAGCCCCAGGGATAGGCGATGCCCGCGGTGACCAGGGCGCCGGTGATGAACGGACCGACGATGGCGCCGATCCGGCCGATGCCCGAGGCCATGCCCAGCGCGGTGCCGCGGGCCTGAGCCGGATAGACGGCCGAGACGAAGGCATAGACGAGCACCTGGGCGGAGAAGACGAAGACTCCGGTGATGAATACGGCGATGTTGAGCAGCACCTGGCTGGTCATCGGAATCGACAGTGCGGCGAGGAAGATGGCTGCGAGGACGAACCACATGAGCACGATCTTCTTCGTCCCGTGCTTGTCGGCCAACCAGCCGGCCAGGACGAGTCCGACGACGGCGCCGATGTTCATGACGAAGAGCATGACCAGCGAATCCGAGACCTCATAGCCGGCGTCGGCCATAATCTTCGGCAGCCAGGTGTTGAGTCCGTAGACCAACAGGAGTCCCATGAAGCTCGCTGCCCACACGCCGATGGTCACCAGCGCCAGCTTGCCTGCGAAGAGCCCGGCCATTCCTGTCTTCACCTGGGAGTCGACGACTCCGGACGGATCGGCGGCGTCGGCGTCCTTCACCGAGGCAGCCGCGGGGTTGCGTTTGATCGCCTGCGCGATGAGGAACGCTTCGGATTCGGGCAGCTTCCAGATCAGGAGGGGCACCATGACGAGGCCGGTGATTCCGCCGGCGAGGAAGAGCAGGTGCCAGTTGTGGGAGTAGGCGACGGCGAGCAGGGAAATCGCGACGGCGCCGGCGTGGTAGCCGGTCATCGTCAGCGTCGTGGCCTTTCCGGTCTTGCCCGACTTGTTGTATTCGCTGATGTAGGCGAGCGCACTGGGCATCACGGCACCGAGGAACAGTCCGGCGATGAACCGGTAGATGGTGAACAGTGCGACGTTCGGGGCGAACGCGACGAGCAGGGTGAAGACGCTGAAGCCGATGACGCAGCCGATGATCGCCCACCGTCGTCCGATCCGGTCGACGACGGGGCCGACGGATACGGCGCCGAGGCCGACGCCCACGAGGCTGAGCGTGGCCACCATCGTGGCCGCCTCGGGGGTGAATCCGAGGGCCTCGGTGGCCAGCAGCTCGGGGATGACCGCGCCGAGGACGACGAGGTCGAAGCCCTCCAGGGCGACGGCCAGCCAGCACAGGACGGCCGGCCAGCGGCCCGCCGAGGCGGAACCGGTCGTGGATGCGGATGGGGTGGTTGCGGACATCGGTGTCTCCGGGGTGTTGTCGTGCAGGTCAGAAAGGGTAGGGCGCGATGGACGAGCGCATCGTCACCCATTGGGTTTCGGTGAAGGCTTCGATGTTGGCTTCGGCTCCACCGAAACGGGATCCGTTGCCGGAGTCCTTCATGCCACCGAAGGGGACGTTGGCCTCATCGGAGACGGTCTGTTCGTTGATGTGGACCTTCCCGGTGTCGACGAGATCGGCCAGGCCCATGGCCATACCCACATCGCCGAGGATGCCCAAGGAGAGACCGTATTCGCTCGCGTTGACCATCTCGGCGGCTTCTTCGAGGGTGGAGAAGCGGGCCACCGGGGCGACGGGTCCGAAGATCTCCTGTGCCCAGGCGGGATTCGAGGGGCTGAGGTCGGTGAGCACCGTAGGTGGGACGAAGGCACCTTCGCCCGGCCCTCCGGCGACGAGCGTGGCACCGTCGGCGGTGGCTTTGTCGAGGATGTCGCGGACGTGGGTGCGCTGTTTCTCGTCGATGATCGGTCCGATTGCGACCTCCTCGGTGGCGGGGTTGCCCACCGGCAGATTTCGGGCGCGTTCGGCCAGCTGTTCGACGTAGTCGTCGTAGACGGATTCGTGGACGAGGTGGCGGCCTGTGGTCATGCAGATCTGGCCTTGGTGCATCCACGATCCGAAGGCCCCCGCCGAGGTGGCCGGACCGACTTCGGCTCCGGGAAGGACGACGAGCGCATTGTTTCCACCGAGTTCGAGGTGGCAGCGCTTGAGGAGGCGACCGGCGGCTTCACCGACCTTGCGTCCGGCCGCTGTGGAGCCGGTGAACGAGATGACGGAGACCTCGGGTGCGGCGACGACGGCTTCACCGGCGTCGAGACCGCCGGGCAGGACCTGGAGCAGTCCTTCGGGCAGTCCCGCCTCGCCGAAGACCTTCGCGATCGCCACTCCGGCGCACACGGCGGTGCGGGGGTCCGGCTTGAGCAGGACCGCGTTGCCCAGGGCGAGGGCCGGGGCAACGGAGCGCATGGCGAGGATGAGGGGGAAGTTGAACGGGGCGATGACGGAGACGACCCCGGCTGGCACTTGGCGGGCGAAGGACCAGCGGGGTTCGTTCGAGGTGAGTACCTGTCCCTTGGGGTGGCTGGGCAGGGCGGAGGATTCGAAGCAGATGGCTTCAGCCGAGGAGATCTCGAGTGCGGCCTTCGCAGGGATGGAGCCGGCTTCGCGGATGATCCATCCGGCGAGCTCATCGGCGTGTTCGGCCCACAGGGCACCGGCGCGGCGCAGCACTGCGGCCCTTTCGGCCGGAGTGGTCTTCGCCCATTCCTTCTGTGCAGCGGCGGCTCGCGTGGCGGCGGCGGTGACATCGTCGGCGCTGGCGGCACCGAGGCTGCCGAGGGTCTCACCGGTGGCCGGTTCGATGACGTCGTAGGTCTCTCCGGAGCCGGCGGTCCAGGTGCCGGTGAAGATCTTCTCGTGCCAGTCGGTTCCCAGGAAATCAGTCATTGTCTGTCCTCACTTCTTTGTCGGGGCGGGTCATGTCTGTGGTTCCGTGCAACGAACCGATCTGCGGGCACAGTCGACGAAGGACTGTGGTGCACCTCTCGTCAGAGTAGTGACCCGCACCACCCGAAGCCACTACGCTCCCATTCATTGAGAAATTCGCTGGAGAGCCGCTAGAATCCGAGGCATGGCGAACTCTCCTTCCGGCGACTCGATGATCGACCGGCTCGTGCGCGTGCTCGCATCCTTCGACCCGGACCATCAGAGCCTGAGCACCGACGAGATCGCCGAGCGTGCCGAACTGCCGAAGTCGACGGCCTACCGACTCATCGGTGAGATGATGCGTCACGATCTGCTTCAACGCGACCCCAATGGGCGTATCCGGATCGGAGTCGGGATGTGGGAGCTGTCGAACCGCGCCTCCGATGCCGTCGATCTGGCGTCGGTGGCCAGACCGCACATGATGGGTGTGCACGAGTTCGTCGGCGAGAACACGCAGTTGGGCATCCTGCGGGAACGCGAGGTGCTCATCATCGAGCGCATGTCGGCGCCGAATGCGGTCATCCACCGGTCGAGGACCGCCGGTCGGCTGCCGGCTCATGCATCGTCGTGTGGACTCGTGCTCTTGGCTTACGCCCCGAAGCATCAGCGTGAGGCGTATCTGAGAGGTCCGCTGGCTGCACTCACAGAGAAGACGACGACGGATCCTGCAGCTCTGCGCAAGATGTTCACGTCCATCCGCTCTCACCATTTCGCCGAGCTCTCCGGCCATATCGATGAGGGCACGACAGGCATCACGGTTCCCGTCTTCGATGCCGGCGGGGCGGCGATCGCCGGGCTCGGCGTCGTCATCGATTCGGAGCACCGGAAAGGTGTGCCCGCGATCATGCGGGTCCTGCGGACCGCCTCGGCGAGGATCACGCAGGACCTCACAGCCGATCATCGATTCGCCGGCTGAGTCAGATCGCTGCGGCTCAGACCAGGACTCCGACGATCAGGCACAGCACACCGAGCAGCGGCAGCGTGCCCTGTTTGAGCGCAGAGGCGAGCAGCTCACGGCTGGAGAGTGCGAGCACCAGCGCCGCGGCGAGCATCGATCCTGCCCCGACGAAGACGAGGGTGAGCCCGACCGCAGCAGAGCCTGCGCCGAAGACGATGAGGCCGATGAACACAGCGAGGGCCAGGAAGAGGTTGTAGAAGCCTTGGTTGAAGGCCAGGGATTTCGTCGCCTCGGCCTCGGTCTCGGTGGTGCCGAACGTGGCGCGGGCACGTGGACTCGTCCAGGCGATGGATTCCAGGTAGAAGATGAAGACGTGCAGGGCGGCGGCGAGGCCGGCGAGCACGAGTCCGGCAATCGTCATGAGCGAGCCGCGAATCTGGCTCGCCGCTTCTCCGCTTCCTCCTCTCGATTCTTCGGCGGCGCGTTCGTCACCAGCGCATCGAGGAGGTGCTGGGTGGTGTGGGCGATCTCCTCGACAGCAGCGTCGAAGGCCGCAGCATTGGCCTGCGAGGGCTTCGTCGTGCCGGCGATCTTGCGCACATACTGCAGTGCGGCGGCGTGGACTTCGTCGGAGGTGGCGGCAGGTTCGAAATTATGGAGGGTCCTGATGTTTCTGCACATGCCAAAACGGTACTCCTCGGCACTGACACAGAACAGATGTTCCGCCGATACACTGAGGCCACAATGGAGATCCGGAAAGAGATGACGCCAGCAGAGACCGCCCTGACACCGCAGCAGATCGAAAGCATCCGTCAGCTCCGCCTGGATTTCTCGCAGCTGATCATGCACCACCGCTTCGTCATCGACGAGGTGCTCACGAAGATCTCGATCCTGCGCGAGGAGTCCGTCCACACGCGCAGCTACAACCCGATCGAGCACATCTCCTCTCGCGTGAAGTCGCCGCGGAGCCTGCTGGAGAAGGTCCATCGTCGGGGCCTGCCGCTCGACTCCGAGATCATCCGGCGGGAGATCACCGACATCGCGGGCATCCGCATCACCTGCAGCTTCATCGCCGACACCTATCACGTCCTCGAGCTGCTCACCGCGCAGAACGACGTCCGCCTCGTCGAGGTCAAGGACTACATTGCAGAGCCGAAGCCCAACGGCTACCGCAGCCTGCATGCGATCCTCGAGGTTCCGGTGTTCCTCCGCAGCGGGCCGACCCCGGTCATCTGCGAGGTGCAGATCCGCACGATCGCGATGGACTTCTGGGCGAGCCTCGAGCACAAGATCCACTACAAGTTCGACGGCGATGTCCCCGATCGTCTCGTCGGCGAACTCACCGAGGCGGCCGACGCGGCCAGCGATCTCGACCGGAAGATGGAACGCCTCCACGCCGAGGTCAGGAGCGGTTCACCGGACGCCGACTCCGGTGAGGAGTTCGACGAGGAGGCTCTGCGGATCCTCTGGGATCTCAGCAGGCGGGAGGGCTAGACCTTTTGGGTCGGTACGTCCGGCCGAAGCTGCGGGCGTTCGCCGTATCGATCGTCTCGAGCTCCCAGTCGACCCGCCGTCCGCCGGGAACGTCGAAGATCCGCACTCCGTCGCCGAGGAAGACCGGCGCGACGTAGACCTGGAGTTCGTCGATGAGGTCGACCTCGAGTGCCTGCCGGGCGATATCGGCGCTGATGATCTGGATGTCGCGGTCACCGGCGATCTGCTGGGCCCTCTCGACCGCCTCGGTGATGGTGCAGTTCATCGCGGTCACCGAGGCGTCATCGGCCAGATCCTCGGGGTGGTGGGTGAGGATGACCTCCGTCCCCGACCATGCACCTCCGTAGGCCTCGGATGTCAGCTCATCGCGCTCGTCGGCCTGTTCCTTTGCCGCGTCGTATCCGCGGCGGCCGGAGATGATGACAGCTACCTTCGAGGCCCTATCTTCTAAGTCGCCCTCGTCATTCGACTCGGAGGCCGAGAGCCACGACATGTCATGGCCTGGCCCGGCGATGAACCCGTCGATCGAACAGGTGAATCCCCATGCCACTTTTCCCATCGCTCCCCCTCGAGCTGCGGCGCCCTCTGCTGGTGATTGCAGATTGCAACCAGTGAACCACAGCCGATGGTCTCGATCAACGTTCGGCACCATATTGTTTTCGCGAATCCCGTGTTCAATATTCGCGTATGTTCAAGTGCCATGAACATATGCCCATTATTGAACATGAAATTCGTGCTACCCCGGAGTTCATCGACCGCGCCGTCGATGCCCTTGCCGAGGCGGGGCTGCGCGCGGATTGGTCGGCTCGCCCGAGCGATCTCGGGCGAGCTGTTGCGGGCACACTGACCGTCGACGATGGCCATGTGAAGCATGAATTTCCTGCGCTCGCGGTTGCCTCCGCGAGCGCAGGGGACGTCGCGTTGCTCCCCCACGACGAGCGGACAATCCTCCTCGCTGATCACATATCTCGGACCAGGGCCCAACAGCTCAAGGACCGCGGCTGGGGCGGATTCCTCGATAGTGCCGGCAATTCCTCCCTGCGCGCGGCAGGTCTCACCGTCGAGATCTCCGGCCAGCGCAGCGAGAGTCGCATGCCGACGCCTCCCACCACGGCACCGTTCACGCGAGCGGGATTGCCCGTCACCTTCGCGCTCTTGGCCAATCATGAACATTTCGGCGTCACGACCACTCAACGGGGCCTCGCTGAGATCTCAGGAGCCTCTCTGGGTACAGTCAATCGAGTCGTCCGAGCATTGCGCGACCGCACGCCACCCTTCTTGGAAGGCCGGCACAACGACATCACTCGGCCTGCGGCCCTCGAACGCGAATGGATTTCGGCCTACTCCACTCAGCAGCCGGGGGCGTGGCCCGACGAACGGTTCACCAGCGAGATCTGGGCATCGCCGAGGGACCTTTCGGAGATCGACCTTCCGCCGGGCGCACTGTTCGGTTCGGAAGTCGCCGCCGCACACCTCGGCGCATCGATTCGCCCGGCGGAGGCGGTCATCTACGTCGACGGAGACAGCACCCGCAGGGAGCTTATCCGCCTCGGGCGGCTCCGCAAGGACGAGAACGGGACAATCCGGCTGCGCCCGGCGCTGTGGCGGACTCCGCCTGCCCCGACGGAGAATCAGACTGTTCCCAGGCTGCTCATTCGGGCCGACCTGCTGCTCGAAGACGATCCCCGGACCGACGAGATCAGCGCCGAGTTCGACGGCGGCAGGAGATGATCGATCTCACTGGACGCACCGATGTCCCGGTCCCGGAAGACGTCCTCCGGAAACTTGCCGCCGTCTGCCGAGATGGCGGCGTCGATTTTCTCGTCATCGGCGCGGCAGCACGAGATCTCGTCATCCATTCCCAGCAGGGCAAGCCTCCGGTCCGAGCAACGAAGGACATCGACATCGCGGTGGCGGTCCGAGAGGACGATCAGTTTCAGGAGCTCGGCCGCAGACTCAACCGCAGGGGCAGGTCACCGCATACGTTCACTGTGCTCGGTATCGAGGTCGACGTCGTCCCCTTCGGCGGCAATGAAACCGACCGTTCGGTGACGTTCACCGACGGCGCTGTCTTCGACGCCACGGGGATCGCGGAGGCACATTCGACGCCGGTGCTTGTGCGCATGCCGCAGGGAACCGAGGTGCAGGTCGCTTCACCTGCGGCACTCACGGCACTGAAGATCCTCGCGTGGAGCGAACGTCACGCCGACAACCCAAAGGACGCTGTGGATCTCGGGACAATCCGGGCTCGCCCGCTGACCCACCTCAGTGCTCGTGCCCGGCTCCTTCGTGCCCGGCCGGCACCCCGACTTCTGCCTCCTGACCTCGCTCGATGACGACGAATTGGCCCATCATGCCCTCGTCTTCGTGCAGGAGCATGTGGCAGTGATACATGTACGGCATCGTCGGGTCGGCGAAGTCCTCGAATCGCATGAGCAGTCGGTAGTCGCGATTCGGCTCGAGGTAGATCGTGTCCTTCCGCCCGCTCATCTCCACCGGTGGCGCCTCCCCATCGACCGAGAGCACCTCGAACTGCACATCGTGGATATGGAAGCTGTGCGGGATCGGCTGCTTGCTGCGTACCTCCCACACTTCGGTGTCACCGACGTAGGCCACCTCGTCGATGCGGTTCATGTCCATCCGCTCACCGTTGATCTCACGTTCCTCGAGTTCGAACTTCCGGGTCTTGGCAGCCTCGGACTCATCCAAGGCATCCTTCTCGGCATGCTCCGACGGCGACCACGCTGGTTCGGGAGCAGACTTCAACTTCTCGGCCGCACGGAACTCGAGAACGTCGAAGGAATCGTGTCCGCCCATCGTCGCCGGCACCGCCACCCCGCCGAGGTCGACCTCGGCCGAGCGCAGCCGCACCGTCTCACCCGCGGTGAAGTCGACGACCACCTCGGCGCGCTCCCCCGGCGCCAACCTCAGCCGATCGACCTCGGCAGGTTCGTCAAGGAGTCCACCGTCACCGGCGATGAGATCCATCGACCGATCGGGGAATTCGAACGCGTACGTTCTCGCCGTCGATCCGTTGAGCAGGCGCAGCCGCACCTTCTCCGACGTCACCTCCTGCACCCCGCCGATCGTGCCGTTGACCATGACGGTGTCGCCGAGCATCCCCGGTTCGGCCCCGTCGTCGCTGAGCTCGAGCTGCCCGTCGTCGAAGGACTTGTCCTGAACGATGAGTGGGAGATCGTCGACGCCGTACTCGTCCGGCAGATCCGCCTCGGTGCTGGCATCGTCATCGAGAATGACCATCCCGGCCAGCCCCTTGTACACGTGGTCTCCGGTCTTCCCATGAGGATGCGGGTGGTACCACAGGGTCGCGGCCTGCTGGTCGATCGTCCAGTGCGGCTTCCACGTCTGGCCAGGGTCGACCATCTGGTGCGGGCCGCCGTCCATCGTCGCCGGCAGATGCATCCCGTGCCAGTGCACGCTCGTCGGTTCGTCGAGATCGTTCGCCACGTCGACGGCGATCTTCTCCCCGCGTTCGGCCCGCAGGGTGGGCCCGAGAAATGACCCGTTGAATCCCCAGGTCTCCGTCGGTCCGTCCTGACCGCGGAACTCCGTCGACCCTTTCTCAGCGGTGAGGTCGAAGGTGCGCACTCCGTCTTTGACCGTCGATTCCGCCAACGGCGGGATGGCCAGTTCGTTGTCGAACTCGGCCTCTGTCACCGAGGTGGTCGACACTCCGCAGGCAGCCAGCCCGACCGCGACGACCACCGCGACAGCGGCCCCGGCCGCAACCGAGGCATGCCGGCGCCGTCTCATCGCTGCTCCCGCTTCCCGAGCATCGCCTGGATTCCGAAGGCTGCCAGTCCGGTGAGGGCGCCGATCCCGGCGCCCATTCCGAGGCTCGGGATGAGTGCCATGAACACTGCCGGCCCGCTGCTGATCAACCCGGTCCCGGCGAGCAGTCCGCCGAATGCGAGGGTGAGGAAGCCGTGCGCCGCACCGCAGATCGTCAGGGTGAGTACGGGCCGAGCAACGCGGGCGAAGCCGACGGTCCCGATCCACACCGCTCCGGTGAGACCGAGCAGGATGAAGGCGCGGACGGCACCGTCACCGAGGATGGGCCACAGCCCGGTCAGCGGCCACAGCAGCGCCAGAGAGGATAGACCGACGATGAGCGGCCAGGACAGGGGACGTTTCGAATGTGTTGTCGTATTCATGTCCTCTACTCTTCCGGCCGGCCGGATCTGCCACATCGACACTGAGGCGGCAGTTCCTCCCGCCCCGAGGCGAGGCTCGAGTCGCCTGCAGGCGATTGCCCGATCGACGCCGAACGACTGCGGCGGACGCGTTTGCTCCGTAGTCTTGGACTATGGGTTCGGCAGATGTGAGTGAGACGGGTGAGGAGCGCGAGCGCCTCGCACCGTGGCTGACCGATGCCTCCCTGGCGGTTGCGGTGACCCTGGTGATCTCGCTGGTCATCGCCGCCGATGCCGAGTCCTCCCCGCTGCCCGGCGTCGCCTGGGCGATCGGTTTCGGTGCCCTGATGCTCCTGCGTCGCCATCTGTCGCTGACCGTTCTGGCCGTGACCGTGTTCGGGATCTTCGCCTACTACGCCCTGAACCTGCCGCCGATCGGTATGGTCCTACCCGCGGTCGGTGCCCTCTACTCGACTGCCGAGGTGCGGCGCACCTCATGGGCGGTGCTCGGTGCCGCGGTCCTGATCGCCGTGTCGACGTTCTACCGGTTCGATGACCTCGACCCGCGCGCCCAGCTGACCGGGTACGGCTTCGTCACCGAACTCGCCCTGGCAGCCGCCGCCATCGCTCTGGGATCCGTGGTCCGCCTGGTCCGGGAGACCCGCACGCAGTCGGCGCGCATCGCCGCGCTCACCACGGCCGAGGAGTCCCGGGCCGCCGAGTCGCGGATGCACTCCGAACGAGTGCGCATCTCCCGCGACCTCCACGACACGATCGGCCACACTCTGTCGGTGGCTTCCCTGCACACCTCCGTGGCGGCTGAGGCCGTGGACCCGGACGACCGTGCGGCCGCACTCGAACGGGTGCGCGGTGCCACCTCGGAGGCTCTGCGGGAACTGCGTCGCACGGTCAAGGTCCTCCGTGAGGAGTCCGCGGGTGCGACCGACCCGGGACCCGCCTCGGCGCTGGGATTGGCCTCGATCTCCACCATCATCGAGGCGGCCCGAGCCGCCGGCCTCGATGTCACGGTCGACCTCGATGTCGATCCGGCACGGCTGCCGCGGGCCGTCGATGCGGCGGCATTTCGGATCGTCCAGGAGTCGGTGACGAACGTGCTGCGCCATTCCAGGGCGAGCGCGGCCCGCGTCTCCGCGCAGGTGCACGGCGACGAGCTCATCGTGCGCATCGTCGACGACGGTCACGGCGGGTCCAAGGATCCGGAACCTGGCGCCGGCATCCGCGGAATGAGGGAACGGGCGGGACTGCTCGGGGGCCGCCTCGGTGCCGGATCGAGCGCCGAAGGATTCACAGTGACAGCGCACCTGCCCATCGATGTCGAGGAGAAGCAATGACCGAGGCGATCCGCGTCGTCATCGTCGACGATCAGGAACTCGTCCGGGCCGGACTGCGGCCCCTGGCCGAACGCGACGGAGACATCACGGTCATCGCCGAGGCGACGGACGGGAGATCAGGACTGTCGTATGTGCGGGAGCTGCGCCCCGATGTCGTGCTCATGGACATCCGCATGCCCGTCATGGACGGGATCGAGGCGACGCGGGCCATCGTCGCCGACGATGCGCTGAACGGGGTCAGGGTCCTCATGCTCACCACCTTCGACGAGGATGAGAACGTCTTCGCCGCTATCCGGGCGGGTGCCGCCGGGTACCTGCTCAAGGACGTCTCCCCCGACGATCTGCGCTCGGCAATCCGCACGGTCGCCGCCGGTGACGCTCTGCTGTCGCCATCGGTCACCTCCGCGGTCATGCGGGCCGTCGCCGAGGGGCATTCCCCCGATCCGGTCAGTCATGGGCTCGATGAGCTCACTGAGCGGGAGGTCGAGGTCCTCAGCGGAATCGGGCGCGGACTGACCAATGACGAGATCGCCGCCGAACTCTTCCTCAGCCCCGCCACGGCTCGCACCTATGTCAGCCGACTGCTCACTCGCCTCGACGCTCGGGACCGAGCGGCGCTCATCGTGCTCGCCTATGAGACGGGGCTGGTTCGGCCCGGCGGTGCTTCACGCGGGTGACCGACGGCCGCTCCCATCAAACGTCCGCAGATCCCCCAGTGCACACTCTGCTTGCAGGCGTAGCGTGGCAGGCACAGCCCAAATGGATTGGACCGTGGACGAAATCATCAGGTGATCGACCATGAGCACGACACAGACCAATCAATATCCGAGGCCCCTGGCGGTGGTCCTCGGCAAGAGGGCGGCACTGTTCCTCTTCATCGGCGTCCTCGGTTTCCTCCTCGTCAAGGTCGTCGGTCCGGTACTGCAGACCGGCCCCGAATATGTCGCCGAGGCCGTAGTCTCCGGAATTCCGCTGCTCATCGCCGCCGGATGCGCCATCACCGCACTGGCAGTGGCGATTGTGCACAGCGTGCGGACCAAGGCAGTGTGAACACTGCCTCGCGTGGGTTCACTCCGGGTGCGCGACGATATTGAACACTTTGCCGTCGGGTGCCCGGACGAAGAACCGCCGTACTCCCCATACCTCGTGGGTGAGCGGGTGGACGATCTCGATGCCCTGCTCCTGGGCTTCGGCAAAAGCAGCGTCGACGTCCTCGACGAGCACCGAAGCCACGGGATTCGTCTGCCCGGTCTCATCGTCGGTGAGCACCTGCACGCTGGCGCCGGTGTCCGGTGAAGTGAAGCGTGCGACCCAGCCGAGGTTGAATTCCTCGTTGCTCAGTCCGAGGAAGCCCGCATAGAACTCCTGCGCGGCGTCGAGGTCGTCGACCGCGATGTCAGGAATGACCCTGTTGACCTTCATGGCATCACCACTGATCGTGGTCGAAGACCTGGCAGAACACGCTGGTCATCTGATCGCTGAAGAGAACGAACTGCACCTCGTCGATCGATTCCCAGCGTCCGCGGGACCGTCCGTCGACGATGACGGAATGAGCCGCCTCGGCGACGTCCCTGGGCGACCAGCCGTAGACTCCGCCGCCGATGGCGGGGAACGCGATCGAAGAGGCTCCGACCTCCTCGGCGAGGTTGAGGCTCGATTCGAAGCAGGACTCGAGGATCTCAGGATCGGCCTCGCCCGCGTTCCGATTCGGTCCGACCGTGTGGATGACCCAGCGGACGGGCAGATCCCCCGCCGAGGTGGCCACGGCCTGACCCGGCGGCAGACCGCGTACATGAGTCGTCTGTCTGACCTCACGGCAGGCTTCGAGGAGCGCGGGACCGGCCGCGCGGTGGATGGCTCCGTCGACCCCGCCGCCACCGAGCAGCGACGAATTCGCGGCGTTGACGATCGCGTCGACGGTCGCCTCGGTGATATCGCCTTCGAGAACCGTGATCTTCATGTCTTGAGTCTAGACATCTGCACTGACATTTCACGTCGGCCGGCACAGCTTTGCAGCTGCGCCGGCCGATGTGGTTGGTGTCTCCTGCGATTCAGGCCTTCTGGACGGTGATGGTCCAGCTGGCGTCGGTGACCCGGTCGAAGTGGGTGACGGGGTAGCCGTTCTCGGCGGCCCATTGCGGGATCGCCTCGGTGGCCTGCGTGCAATCGAAGTTGATGACGAGTTCGTCACCGGCTTCCAGACCGGTCATCGCGTCCTTCGCTTCGACGAGGGGGAAGGGGCAGACCTGGCCGTCGGTTTCGAGTACTTGCTTCATACTGTCCTGCTTTCCGCCGCGGGCGCTGCGGCCTGCGACTTCTTCGGTTTGATGGAGACCTTGGCGGCGATTCCGGAGCCGACGATCATGAAGACCATCGACACCCAGCCCTGGTATTCGAACTGTGCGGTCGAGACCATCGCGTTGCCGACGGTGCAGCCGCCGGCGATGGCCGCGCCGACGCCCATGCCGATGCCGCCGATGATCGACTTGATGATCGTGCCCTTGTCCGGCACGCGCACCCGGAACTCACCGGAGGCCTTGGCGGCGATGAAGGAACCGACGAGGATGCCGATGACGAGCATGACGCCCCAGTCGATGAGCTGCGTGTCACCCGTGGTGAGGTATCCGGCGAGGTTCGCCGAGGGGGTGGTGATACCCAGACCGGAGTTGCGGCCCGTGGCGGCCGACAGCGGCCAGGCGATCGTGGCGATGATGCCGATAACCACGGCCGTGGCGAAGGGGTTCCAGCGCTTCTCGGTGAGCAGGTGCGCCAGACCGGTTTTGCGAGGCGGCAGGGTGGCCATCGGGGCCTTGAGTTTCCGCTTGTGGTGGACGGTCAGCCAAATCGCCACGGCGGAGATGACGGCGACGAAGACCCAGGGGCTGATGCCGGTGCTCGCCTGCAGACTGCCGTTGTCCAGGGTGATACCCCGGATTCCTTCGGTGAAGCCGGCGAGCGGACCGAGCTTCATGACCGCAGAGAAGAGCGCGTAGAAGATGAGGGCGAACCAGCTGCCGACGAGGCCTTCACCGGCTCGATAGTAGGTGCCGGTCGCGCAGCCTCCGGCGTAGACCATAGCCCAGCCGAAGATCAGTCCGCCGACGATCGAGGCCAGCCACGGGAACGGCGCCGCCTCGAGGGTGATGACTCCGAAGCTGTTGAGCAGGAAAAGGCCGATGGAATGCACGGCGATGAGCACGATGAGTGCGGAGAACCAGCGTGTGTTCCCCGTCAGCGTGAGGTCGCGGAAGGCGCCGGTCACGCAGAAACGTCCACGCTGGAAGACGAATCCGAGGACGAGGCCGACGATGAGTCCGGTGATGATCATTGAGCTGCTTTCTGTTCACGGCAGGTTCGCGGACGAACACAACAACCGTCAATTTTGCTCAACAATCGGGGATCAGTCAACCATGAGCGACAGGGAGCGCCGCAGGAGCACCGCCAGCACCGCACATCTCCCATTCATTGAGAACGTCGTCGCCTCACGTCCGTGACTGGGAGCACACTGTTGAGAAGAGAGAAGGCAAGGAGGCCAAGGTGGCACAACTTCAGACAGACGTCGCGATCGTCGGAGCCGGACCAGCGGGACTCATGCTCGCGCACCTGTTGCACAATGCAGGCATCGAGTCCGTCGTCATCGACAATCGCAGCCGCGACGACATCGCCCACACCCACCGCGCCGGCATCCTCGAAGCAGGATCGGTGCGCATGCTCGAGGCCGCAGGCGTCGAATCGCGCGTCCACACGGACGGGCACCGCCACGACGGAATCGACATCCGAGTCAACGGCTCTTCAAACCACTTCGACTTTCCCGAACTCGTCGGCGAATCCGTCTGGCTCTACCCCCAGAACGAGATCTTCGTCGACCTCTCCGACGCCCGCGAACGGACCGGCCGCCCCACCTATTTCTCGGTCACGGACACCCGCCTCGGCGATATCGAGACCGAACGTCCATGGGTCACCGCCACCACCTCCGACGGCGACGAGCTGCGCATCGACGCCCGCTACGTCGTCGGCGCCGACGGCTCCCGCGGACCCTGCCGCTCGATGATCCCCGACGGCACCCGGCAGCGCTTCTTCCACGAGTACCCGTTCGCTTGGTTCGGCATCCTCTGCGAAGCCCCACCCAGCCACGAAGTCCTCATCTACTCCCGCTCCGAACGCGGCTTCGCACTCATCTCCCAGCGCTCCGACAACGTCCAGCGCATGTACTTCCAGGCCTCCCCCGACACCGACGTGGCCGACTGGTCCGACGACCGGATCTGGGCCGAACTCCAGGCCCGCGTCGACGGCCCCGACGGCTTCGAACTCAAGACCGGGCCGATCTTCGACAAGACCGTGCTCCCCTTCCGATCGGCCGTGACCGAGCCGATGCAGCACGGTTCGATGTTCCTCGCCGGCGACAGCGCCCACACCGTCCCACCGACCGGAGCGAAGGGCCTCAACCTCGCCTTCGCCGACGTCGCGGTGCTCGCCCCGGCCCTCATCAAGGCACTCAAGGACTCCGACGCCGAGGCGCTGGCCGGCTACTCGCAGACCGCGACCAAACGCGTCTGGAAGGCCCAGAACTTCTCGTACCAGATGACACGGATGCTCCACACCGACCCGACTCAGGATGCCTTCGAAACGAAGCGCAGCCTCGGCGAACTCCGGTCCATCCTCGAATCCGACCACGGTCGCCGCTACCTGGCCGAGTGCTATACCGGTTGGCCGCACGGCTGACCCACTCCCCCACCGACCCCACCACGATGTCAACCGACGAAGAGACGAAGAAAGGTTCGACGATGAGTCCACAGCAGAGCTCGGACACCGACGATCAGCCAGTGAAAGGCCCCGACGACGCAGCCGAATCCCAGGCGACACTGTCTGCCGAGATCGACGGCATCGAAGCGCAGTACAAACAGGACGTCGCCGGCGGCAAGAAGCCCGAGACCCAGCCGCGACTGGACTACCAGCCCTACCGATCATCGATCCTGCGTCACCCGACGAAGGACCCCCGCCACACCGACCCCGAGACGATCGAGCTCTTCTCCCCCGCCTTCGGACACCGGGACATCGGCACCCTCGAATCAGATCTGACCATCCAGGCAGACGGCGAGCCCATCGGCGAGCGCATCCGCGTCACCGGTCGGGTCCTCGACGGCGAAGGACGCCCGGTGCGCAACCAGCTCGTCGAGATCTGGCAGGCGAACTCGGCCGGACGCTATATCCACAAGCGCGACCAGCATCCGGCCCCGATCGACCCGAACTTCACCGGCGTCGGCCGCACCCTGACCGGCGACGACGGCTCCTACTCGTTCACGACGATCAAACCGGGCCCCTACCCGTGGAAGAACCACCACAACGCCTGGCGACCGGCCCACATCCACTTCTCGCTCTTCGGATCCGAGTTCACACAGCGGATGATCACCCAGATGTACTTCCCCGGGGATCCGCTCTTCGCCCTCGACCCGATCTACCAGTCGATCACCGACCAGAAGGCCCGCGACCGCCTCGTGGCGACCTATGACCACAACATCACCGAGCACGAATTCCTCATGGGCTACAACTGGGACATCGTGCTCACCGGCGCCAACCGGACCTGGATGGAAGAAGAGGACGATGACTGACACCCCCACGACCCCTGATCTCACGCCGACCCCGGGCCAGACCGTCGGCCCGTTCTACGGCTACGCGCTGCCCTTCGAACACGACAATGAGCTCGTCCCGCCCGGCTCGGCTCGCGCCGTGCAGCTGACAGGAACCGTGTACGACGGGGCCGGCGACCCGGTCCCCGATGCCATTCTCGAGATCTGGCAGCCCGATGAGCACGGCACTGTCCCCCGCCAGACGGGATCGCTGCGCCGCAACGGCTTCACCTTCACCGGCTTCGGCCGCGCCGCCGTCGACCCGGAAGGCGAGTTCAGCTTCTCCACGGTCAACCCAGGCCCCACCGAGGTGGGCAAGGCACCCTTCATCAGCGTCGTCATCTTCGCCCGCGGGCTGCTCAATCGTCTCTTCACCCGCATCTATCTGCCCGAGGACACCGCGGCCCTGGCCGCCGACCCGCTCCTGTCCTCGCTCGACGAAGACGAGCGCACCCGCCTCATCGCCACTCGCGGGGCTGACGGATCGCTGCACTTCGACATACGGTTGCAGGGTGAGGAGGAAACCCCCTTCCTCCGATTCCCCAGCCACGAGGACTGAAGCGACATGACCGACACCGCCCACACCCGGTTCCTCTTCGCCCCCGGCGATCTGCGCGGATCCGAAGCCATCGACGACGCCGCGTTCATCACCGCGATCGGCCAAGTCGAGACCGCTTGGATCGTCGCGCAGGGACGGGTGGGGCTGGTGTCGTCGGAGATCCGCGCCGAGGTGGCCGCCGCCATCGATGCCACGATCCGCACGCTCACGGACGATCACACCGAACTCGAGTCCCTGGGTGAGGCCGCCGAATCCGGCGGCAACCCGCTCATCCCGTTTCTCGCCCGCGTCCGCTCCCGGCTCTCCCCCGAGGCCTCGCGATGCCTGCACCGGGGACTGACCAGCCAAGACGTCATCGATACGGCGATCGGGCTGCTCGTCTCCCGCGTCGTGCGGCAGATGCAGGCGCGCCTCGAAGTCATCGGCGCCTCCCTCGTCGAACTCTCCGACGCTCACGCGAGGACCCTGTGCCTGGCCCGCACCCTCACCCAGCCGGCCCTGCCGACGACCTTCGGCCTCAAAGCCGCCGCCTGGGCCGCCGAGGTCAATGAAGTCCAGGGCCAGGCACCCTACGTCGACTATGTGCAGGTCGGCGGGGCCGCCGGCACCCGCGCCGCGATCCGCTGGTTCGCGGGAGAGACCACCGAATCCCTGTTGCGCGAATTCCACGTGCAGATGGTCGGACCCGACGCGGCGCTCACCCAGATCCCCGTCCCCTGGCACACCGACCGCGTCCGCACCCTGTCTTGGGGTTCCCACCTCGCCCAATGCGTCACCGTGGGCGCCTCCATCGCCCGCGACATCCTCATCGGCGTGCGCCCCGAGATCGGTGAGCTGTCCCTGGCGTCGACCGGCGGATCTTCGACGATGCCGCACAAGTCGAATCCCACCTCGGCGGTGCTGCTCCACCGCAACGGCATGCGCGTCCCCGGATCACTGTCCACCCTGACCACGGCTGCCGCCGAAGCCATCGAAGAACGCTCCGACGGCGCCTGGCATGCCGAATGGCCGGCCCTGTCCGAGCTCATGACCCTGGCGATCTCCTCGCTCATCATCCTCGACGAGATGATCGCGGGCCTGAAGGTCAACGCCGAGGCCATGCGCGCGAACCTCGACGCCGCCTCCCCCGGGATCTATGGGGAGAAGCTCGGCATCGTCTTCGGCGACCGGATCGACAAAGACACCCGGGCAGCCATCATCGCCCCCGGCTCCGACCCGGTCGCAGCACTTCGCGCCGAGATCGGCGACGAGGACGGAATCGAGGAGTTCTTCACCCCCGAGACCTACCTCGGTGAAGCCGAGGACATCCGCCGCACCATCCTGGCGACCATCGACAGCTCCGGACCGCAGGAGATCGACCTGCCGCCCGTCGACTGAGACCCGTATTCCGACTTGAGAACCGACCGAAGAAAGTGACACCCATGGACCTCACCGCATCCGTTCTTGCCGCACCCGCCTCCCCTGCCGCCGATGCCCGAGTGCTCGTCGTCCTGCCCTCGCTGGGCACCTCCGTGGCCGCCCTGTGGCAGCAGGCCGCGACCGAGCTGACCGCGCTCAGCCCGGAGACGACGGTCATCGGCATCGACCTGCCCGGTCACGGTCGGTCGGCTCCGCTCGACGTCCCCGCAGGGACGTCGGTGGCTCCGCGGATGACGATGTCCGACCTCGCCGAGGCGGTCCTGGCCACCCTTGATCGAGTCCTTCCGGATGTGGCCGCCCCCGGAACCCCGGTCGACCTCGCCGGGGATTCGATCGGCGGAGCCATCGGACTGCAGATCGGCCTCGACCATGCGGATCGCTTCGGTCGCATCGCAGTGTTCTGCACCGGAGCGAAGATCGGCGAGGCCTCGGCCTGGGAGGAGCGTGCACAGACCGTGGCGACCTCGGGCACGCCCACCCAGATCATCGGTTCGGCTCAGCGGTGGTTCGGTGAGGGGTTCATGGACCGTGAACCCGAAGCCTCGGCGGCACTGCTGCATTCGCTGCAGGACGCCGACCGGTTCTCCTACGCCTCCCTCTGCTACGCACTCGCCGATTTCGACGTCCGCGGCCGCCTGCCGGAGATCACCCGCCCGGTGCTGGCCGTCGCCGGTTCCGAGGACCAGCCGACTCCGGCGACGAAGCTCGCCGAGATCGCCAACGCAGTCCCCGGCGCCCTGCTCGAAGTCATCGAAGGCGCCGCCCACCTCGTGCCCGCCGAGGCTCCGGCCGTGACCGCGGGACTGCTCAACGACTTCCTCGCCGGGAAGGGACTCGGCGCCGGGGCCGGCGGTGCTGCGGGCGCAGGCGCTTCCGGGGCAGACACGAGCCCTACCGGTGCGGCGCTGCCCACCGCATCCGGGCCGAGGGAGGCCAGTCGGGACGAGGTCCGCGAGGCCGGAATGACCGTGCGCCGTCAGGTGCTCTCCGACGCCCACGTCGACCGTGCGAACGCGAAGGTCGACGACTTCACGAGCGACTTCCAGGACCTCATCACCCGCTACGCCTGGGGAGAGATCTGGACCCGGCCCGGTCTCGAACGGCGCATGCGCTCGGCGATCACGCTCACCGCCATGATCGCCGGCGGCCACGAAGCCGAACTCGCCATGCACGTCAAGGCCGCGCTCCGCAATGGGCTCACCCGCGATGAGATCAAGGAGGTCCTCCTCCAATCGGCCATCTACTGTTCGGTGCCGAGCGCGAACACCGCCTTCTCCGTCGCCTCGCAGGCCCTGGCCGAATACGACGCGGAGGAAGCGAACGCGGACTGAGCGTTCACACGGTGCGAACGGCCACCTCGGCGAGGGCACGCCGGGTCGACGCCTGTTCGAATCGTCACATTGCGTCCTCAGGGCTACCGAGCGGCGGTGATGAGCAATAGGCTGGTGCGGTCGTCCCACGCACCCCTCGTCTCCGAAGGAGTCCTATGAGCGAAGCACCGGTCTCCCGCGGAGTCTACAAATTCGCCGTGTTCGCCCTGGCGATCGGCGCCTTCGCCATCGGTGTGACCGAATTCGCGACCATGGGTCTGCTGCCGATGATCGCCGAGGAGCTCGGTATCACGGTCCCCCAGGCCGGGCACGCAGTGTCGTTCTACGCGATCGGCGTCGTCGTCGGCGCACCTCTGATCACGACCATCGCCGCCCACATGGACCGCAAGCTGCTGCTCCTGTGCATGATGGGCCTCTTCGCCCTGGGCAATCTCGCGTCGATGCTCGCTCCGACGGCCGGGCTGTTCAACATCGCCCGCTTCGTCTCGGGCCTGCCCCATGGTGCGTACCTCGGCATCGGAGCCGTCGTCGCCGCCTCCCTCGTCCCCGCGAACCGCCGCGGCCGGGCCATGTCACGCGTGATGCTCGGCCTGACGATCGCGAACATCTTCGGCGTGCCCTTCGCCGCGGCACTCGGCAATATGTTCGGGTGGCGCAGCGCCTACGCTCTCGTCGCCGGTCTCGGAGTGCTCACCGTCATCATGGTCGCCGTCGGCGTCCCGCGCGTGAAGCTCGGCGCGGTGCCCTCGGCCCGCGGTGAGATCAAGGCGCTCGGACGCGTGCAGATCATCCTCACCCTCGTTGCCGGCTCCGTGGGCTTCGGCGGAATGTTCGCCGTCTACACCTACATCACCCCGACGATGACCGACGTCGCCGGAGTCCCCGGCGTCGCGATCCCGTGGGTGCTCGCCGTCTACGGCCTCGGCATGACCGCCGGATCCCTCATCGCCGGACCCCTCGTCGACAAGTCCATCGAGCGCTCAGCCACCGGCGGCATGATCCTCTCGGCTCTCGTGCTCGCCGCCTTCGGCGCCTTCACCCATATCGCGGCCGTTGCCATCATCGCGCTCTTCCTCATCGGCGTCTCCGGGTCGATGATCACCACGGCCCTGCAGATGCGCCTGTTCCGCGAATCCCACGACGCCCCGAGCCTGTCCGCGGCCATGAACCACGCCGCCTTCAACCTCGCCAATGCGCTCGGCGCATGGCTCGGCGGAATCGTCATCACCGCCGGCCTCGGCTACCGAGCACCGTCCTGGGTGGGCGTGGGTCTGTGCCTGTTCGGACTCATCGTCATCTCCATCGCGATCTTCCTTCGCCGAGGCGGCTCCCCTGAACCGAGCACCCGCACCTCCGTCGACACCTGAGCCCCAGGCCGCGCCGAGAAACGGGTTGAGTGTCGAGAAACGCGTGTGCACGCCCGTGTCTCGACGCCGCGCCCGTGTCTCGATGAAAGTGCCGATACGATGAACGAATGGATCACCCTGCGCCCAGTCGCTCTCATGCCCTGACCCGTCGCCCGAAATCGGCCGTCGTGCTGACCCTCGCGGCTTTCGCTGTCCTCGCTCTTCTGCTGCTGAGCGGATGCGGATCGTCTGATTCCGAGGGGGATTCCGCAGAAGGTTCCGGAGAATCTGACTCCTCGGCCGCGGCGGGAACGTGCTCATACCCCGCCGATTCGCAGTCCGCGGCGAAGGACGTCGAAGCACCCGCAGAGGAACCGGAGGCCAAGGGCAGCATCACGGCCACCATCGCGACCTCGGCAGGCGACCTGGCCGCCACCCTGGACGCCGATCGCACCCCGTGCACCGTCAACAGCTTCCTGTCGCTGGCCGCGCAGAAGTACTTCGACGACACCGAATGCCACCGCCTGACCACCGAGGGCATCTTCGTCCTCCAATGCGGCGACCCCACAGGCACCGGCTCCGGCGGCCCAGGCTACTCGTTCGCCGATGAGCTCGACGGCTCCGAAACCTACCCGGCCGGCACTCTGGCCATGGCGAACTCCGGCCCGGATACGAACGGCTCCCAGTTCTTCGTCGTCTACGACGACAGCTCGCTGCCGCCCGACTACACCGTGTTCGGACAGCTGGATGAGAAGAGCACGAAGACCGTCGCGGATCTCGCTGCCAAGGGCACGGACTCCGGCGCCGGCGACGGCGCACCCAAGGAGAAGGTGACGATCACCGAGGTCATCACCGCGGACTGATCGTCCGTCCGAGTTGTCCAGAACACTTCGACCACCTAGTAATCCCAATTGGTGAGACTCGGAATTCACGTTTTGTGAGACGAGCGTAATCTCGGTTCGTCGCCGTCGACGCTGTGCCAGACACAGCGCCGACGGCCTTTTCCATTGGCACGGACCACCCGCCCGTGCCTGCACTCACGAAACAGCGGAGCACCACCACCATGTCCACCGAAACACAGCCGGAGAATTCCTCCTCGGCACCCGGAGTCGACGACGACGCAATCGCTGCGACTCGGAAGAACAACACCCGCGGCAAGGTCCTGACCGCCTCGATGGTCGGCACCACGATCGAATTCTTCGATTTCTACGCCTACGCCACGGCCTCCTCGTTGGTCTTCCCGGCCCTCTTCTTCCCCAATCAGACATCGACGACTCAGCTGCTGAGCTCGTTCGCGATCTTCGGCGTCGCCTTCGTCGCCCGCCCACTCGGCTCGATCATCTTCGGCCACTTCGGTGACCGCGTCGGCCGGAAGAAGACGCTCATCGCCTCCCTGCTCATCATGGGCATCGGCACCTTCCTCATCGGCCTGCTGCCGACCGCCAGCACGCCGGGCTGGGTCGTCCTCGCCCCGCTGTTCCTCGTCCTCCTGCGCTTCTGCCAGGGCGTCGGCCTCGGCGGCGAATGGTCGGGCGCGGCACTGCTGGCCACCGAGAATGCTCCGAAGGGCAAACGCGCCATCTGGGGCACCTTCCCACAACTCGGCGCCCCCGTCGGCTTCATCATCGCGAACCTGCTCTTCGTCGCCCTCGGCACCTGGACCTCCCCCGAGGCATTCCTCGCCTGGGGCTGGCGCATCCCATTCCTGCTCTCGGCCCTGCTCGTCGCCGTCGGCCTCTATGTCCGCATGTCGCTCATGGAGACCCCGGCGTTCCAGCTCGTCGCTCAGAAGCAGCAGATCTCGAAGGCCCCGCTCGGGCGGGTCTTCGCCACGAGCTGGAAGCCGCTCATCCTCGGCACGTTCATCATGCTCGCGACCTACGTGATCTTCTACTTCATGACCGCGTTCACCCTCACCTACGGCACCTCGCCGGCCACCCCCGAACAGGCTCAGACCGCCGCCGAGGCGGCCGGGAAGACCTTCGACCCTGCGGGCTTCGTCGCAGGGCTGGGGTACTCGAAGAACGAGTTCCTCACCTACCTCATCATCGGCGTCGTGTTCTTCGGCATCTTCACCGTCGTCTCCGGACCACTGGCGGAGAAGCTGGGCCGCCGGAAGATGCTGCTGGGGGTGACCGTGCTCATCGCCGCCTACGGACTCGTCGTCAACGCCCTGTTCAACGCCGGCACCCCGGGAGTCATCATCGGTCTCATCGTCGGCTTCATCCTCATGGGGCTGACCTTCGGACCGATGGCCGCGTACCTGCCGGAGCTCTTCCCCGCCAACGTCCGATACACCGGATCGGCGATCTCGTACAACATGTCCAGCGTCATCGGGGCCGGTCCCGCACCGTTCGCCATGGTCGCTCTGTGGCAGGCCGAAGGAGGGTCGATCTTCTACTGCGGCCTCTACATCATCGCCGCAGCGATCCTTACGATCATCGCCCTGTGGCTGGCCAAGGACACCTCGGAGATCGACATGGAGGATCAGCTGAGCTGAGATTCCTGAATCAGGGCCCGACCAACGTTTTCGTTGGTCGGGCCTTTCGCGTCCACGGTCGACTGCCGAGCGGCCGTCCCGATCACCGGGAATGACTACGATTTCGTCACAACCACCTCGGCGATCATCGATGCGACATGAGTGTGACCCAGTTCACGGTAGGATTTCTCACAGACACTGCTCAGACGTCAACGTCAGAGCGGACCGCGTACGTGACTCACCTGTCACCGATCCCCTGGAGGAACTATGAAACGACGCTCGAGCCTGGCCATTGTGGCCGCCGGCGCCATGCTCGCCCTGTCCGCTTGCGGAGGCGGAGGCGATTCCGAACCTGCAGCGACCGCAGAGGGTGGAGTCCCCCTGGTCAAGGAAGGCAAGCTGACCACCTGCACCCACCTGTCCTACCAGCCCTTCCAGTTTGAGAAGGACGGCGAGGTCGTCGGATTCGACGTCGACATCGTCGATGCCGTCGCAAAGAAGCTCGGCGTCGAACAGGAGATCATCAACACCTCGTTCGAGACGATCACCTCGGGCGCGGAGTTCAATCAGCAGAAGTGCGATGTCGCGGCAGCGGCGACGACGATCACCCCCGAACGCGAAGAGGCCACGGACTTCTCCGAGCCGTACTTCGATGCGAACCAGGCGATTCTGACGAAGGCCGACAAGACCGCGAAGGACGAGAAGGCGCTCAAGGGCTTCAAGATCGCCGCTCAGTCCGGCACCACGGGCCTCGACTACGCCACTGAGAACTTCAAGGATTCCGAGGTCATCACCTACGAGGATCTGCCGCTCTCGCTCGAGGCCCTCAAGACCGGTCAGGTCGATGCCGTCATCAACGACAACGGCGTGCTCTACAACTACAACACCGAGAACAAGGGGTTTGCTGTCGGCTTCGATATCAAGACCGATGAGCACTACGGCATCTCGATGAAGAAGGGCAACACCGAGATGAAGAAGGCCGTGGACGACACGATCAAGGAGATCAAGGACAACGGCGAGTACGACAAGATCTACAAGAAGTGGTTCGGAGAAGCACCGAAGTGATCACCTGCGAATGGGCGGCCTGCTGCGATGAAGTCGTTGCAGGCCGCCCGTTCGGCTGAGTTCGACCGACCTGCCTGAGTCTTTTCCAACTCTCACGGCACGCATTCCGGCGGACACCCCCGCCACAGTTTTTCGAAGGACAACCATGTCAGTTCCCACCGCGAGCGAGGACGGCCGCCAGACCGGCCCAGCCGTCCCGACCGCCACCGCCACCCCGAAAGCGAAGATGAGCAAACGCCAGAAGGCGAAGCTCTCCCGCGGCATCCAATACGCCATCCTCGTCGTCATCGCGATCATCGTCGCGCTGGTCGCCGACTGGCCGACGCTCATCGACACGTTCGGGCGCTTCGACATCGCCGCCGACATGTTCCCCGAAGTCATCACGGGAGCGCTGAAGAACACAGTCGTCTTCACCGTTCTCGGCTTCGCCCTCGGCCTGGCGATCGCTCTTGCCGTCGCCCTCATGCGCCTGTCCTCGGTCGGCGTCTACCGCTGGCTGGCGACGATCTACATCGAGTTCTTCCGCGGGCTGCCCGCCCTCGTCGTCTTCCTCGTCATGGGATTCGGTCTGCCGGTGGCCTTCCCCGGCTTCATCCTCCCGCAGCTCGTCATCATCATGATCGCCCTCGGACTCGTGTCCTCCGCCTACATGGCGGAGACGATCCGCGCCGGTATCCAGGCCGTGCCGAAAGGCCAGATCGAGGCCGCCCGCTCACTGGGTATGTCATCATCGCGTGCGATGTTCACGATCGTCCTTCCGCAGGCGATGCGCATCATCCTGCCGCCGCTGACGAACGAGCTCATTCTGCTGACCAAGGATTCATCGCTGGCCTACATCCTCGGATCCTCCGTCGACGGCCGTGAGCTCGCCGCACTCGGCCGCGCCGAGATCGTCAACACCGCCAACCTCACCCCCTTCATCGTCATCGCGCTGTGCTACCTCATCATCACGATCCCGCTGTCGTACCTGTCGCGGGTCCTCGAGCGCAAATACGGTTCCGCAGATTCTGGAGTGAAATGATGACAACCACCTCGCACACAGGGACGAAGACCCCGATCATCGCGATCCGCAACCTCCAGAAGAGCTTCGGCACGAACCAGGTCCTCACCGACATCAACCTCGACGTCGACAAGGGAGAGGTCGTCTGCGTCATCGGCCCCTCGGGTTCAGGCAAGTCGACGATGCTCCGATGCATCAACACGCTCGAGACTCCTACCGGAGGGTCGATCGTCGTCGACGGCATGGACATGACCGACCTCGATCTCGACATCGACGCCGCGCGCACCCGTATCGGCATGGTCTTCCAGTCCTTCAACCTCTTCGCCCATCTCACCGTGCGGGAGAACCTCACGATTGCGCAGACGAAGGTCCTCAAACGATCGAAGGCCGAGGCCAACAAGGTCGCCGAGGCGAACCTCGCGAAGGTCGGGCTGTCCGAGAAGATGGAGGCCAAGCCGGGATCGCTGTCCGGCGGTCAGCAGCAGCGCGTGGCGATCGCCCGGGCCCTGAGCATGGACCCCGACGTCATGCTCTTCGACGAGCCGACTTCGGCGCTCGACCCGGAGACCGTCGGCGATGTCCTCCAGGTCATGCGCAACCTCGCCGAGGCGGGAATGACGATGGTCGTCGTCACCCACGAGATGGAGTTCGCCCGCCAGGTCGCCGACCGCGTCGTCTTCATGGACGGCGGAGTCGTCGTCGAAGCCGGACCGGCCAAGGACGTCATCGGCAATCCCCAGGAGCAGCGGACGAAGGACTTCCTCTCCCGCGTCCTCCATCCCGGCCAACTGGGGTAGCGGTCGGCGTCTCCCCGTAGGCTCAGAGGGTGAATCCGGCGGGGAACGGGTCGCTGGGGTCGAGCATGAACTGCGAGGTCGCGGTCAGCCAAGAACTGCCGGTGATCGTCGGCACCACGGCCACGTGCTCGCCGACGGTCGTCTCCTCGACGAGGCGGCCGGTGAATGAGGTACTGATGAAGCACTCGTTGACGAAATCCGTGTTCAGGCCCAACTGTCCGCGGGCGTGCCGGACGGCCATGAGCGCACTCGTCCCGGTGCCTCCGGGCGACCGGTCGAGCCAGCCGGGGTGTTTGATGAGCACATGGCGGGCATCCGGCGCTTCGCCATCGGGCACCGGCTCCGTCGGCGGGGTCAGGAACACGACATGTTCGCAGCCGCGGAAGCCGGTCTCCGGATGCACCGGGTCGATCTGCTCGTTGACGGCTGCCATGATCTCACGGCCTGCAGAGATGAAGTCCCCGCCGCGATCGCGCTCGAACGGGATGCCGACGTCGGCAGCGGAGACGAAGGCGTAGAAGTTCCCGCCGAAGCCGATATCGCAGGCGATCGTCCCCCGTCCGGGCACCTCGACGGACTGGTCGAGGGCGTGCGCATACGAGGCGACGTTGACGATGGTCACGGACTGTGCGCGCCCGTCCCGGACGACCACCTCGGCGGTGATGAGCCCGATCGGGGCATCCAGACGCACGGTCGTGACGGGTTCGACGACGGGCACCATTCCCATCTCGACGAGCACCGTCGCGACCGCGATCGTGCCGGCGCCGCACATCGGCAGCACCCCTGTGACCTCGATGAAGAGCACTCCCCAGTCCGCGTCGGCACGGGTCGGCGGCTGCAGGATCGCACCCTAGAGCCACCCGTGTCCGCGGGGTTCGCACATGAGGAAGGTCCGCAGATCGTCGGAGTTCTCGATGAACCACTCCCGGCGATCGGCCATGGACTCACCGGGGAATGGTCCCACTCCCCCAGTGACGACGCGGACGGGCAGCCCCTCGGTGTGGGCTTCGACGGTCTGGATGAGACGGTTGGTCTGCACGGTCGATCTCGCTCAGTTCTCCAGGACCTCGTTGAGGATGACGCGGTAGCCCTGGCGGGAGTCATAGCCGTGGATCTCGCGGGTGTCCAGCGCCGACATGAAATCGAGCACCTCGGCGGTGATGACCTGTCCGGGCACGAGCACCGGAAACCCGGGCGGGTACGGGGTGACGAATCCGGCCGAGACCGGCTGTTCCCCGTTCTCGACACGGCGCCGCAGCTCATGCGGCAGCACATGCTCGATGTTCTGGCGGCGCAGCCCCGCATAGTAGGCGGTGCGCAGGTCGCCGTCGGGCAGCTGCTTCGACGGGTCGTCGGCCGGGACCTCGGCGGCGTAGTCAGGGGCGAAGGCTGAGAAGTCGGGCAGCGGCGGCATCACCGCGGCCGGTTCGGTCAACGCGTCCTGTTCGTGGAGCTCGTGCGGATCATTGAACATCCCCGCCAGTTTGACCAGCACCTCGATGAGGTAGGCGATGGCCGAGCGTGAGGTGCCGATGTTCGTCATGAACAGCACGGTGTTCCGGCTCGTCTTGTTCACCTGGATGCCGTAGCGGTCCATGAGGTGCTCGTGCTTGAACGTATCCCCGTCGACTCCCGTGCCCGAGATCTCGACGGTGATGCGGCTGGGATCGACGACGAATTCGTCGCGGACCCAGGCGTCCCACATCGTCGACAGTCCATCGCGCAGCGGCATCGTCCGTTCGGTCACCCGGTATTCCTCGGGGATGAGATCGGCGGCGGTGAGCACCTTGAACGTCTTCTTCAGCAACGGGTGACGCGCGATCGCCGAGGACAGACTCATCGCCAGGTCGAGCTGCTTCTGCACCAGTGCGAAGCCCTCCATCTCCACCTGCCTGCGACCGAGGTCGAGGGACGCGAGGATCTGGTAGTTCGGCGACGTCGAAGTGTGGGTCATATACGCCTCGTGGAAGGCATCCTCGGCGCCGGAGGAGAACTCCTGATCATAGACGTGGATCATCGACCCCTGACGCAGCGCGGTGAGCGTCTTATGCGTCGACTGGGTCGCGTACACGCGGATCGTCGCGTCCGGCGGCGGCAGCAGGTCCTCCTCCAGCCACACCGAATCGGGGGCGGGGGCGCCGGTCTCGGGATCGAACAGGCGCTTCTGCTGCTCCCGGTACGCAGCAGCGTGGGCGTTCGTGGACAGGTTCTCCTCCAGGGTCTCCGCGGCGACCATGGCGGTGCGCTTGCGGGTGACCGGGTGGAATCGGGCGAAGGCGAACCAGGCTTCGTCCCAAAGGAAGACGAGGTCGGGCTTGATCGCCAGGCATTCGGACATGACCTTGTAGGGGTCGTAGACGATTCCGTCGAAGGTGCAGTTGGTCAGGGTGATCATCCGCACCTCGTCGAGGCGGCCGGCGGCACGGTAGTCGAGCAGCAGCTGCTTGATCCTGCCCAGCGGCACCGCCCCGTAGAAGGCGACATCGTTGAGGGGGTACGCCTCGAGGTAGGCGGTGCGAGCACCGGTGAGCATGAGCGCATGGTGGTGGGACTTGTGGCAGTTGCGGTCGACCATGACGACCTCGTCGGGTGAGACGACGGCCTGGTGGACGATTTTGTTCGCCGTCGACGTGCCGTTCGTGACGAAGTACGTGCGCTTGGCACCGTAGGCGCGAGCGGCCAGCGACTGCGCCTTCTTCAGCGTGTGCACCGGTGCCAGCAGAGAATCGAGCTCACCGGAGGTGGCACTGGATTCGGCCAGCAGCAAGTTGAGTCCGTAGAAGTCGACGAAGTCCCCGATCCACTTCGAACCGACGACAGAGCCGCCGCGGGAGACTGGCAGTGCATGGAAGACACCAGCCGGACGGCGGGCGTGCTCACGGATCGCGTCGAAGAACGGAGTGTCGTAGAGGTGCTGGATGCGGCGCAGCAGAGACAGGTGGAGTTCGAACTGGTCCTCGCGGCGGAAGACACGACGGAACCGGTGGGTCAGGGCACCTGCGAGGCTTTCGATATGGGCGCCTGCCATGAGGTAGAGGTCGAGTTCGGGGCGCAGATTCGCCAGGGTGTCGGCCAGCCGCAGCACCCGGCGCACCGAATTGAGCGGACTCATCGGCGCCGTCGGCGACTCCTTCGTCGAGGTGTGCGCGAACTCGATGGAATCGCGCAGGTCACGGCTGAGCACCTCGCGGGTGTTGTCGGTGAAACCGGGACGGATGACGCAGGCGAGCAGGTTCGGGTTCGTCAGGGCCGCCGCCACCGCATCGTCGGCGGTGGGCACGATGACGTAGTCGTAGATGAACTGGTCGGAGGCGTTGCGGAGTTTGAGCAGATCCGTGTGCAGCTCATCGCGGCCGCCCTCGGTGGTCTCGTCGACGATGAGGACCTCGAAGCGGGGACGGGTGTCCTGGCGGTCCTTGAGTTCGGCGCGCTCATCCTCGGTGAGGTCGTCTTCACCGGTGTCGGGCACGGTGGTGCCCCGGAGCCGGTTGACCGCACGTGTGATCATGTCGTGCGCACGGTCGAATTCGCCGTTCGAGAGCAGGTCGGTGATCTCCTCGACATAGCGCTGACCGAAACCTGCCCAGTAGAGCTCGATCGTCTTCAGCGAACGCAGCGAGCGCCACACCTCGCCGTCTTCGGCGATCATCGAGAAGTCCCCGCCGCTGACGGCCAGACGTTTGATCGCGAACTTCAGGTACTCCCACGCATCGGAGCGCAGCCGCCACGTGCTCGCCGGCATTCCCGGATCCCGCTCGAGCTGCGCCCGGCGCGGCGTCGAGGGGGCTCCGACGCGACCGTGCCTGCGGCCGCCGCCGAGGTCGGCGGGCTCAAACTCCTGCGCCGTTGCCTGGTCGGAGTCGATTCCGGTCATGCGAGAGCCTCCTGGCTGTCAGTCTCAGTCCCCACCCCGGTCCGGTGTGGAATTCCTGCTCACGGGCTCAGTCGGCGGACCGTACTGATTCCGTTGTTGCACGATCATACGACCTCACAGTTTCGAATGGGCAGGGTGGTGGGCAGTTGAGACAACCACAGGAGGCGAAATGATGATAAGCATGGAGTATGGACACCTCCGCGTCTCTTTCTGCAGGTCATCTCATCGTCGAGGAACTCGAAACACACGGAGTCACTCGCACCTATCTGGTTCCCGGCGAGTCGTACCTCGATGTCATCGACGGACTCCGCGATTCGTCGATCACCCCGATCGTCTGCCGCCAGGAGGGCGGGGCCGCATATATGGCCGTCGCCGAGGGGCGGATGACCGGAGTGCCCGGAATCGCCATGGTCACGCGTGGTCCCGGTGCGGCGAACGTCAAGGTCGGCGTCCACACCGCCTACCAGGATGCGACCCCGCTCGTCGTCTTCGTCGGCCTCATCCCCACCGATCATCGCGGTCGCGAATCCTTCCAGGAATTCGATCTGGACGGCTGGTTCTCCTCGACCGCGAAGAAGGTGCTCACCCTCGATGACCCCGATAAGGCCGCCGAGGTGGTCGTCGACGCCATGCACACCGCCGTGACCGGGCGGCCCGGTCCCGTCATCGTCGGTCTGCCCGAAGAGGTCCTCGTCCGCCCGAGTTCGGGAACGGTGCTGCCCCCTCGCGTGCACGGTTCGGCCTCACCGTATGCCGGGGACGTCACGGAGCTGCGCGCCCGCATCACCGCCGCCGACCGTCCCGTTCTCATCATCGGCGGCGAGGACTGGTCGCCGTCGACCTCACGGCGCATCGCCCAGTGGTCACGCGACCGCGGCCTCGGCGTGATCGGCACCTTCCGCGCCTATGACGGCATCGACCACGACAGTCCGAACTTCCTCGGCATCTTGGGCTACGGTGCGGCCCCCGTGGCGAAGAGAGTCCTCGCCGAGGCGGACCTGCACATCTACTTGGGCTGCGTCCGCACCGATGTGGCCACCGACGGGTTCACGAACGGCGTCGACCAGCGCACCGTCGTCATCGGCCCCGATGCCGATGCGCACGGTCACTTCGGTCGTCTCGACCAGCACATCGTCACCTCGGTGAGCCGGTTCGCGCAATCCCTGTTCACCGAGGAGGGCACCCGCACCTATTCGGTCTCCTCCGACGGGTCGATCGACGAACCGCCGCTCGGCGATGACCTGTCCGAAGCGGCCGGGGATGCTGTGCCGCTGCCGGATTGGGTCGCCGAGGCTCGGGCCGAGCTCGAGGCGTGGCGGACACCGCAGGCGGCAGCGTCGGGGTCGGCCGCCTCGGCGGGATTCGTCGACATGGACGAAGCCTTCGTCCATGTGCAGGACCTGCTGCCGGACGACGCGATCATCACCTACGGGGCGGGGAACTTCTCCGGCTGGGCGACCCGGTTCCTGCCTACGCACGGGTTCCCCTCGGCGCTTGGGCCCCGCAACGGGTCGATGGGATTCGGCCTGCCTGCCGCGGTCGCCGCCGCGCTCGTCCATCCGGAACGGTCCGTATTCTGCATCGCCGGCGACGGGGATTTCCTCATGAACGGGCAGGAGATGGCCACGGCCGTCCAGTACGGCGCGGACATCACCGTCGTGCTCAACGACAATTCGGTCTACGGCACGATCCGCGGTCATCAGGACCGCGAATATCCGGGCCGCGCGACGGCCACGGCACTGCAGAACCCGGATTTCGCAGCCATGGCCACGGCGTTCGGCGGGTTCGGCATCCGCGTCGAGCGGACCGAGGACTTCCGCGACGCGTTCGAACAGGCGCTGGAGCACAAGGGGCTCTCGCTCGTCCACTGCATCACGGATCCGGCCGTGCGCGGGGCGCGCCTGCCGTGAACTCAGCAGCGGCCTGCCGTGAACGGTGGGGCGGATGGCGAACGAATCTGACTAAGGTGGATGCATGAGAATCGACGCGATCTTCACCGACCTCGACGCATTCACCCTTGATCCGACGCGCCCGCGGGCGCAGAGGATCGGGGTGTGGGGCAACCGGATCATCGGCTTCGACGAGGAGCTCGACGGTGTCACAGCCGATCGTGTCGAGTCCCTGGGCGGGGCGACTGTGCTGCCGGGCTTCAACGACGTCCACTGCCACACGACCTGGTTCGGTCTCACCCTGGCCTCTGTCGATGTCACGGCGCTGCCCGGCGGTCTGCCCGATGTGTATGCCGCACTCGAGAAGGCCGCGGCGACGACTCCGTCCGGGGAATGGATCGAAGCCACGGGGTATGCCCACCGTGACTACGACGGGCAGTACCCGGACCTGAACCGTCTTGACGAGATCACCGGGGACCGGCCCCTGTTCATGCGGCAGACGTCCGGTCATGCCGCGATCGCCAACACCGAGGCGATGCGTCGGTCGGGGATTCTGGACCCCGGCTTCGAGGAGCCGGTCGGCGGCAAGGTCGTGCGTGACGCGGCCGGACATCCGACGGGGCTGATCGAAGAGACCGCGCAGACTCTGGTGCAGGATCTCATCCGCCCGTATTCGCTCGACACCGTCGTCGACGCCCTCGATCTGGCGACGGCGTACTACGCGAAGGAGGGCATCACGTCCTTCGGCGAATGCGGAATCGCCTATGGCTGGATCGGGCACTCCCCCATCGAGATCAGCGGCTACCTGCGGGCTCGGGAGGAGGGCAAGCTGCGGGCGCGAGCTCAGCTCATGCCGCAGGCCGACGGGCTGCACCCGATCGCGGCGAACTCCGCCGACGGGTTCGGCATCGGTCTGGATGCGGGACTGCGCACCGGCCTCGGCGATGATCTCATCTCGATCGGGCCCGTGAAGTTCTTCATGGACGGTGCCTTGTCCGGCGAGACCGCGGCGCTGCGGGAGAACTATGCGGGCAAGGACCACCCCGGTTATCTGCAGGACGACGCGGAGGTGCTGCGTCAGCAGATCCTCGACACCTATGCCTCCGGCTGGTCGCTGGCCGTGCACGCCATCGGTGATGCCGCCGTGGATGCCGCGGTCGCCAACATCGTCGAGGCGCAGCAGCGCTATGGCCGCCGGGCGGTGCCCAACCGGATCGAGCATGCCGCATTGGTCCATGACGAGCACCTGGCGACGCTGGCCGAGCACGGTATCGTCGTCACTCCGCAGGCGGCGTTCGCCGACGGAATCGGGGACGGGATGAACGCTTCGCTCGGGCCGGACCGCCGGCACCTGATCTACCGGGCGAAGTCGTTCGTCGACGCGGGTGTGCCGATGGCCGGCAGCTCTGACCGTCCCTGCGCCGACGGGAATGTGCTGCGCGGAATCGAAGCCTTCGTCACCCGCAGGACCCGGGGCAGGGACGTCATGGGTTCGGCGGCCGAAGCCCTAAGCGTCGATGAGGCGATCGCGGCCTACACGGTCGAGGCGGCGAAGGCCTCGGGCCAGGGCGCGGACAAGGGGACGCTGAGCCGCGGCAAACTCGCCGACTTCGTCGCTCTGGAAACCCACCCGGCAAACGTCGTTGCCGACGAGATCGCGCAGATCCCGGTCAAGGCCACGATCCTAGGCGGCGAATACACCCACCAAACCCCCTGATTACTACCTGAC
>NZ_JBPIZD010000028.1:0-39339 GCF_051172395.1 Brevibacterium sp. H602 | reverse complement strand
GTTGCTGCGCCGCCGTCAGGTAGCAACGGGGTCAGTTGGTGTCGGCGATGAAGTCGAGCATTCCGGCCTGATTGACCGGCAGGGCCAGCAAGCGGTCGAGTTCGGCCTCGTCGGGGTCGATACCGAGGATGCGCATCGAGTACTGAGTGAAGTCGCGCTCGATCATGTCAGGAGTCAGGTCACCCGTCGGCCGGTACCACAGCGAGAGCGAATTGCAGATCGAGTGGATGGCGCGAGTGGCCAGAGCCGCACTGCTGACGCGGAACTTACCCGAGTCGATGCCGGCCTGGACGATATCGCCCATGATCTCGCGGGCCTCCCGCTGGAGTTCCTTCACGCGGACGGCATTGTCGCCGGTGAGCCGTTCGGTGTCGCGCAGCAGCACGGTGGAGACCGAGACGTTCTCCATGCGATAGCGGGCGAGGTAGCGCACCGCCACGGCCAGCTGATCGACGACATCGTCATCGACGTCGGCGATGACCGCTCGGCAGTGCTCGACGTACCAGGTATACGCCGTGTGGACGAGCTCGTAGAGAGCTTCCTGCTTGGATGGGAAGTAGTAGTAGAGCGCTGAGAGGCTCAGACCTGCTGTCTGTGCGATATCGCGGATGGACGCGCCGTCGAATCCTTTGTCCGCGAAGGTGTCCCGGGCCGAGCGGAGAATATTGTTACGGCCGTTGGTTGAGCGCACGATGACCGGACTCCTTGCCTTGTTTTCCGTTGAAGCCGACTTTTTAACGAACAGTCTTTCACTTGCCCAACGACCATACACGACGGGCGGTCTCTGCGGGCCTGATTTCGCGCGGAATTACGGTATCACCGTTCCCGGAACCCGATCCGACAGATGTCGGACATGGTGACCAGGGTCACTCGATCGCCGGGAATGATTGAGCGTTCAACAATGTTGGCCGGTGTGGAGTTGCAGCCGATCCGGTTCGCCGAGGTCGCAGGCTCCACCCATGAACTCGACCGCCGCGGCCGCCCGGCCGGTGGACACCGCTCAACGATTTGAGGACGCATATGCTCAACATTGCCATCATTCCCGGAACTTCCCGCCCGCAGGCGCTCAACCCACAGATCGTGAGCTGGGTCGAGCAGCAGCTGGCTTCCAATGATGACGTCCGTGCCGAGGTCGTCGACTTCGGCAGCTTCGATCTGCCCCTCCTCGACGAGGTGGTCCCCGCCGGTGCGAAGATGTACGCCAACGACCACACGAAGGCCTGGGGCGCGAAGCTCGAAGAGTTCGACGCCTTCATCTTCGTCACTCCGGAGTACAACCACTCGATCTCGGGCTCGCTGAAGAACGCCCTCGACTTCGTCGCCACCGAGTTCAACCACAAGGTCGCCGGCATCGTGAACTACGGCGCCGACAAGGGAGTGCGCGCCGCTGAGCACCTGCGCCACATCCTCGCGAACTACAAGCTCGCCGTCGTCCGCGACCAGGCGTCGTTCTCGATCTTCACCGACGTCGCCGACGGCGCCTTCGCCCCGACCGAGGTCTCGGCCGCCCCGTTCGCCTCCATGGTCGACGACATCGTCGCCTGGGGCGAGGCCCTGAAGTCCGTGCGCGAAGCCGGTGCCGAGGAGCAGGCCGCCTGAGTCCGCCCTCGCAGCTGAGCCGAGACAGGCCCGCCGGTCACCCGACCGGCGGGCTTTGTCGTCCCCGTGTCGACTGACACCGTTCCTGTCGCGACCGGCGCCGCCGTCCAGGTGCCCCCTCGCCGAGGCGGCCCCACCCGACCCTGCACAGTGACCGTCCCCACATCTGCGTTAGAGTCGCAGTGATCAACTGTTCGCTCAGCGATGCAAAGGACACCCATGGATCTCACGAACACCGTCGCCCTCGTCACCGGCGGAGCCTCCGGACTCGGCCGCGCCACCACCGAACGCCTTCTGGCCGCCGGCGCCCAGGTCGTCATGGTCGACCTCAACGCCGAGGTGGGGCAGCAGGTCGCCGCCGAACTCGGCGATTCCGCCCACTTCGTCACCGCCGACGTGACGAACGAAGAGCAGGTGCAGGCCGCCGTCGACACCGCCACCGGGCTCGGCGCTCTGCGCGTCGTCGTCAACTGCGCGGGCGTCGCGACACCCGGAAAGCTCGTCTCCCGCAAGGGTCCGCTGCCGCTCGAGGCATTCCAGAAGGTGCTGAACATCAACATCGTCGGCACCGTCAACGTCTGCCGCCTCGCCGCTGCGGCCATGCAGCAGCAGGAGCCGGACGGCGAAGAGCGCGGAGTCATCGTCAACACCGCCTCCGTCGCGGCTTTCGACGGCCAGATCGGCCAGATCGCCTACTCGGCGTCCAAGGGTGCCGTGGCCGCCGTGACCCTGCCGATGGCCCGCGAACTCGCTGCCTCTCTCATCCGCGTCGTCACCATCGCACCCGGCATCTTCGAGACACCGATGATGGCCGGCCTGCCCGCCGAGGCACAGGAATCCCTCGGCAAGTCCGTGCCGCACCCGGCCCGACTGGGCAAGCCCGCCGAGTACGCGCAGCTCGTCGAATCGATCGTCGCCAATCCGATGCTCAACGGGGAGACGATCCGCCTCGACGGCGCCATCCGTATGGCCCCGAAATGATCGACTAAGGAGGCTCACCGACGGGCGTTGACGAGCAGCGCCAGCTGCACCCGCGAGGTCACCTCAAGCTTGTCGAAGGTGCGCGCCAGGTGAGTCTTCACCGTCGCAGTCGAGACGAACAGCGACCGCGCCACCTGCGCGTTCGTCAATCCCTGAGCGACCGCCTCGGCGATCTCCCGTTCCCTGGTCGACAACATCGCCAGCGGATCCTCACCCGGCGCCGAGGCGGACGGACGAGACGACATCAACGTGGCCAAGGCGGTCGCCGACAGAGTCCGTGTGCCGTCTGCTGCCGCGCGAACGGCGTTGATGAGCTCTTCCGGCGGGGTGTCCTTGAGGATGTACCCGGCCGCCCCGGACTGCAGGGCGCGGTGGATGAAATCGTCGGTCCCGAAGGCCGTGAGCATGAGCACCTGGGGATGTTCGGGATCGGACAGCAGCGTCTGCGCGGCCTCGAGGCCGTCGAGACGGGGCATCCGGATGTCCATGAGCACGAGGTCGGGACTCAGCCGACGGGCGAGGTCGATGGCTTCGACACCGTCGACCGCCTCGGCGATGACCTCGATATCGGTCGCCGCGCCGAGGAGGAGCTTGAGACCCGAGCGCATGAGCGACTCGTCGTCGGCGATGATTACCCGAATGCTCATGGCTGCGTCTCCTGCTCGTCGGGGGAGTCGATCGCACCGGCAGTTCCCGGGGCGTCGCCGTCTGTGAAGATGTCGGCATCGACGGGGATGCGGGCGCGGAGGGTGAATTCCGGGGTCGTCGTCACGGTGAGATCGCCGCCCATGGCCTCCATTCTCTCCCGCAGGCCGAGCAGTCCCAACCCGGATCCGGTGACGAGCTGCTGTGATCCGGCGCGGAAGGCCGGGGCCAGACCTGTGTGCGGATTGCTGGCGACGAGCACCAGATGACCGTCGGCCTCATCGAAGCCGACTTTGATCGTCACCGTCTGGCCCGGGGCGTGCTTGACCGCGTTCGTGATCGCTTCCTGGACGAAGCGGTAGATCGTCGTCTGCTCGAGCGCCCCACACCGGTGGAGGACTTCGGCGGTCACCGGTTCGAGGTAGCGCAGTTCGGCGGTGTCGCCCCTGGCTGCGACGAGGCGGTCGATGTCGGGGTCGATGACCGTGCCCTGATCGTCGCTGCGCAGCATGGTGAGCACCTCACGCAGTTCGACACCGGAGCGACGCGCGGCGTCGGCGATGAGTCGGGCGCTTTCACGGACCTCGTCGGGGTCGAGGTCCTGCCGCACGGACAGGGCACCGGAGTACATCGCGATGACGGAGAGATGGTGGGACAGGGAATCGTGCATGTCGCGGGCGATGCCGCGGCGCACCTCGGCGATGGCTCGGTCCTGCCGGGAGCGTTCGCGCAGCAGGGTCTGGGCGGCGGAGTCGATGAAGCCCTGCTCGCGGGCGCCGCGGATGACGCCGATGATGACGACGACGGCATACATCGTGCCGCCGAAGACGAATACGGGAAGTTCGAAAGCCCCCGCCGCCTGCGGTGTGAGCACATAGGTTGCGGAAAAGGCTGCCAGTGTGGCTGCGAGGCCGACGAAATCGAGAGCCCAACTGCGTCTGGCCGACAAGGAGACGAGCATGATCGACGCGGCGAGGGCGCCGAGGATGCTGACCGTGCCGAGGAGTATGCCGATGATCCCGACAGTGACGGGAATCCAGCCTCCCGGACGCCGCTGAAGCGATTCGGCGGATCCGTCGGCGGCGAGGAACTCATCACCGCCGTGCCCGGTGACTGTGAGGAATTCGCGCAGCTTTTCTGAGGCAAGGACCTTCGGCCGCAGTTGTTTGCGCGGTATCCGGCGCCCATCGAAGAGGAGCACGATCGGCAGACAGACGAAGGAAACGAGCCCGAAGACGATGTGGACGAAGATTTCGGCACTGAGCGCATCTGTCTCAGCCGCGGTGGAATCAGAGTTCGGCCATTGCTTTCCGATGACGATGAAGAGCAGGAGCGCGCCGACGACCGCGGAGATGACGGTCCAGAGGAGGGCATGCGCGAGCGGGCGGCGGGCGGGGCGAGGTGTCACCCTTCGAGCCTACCGGTGAGAAGACGGATGGTCTGTCGCCCGAAAGGATGAAAGAAGTCTGGCCCTCGGCCGATGGTCAGTGGCCGCCGGTTTCGAGAGGGTGGAGGCATAAGAAATCTCCCCCGTTTCACTCGGTCGCCCATGACCACAGCAACCCAGCCGGCCCCTAACCTGCCCGGACCCGGTTCCGTCGAGCCGCCTCGGCGCTATCATCGTCAGTTCGCCGGCTTCTTTCTCTGGGCACTCTTCGCCCTCGGCGTCGACGGTGACTTCAACACATGGTGGGAACGCCTCATCGACATGAACACGACCACGGGCGTCCTCTTCGGACTCGTCAACGTCATCCTCATGTGGCCGGCCGCCGAGCTCGCGACCCTATGCATCTACCGGCGCTCTTTCTCCTCGATGATCTCGCTCCGCGGCGGCATGCGATGGGCTCGGCTCGGACGGTATCTGCTGGTCGGTGCGGCCGTATGGGTGGTCTGCGCGATCGTCATGGTCGCCTTCTCCGACGGGGCGATGGGCAACCTGACCTCGGGAATCGTGTGGAACAGCCAAGTGCTCGCCATGCTCATCGCAATCATCCTCCTCGTTTCGTTCCAGGCGACGGCCGAGGAGATCGTCTTCCGCGGCCTGGCCATGAACATCATCGGCTCATGGCTGCGCCACCCCGCGTGGGCCGTGTTCATCCCCGTGCCGATCTTCGTCGTCGGCCACGTCTACGACCTGCCGGGACTCATCGACGTCGGCATCTTCGCCGTCATCGTCGGCACCCTGACCATCATCACCGGCGGTCTCGAGGCCGGAATGGCCTTCCACATCGTCAACAACGTCTTCGCGTTCGGTTTGGGCGTGCTCGCCGGTGCCGACCTCAATGCGACGAGCGCCCCCACGGTCGAGGTCGTCATGTCGATCGCGGCTCCGATCGTCTTCGGCATCATCGTCGTCCTCGATCATCTCCGCCGAGGTGGATCGATCTTTCGCCGAGGCGGCCCGACCGACCGTGAACCGATGCGTCCCCGCGGGGACAGCCCAGAGAACGAGGAAACCGCGGTGGACAGCGATGTGAATGCCGACACCGAAACGAAAGCGAACCTGTCATGAGCTACTACAGCGAGCTCGCCCAGAACCTGCGCAAGCGCGGGTGTGAAGAAGACCAGGTCCTCACCGTCCTCCACGAGGTCAAATACAGGGCCGAGGCGGCGGGGACGACACCCGACGCCGAGTTCGGCACCCCCGAAGAGGAAGCCTCAAAACACAGCGGGAAGCGCGCACGGTCCGCGGGCCAGGCGACGCTCAACGTGTTCGGATTCGTGGGCGTGTGCTGAGTGGTCGTCTACGCCATCTGGCCGGGACTGTTCGACTTCACAAACCCTGTGCTGTCGAACTTCGCCGGCATGATCGCGCTCCTCGTCCTGCTCGTCATCGGCGCCTTCGTCGCAGGCTTCATCGACTCTCGTCTGCCGAGGGGGTTCGAGGCTCCGCGGTCAGAAGCCGATCGATGAGCTCATCTGCAGTGATGCCCTCGGCCCGCGCGGCGGCGTTGATGCGATCGAGCGTCGAAGGCGACAGGGCCGGCGCCGGTTGGGACGACGGCTGAGATGACGACGGTTGAGTCGACCGGGCTGATGTCTCGCCGGCGCGGTCGGCGCCCGCAGGCTTCGACCCGGCCCTGAGCAGCAGCGAGGTCAGCGGCACGATGACGACTCCGAGTGCGGCGAGGATCCATATGATGCCGTTGAGGCGGGTCAGCCACTCGAGTTCCCACGCTGATTCCACCCAGATCGTGACGAGAACCAGGCTCGTGCCGAGAGCAAGCAGTCCGAGCGTGATCGGCAGCCCGATCCGCACCACCCGAGACCGGGGCACCAGCAGCAGAATGAGCGAACTGACCGAAGCGACGGCGGTGACGAGCACGATCGACGCGAGCACCTGGTAGAGGATGTCGCCGATGGTCTGGCCGGTGGAGCCGGGGACGGGGTCGTTCCACATGTACGGATCGCCCCAGACGAACAGAATGCTCAACAGCAGGGTGATGAACGCCAGCAGTACCGTGACACTGCCGAACCATTGGGCCCGGCGGCCGATGAGACTCGCCCCGCAGAAGGCGGCGACGCTGCAGGCGCCGGTCACCGCCGTCGTGGCGATGACCTGGAACGTCGGTTCGGACTCGATATCGCCGAGCATGACGATGATCCCGCCGATCGCCGCCACGCTGAAGGCCACGACGATGATGACGGCGATCGTGCGCCGCAGGTCCCGGACGAACCGGGACTGCTCTCGCGCCGCGGGTTCCGGCGCCGGCGTCGAGGGGTCAGATGGCGTCGATGGGGATGAGTGAGTCACTGTTTCTGCACCTTTCGGAGGGGATTTCAGACAGCAGGGATCCCTGATCGATTATGTCATCGATCCGCGGACCCTCACTCCATGGGTAGCGACGCGGTGACCTCGAACCCGCCAGCACTTGTCGGCCCCACCCGCAGGCTTCCGCCCAAGGCTTCTACGCGTTCGCGCATCCCCTTGATGCCGAAACCTCCGCCGAGGTGGCCGTGCCCACCCGCATCCGTCCCACCGTCGGGCTCCCCGTTGAGCACGGAGATCTCAAGCCGGGAGCCGATGGCCGTGACGGTGACCGTGACCGGGGCGCCGGCGGCATGCCGCAGCGAATTCGACAGGCTCTCCTGCACCACGCGGAACGCGGTGAGGCTCGTCGTCGGCGGCAGCGCGAGAGGTTCGGCGGGGAAGTCGAGATCGACGGCCGCGCCGGAGCCGCGTGTGACATCGACGAGGCCGGGAATGTCGTCGACGGTCGGCTGCGGCGCCAGGTCGGCATCCCGGCCGCCGCGGAGGATGGCGAGGAGTCCGCGCATCTCCGTCAGCGCCTGGCGAGCCGATCCCGCCATCGAATCGAACTCGCCGAGGCTGCGCTCATCGAGTCCGGGCAGCCGGTACTTCGCCGTCGTCGCCTGCACACTGATGACCGACATGCTGTGCGCGACGACATCATGGAGTTCCTGAGCGATCCGGTTGCGCTCTTCGAGTTCCTGCCGCTTCGCCAGCTCTGCGGCACTGAGCTCGCGTTCGGACTCGAGCTGCCGGCGACCCTTGATGAGGAGGTTGCCGATCACGCCGATGACTCCGGCACCGGCGGCGACGGCTGCGGTGGTGATCACGTTCGACAGGGCCCCGGGAAGCTCGCCGGCATGCGGCAGGAACAGGGCGAGCGCGCCGATGAGCGCACTTCCTGCCCACAGAGCGACGAGGTGGATCCAACGGTGACGCAGACCGATGATGAGGTGGAGGAACACGAGAGCCAACAGCGAAGTGACCGTGAACGGTCGGACTGCTCCCGAGATGTCCGCGGTGAGCAGAATGCCTGCCAGCTGAGCGATGAGGCCGAGGCCGATCGCCGGGATCGGCCAGCGCACGGCAAGCAGGAGCGCGGCGCTGAGGCTGAACGCAAGAATCATCGCGAAGACCGTCGGGACGCCGTAGAGGACGGTGGTCACCGGCCAGGCGACTGCGACGAGCACGACCCCGACGAATGCTGCGATGAGCCAGAACCACCCTTGGCTCCCGGCGATGGTCGACAGTGCAGACGACTGCGCCGGATGAGCCGACCGCTCTGAGCGAGTCGCCTGCGCGGAGACAGCTGCCCCATCAGTCGACCCGGCAGCGCGGATCGAGACGATCTCGAGCAGTGCCATGGCGTGGAGGACGAAGGGGAACGTCAGCAGCAGGATGATCCCGACGATGAACTGGAAGGTCGCCTCGGCGGCGAACCCGAGGTCGGTGACCGGGGAGTTCGTCACCCACGCGACGACCCAGTCGACGGTGTTTCCGCCTCCGTCCGGCACGAACGCGCCCCAGAAGAAGTGCGTGATCCCGCCCAGACCGCCGGCGACCCAGGCCAGCGAGACGGAAAACGTGAAGAGCCGGATCGGCAGGGCGAACACGGTTTCGAAGAGCAGATCCAACCACGCACGGGCATCGGACAGCGGAGCCAACCACCAGCGGAGTCCGCGTCCACGGGGACGGGGAGCCGCCTCGGCGATGGGGGCACCCCACTCGCGGGCACGGGCCCGGGAGAGGTTGCCGAACGCGCGGGCGACGGTCAGCGTCAGCGGCAGGAGGAGCACACCGACCCAGACGATGACCGTGGCGATCGAGACGGAGAACAGAGTGATGAGCACTGGAAACGCGATGAGCGAGATGAGCAGGCTCGGGGCGACGAGAATGGAATCGCGGCCGAGATTGCGCCACAGCCGGGCCCACCACGAACGCGGTGCGCTCGCGGCCGGAGAATCGGCGGCCGCCTGGGCGTTCGGGTCGATCTGCGGAGGCTCTGCTGGGCGGGGCACGTCTCCAGCGTACGTGTCGGAGGGTGCGGGGGAGGCGAGATCGGGGGAGTGGTTCACAGCGTGATTCCTTCCTGTGCTGTGTGCGGAGCCGTCTGAGCGGTGTCGACTGCGGTGTCAGCGCGGGCGGTCCTGCGAGATTCGAGGACCTTCGGGTGGAAGCGCGAGAGCATCCACACTCCGCCGATGCCGATGGCTGCGGAGACGAGCAGACCGATGACAGCCGGTGGCGTCAGTCCGGTGTATTCGCCGAAGAACGCGGCACCGATGATGACGGCGACGATCGGGTCGATGACGGTGAGGCCGGCCAGAACCGTCTCGGCGGGGCCGCAGGCGTACGCGGTCTGAACGAGCCAGAATCCCGCCGCCGAGGCCAAGCCGACCGCGCCCAGCAGCGCCCACCAACGCAGACCGAACGTATCGAGTCCGGGCAGTCCCGACATGACGACTGATCGGGCGAGGACATGCGTGGCCGCGGCGACCGTGCCGAAGACGATCCCGGTCATGACGACCCGGGGAATGTGGCCCGCGGAGCTGAACGAGAACAGCCCCGCGAAGACGGTGAGGGCTGCGAGCACGGCGAGCAGCCAGGTCACCGACTGCGTGTTCACGGAGATCTCGTGGGCGAACCTCGCCGAGGTGGCCACGAAGGAGAAGATCCCGAAGAGCGTGACCGCGATGCTGATGAGCAGCGGAGCACCGAGGCGGAGCCCGAAGTACCGCCGGCCGATGAGGACGGCGAAGACGAGAGAGACCGCGCCGATGGGCTGGACGATGGCAACCGGGCCGAGTCCGAGCGCGATGACGTTGAGCACCGTGACCAGCCCCATGAGGCCGAGCCCGGTTGCCCAAGTGGCGCGACGGCGCAGACCCGGAGCCATGGTGGCCACGGCATGCTGCTGGAAGTGGGTGCCCAGGGCCAGGCAGAACGCTGCTGCGGTGGCGAGGATGACGGCGGTGATGATCATGGCTCGAACATTAGGGAGCCGGTAGGCGCCGGCACATCATACGCAGGAGTGAAATAGGCGCCGCGCGTATCACCCATGAGGATGAGATTCGGTCGAAACCGGGCCCGAGGGGCGGATTCTCGGGGATTGAGCGGGTTCTGCGACCCCGGCGTCCGGTAGGTTTGGACCATGCCGGGAATTGAGGACGCGCGGAACGGGGACGGGGGAGCCGCCTCGGCGAGTGTGCCGCCTCCGTCGGAGACGACGATCAGGGTCGCCATCGTCGACGATCAGGCGATGGTGCGGCAGGGATTCGGGGCGCTGCTCGACGCGCAGTCGGACATGCAGGTCGTAGGCAGTGCCGATGACGGATCCGCCGTCGTCGACCTCGTCCGCCGCACGAGCCCCGACGTCATCCTCATGGACATCCGGATGCCGACGCTCAACGGGCTCGACGCCACCCGAGCGATCTTCAACATGCCCGGAGACCACCCGCGGGTCATCATGCTCACCACGTTCGACGCCGACGAATACGTGTTCTCCGCACTCCGGGCCGGTGCCAGCGGATTCCTCCTCAAAGACGCCACAGCCGAAGATATGATCACCGCGGTCCGGGTGGTTGCCGGCGGGGAATCGCTGCTCGCGCCCTCGGTGACCCGCCGGCTCATCGCCGAATACGTCGCCGGGCCCACCGTGGCCAAGGACACCGCGGTGCTCGGACAGCTCACCGACCGGGAGATCGACGTGATGACCCTGGTGGCGAAGGGGCACGCCAACGCCGAGGTGGCCGAACAGCTCTACCTCGCCGAACAGACCGTGAAGACCCACGTCTCGAGGATCCTGTCGAAACTGGGGCTGCGCGACCGCACCCAGATCGTCGTCGCCGCCTACGAATCAGGGTTGGTCGTCGCCGGGAACTGAGCGGCACGGGCGTGCGCCTGCCGGGTGGCGTGTGCGGGGGACGCCGGCCCGCTGACTACTTGCGGGCGAAGCCGGCGCCGAGGTCCTTGACGATGGTCTCCGCCGATCCGTCCTGGGCGCTGCGGTAGCCGGTTCCGGCCCACAGGTGCAGGCCGTGCGGGTCATCGGCCTTCTTCGCCGCGGCGCGGAACTCCTTCGTCAGATGGTGCACTGCCGGGTAGGCGTCGACGGCGATCGAGTCGAACGTCCGCACGAAGTCATTGACCAGCGCACGTGCGGGGCGTCCGGTGAATGCCCTGGTCAGCTGGGTGTTCGTGAACTCGTCGGAGGCCAGTGCGGCTCGATGAGCGGGTGCCGTTCCTGCCTCGTCCGAGCGCAGCAGAAGGGTGCCGACGACGACTGAGCTCGCCCCCGCGCCGAGGAGCTCACCCACCATGGCCTCACCGTCGACTCCGCCTCCCGCCGCCACGGGCAGGTCCACCTCGGCGAGGATGTCACGGACGAGATCGACGGTCGCGCGGTCCTCGATGGTCCGTGTCGGATCGGCCGTACCGGAATGTCCGCCGGCGCGCGGACCCTGGACGATGAGCCCGTCGACACCGACTTCGGCAGCCGCACGAGCCTCGGCAACCGAGGTCACCGTGGCGACGACCTGAGTGCCGACGGCGTGGAGGCGGTCGACCGCCTCGGCGGTGGGTAGATTGAACGTCATCGAGACCAGGGGGACGGGGTGCTCGGTGAGCCAGTCGAGCTTGTCGTCGAAGTGGTCGTCATCCTCGACCGGTTCGGGATCGAGCGTGATCCCGCGGGCGGCTGCGGCCGGTTCGAGCGCACTGACGAAGTCGTCGAAGGCCTCGCGATCGACGGGGACGGGGTTCGGAGCGAAGAGGTTGACGCCGAAGTTCGAGGTCGTCTCACGCATCCGTGTGATCAGAGGAGAGAGGGCCTCGGTGGTGAGATAACCGCCCGCGACGAAAGGGAATCCGCCGGCCCGGGCGACGGCCTCGGTGAGTTCGGGCGTCGTCGTCCCACCGGCCATGGGCGCACCGATGATGGGCAGCGAGGTCTTAGCGAAGGCGATCGTCATGGTTCTCTCCTTTGATCGGCGGACCCGGGCTCGGCGTCTGTCGCCGAGCGAGGCGGCCGCGTGGTCGGCGTGCTCATCGCCATTCTCACATGGCCGGGCGCGGCGAGTATGAGGTGATCGGTCGACGGTATCCCTCGGAAGTATCGGTCGGCGGGGGAGAGGTGGGCTCTCCGGCGTGATGTGCCGAGGCAGATGCGGTTCCTAACTTCGGTGTCATCGCACCGATTCCCTGTGATCGGCACTGAACGACTCTGACAAGGAGCTGCCATGACACTCATGCTCAACGACCCTGCCCCGCCCGTCGACACCGAGGTCGGACGAACCCCCGAGAGCGCGGTCGCCCCGCCCGCCGAACTTCGGACTCGCGAACCCCAAACCGTCGCCGCACCCCACCGTGACCAGGCCATCGACCTCATCCGATTCGGCTGCCTCATCGTCGTGGTCATCCTCCACTCGATGATGAGCGCGGCCGTGCTCGGACCCGACGGCACAGTGGCTCCGACGGTCGCGCTGTCGACGACCGCCGGATTCGCCGCAGCGTCCTGGTTCTTCCAGATCATGCCCCTGTTCTTCATCATCGGCGGATACGCGGGCATCACCGGATGGAGGCGCACCCGTGCCCGAGGCGGAACCTGGACCGACTATCTGCGTGCCCGACTGCGCCGCCTCGCCGTACCCACCGCGGTCCTCGTCGTCATCGCCGGGATCGGACTGTCCGCGGCCGCTGACATAGGCGTTTCCTCCGAACTCATCGTCGAGGCGAGCCGCCGCATCGGCCAACCGCTATGGTTCCTCGCCGTCTACCTCGGCCTGTCCTCACTGGTGCCGGTAGCGGTCCATTTCCATGAAAGAGCGCCGAGGCGGTCCCTGGCAGTCCTCGCCGGTGCCGTCATCGCCGTCGACGTTCTCTCCGGAACGACAGGGATTGCCGGCCTCGGCTATCTCAACTTCGTCGTCGTCTGGCCGCTGATCCAACAGCTCGGGTTCTTCTTCGCCGATGCCTCCGACCGCCCGATCAGCCGTCCCGTGGTGTGGACGGCGCTGGTGGCCGCGCTGGGTCTCCTCGGCGGACTCGTGGCAGCCGGGGTGTACAGCCCGAACATGCTCGTCAACCTCAATCCGCCGACCGGCGCCCTCGTCCTGCTCGGCGTCGCACAGCTCTGCGTGCTGCGGCTGGTCCATGCCCGGCTGAATCGGGCGCTCCACGTCGATCGGCTGTCCGCAGAGTCGACGACGGTTCCAGGAGAAGCCCCCGCCGAGGCGGCCCCCACCTCCCGAATCCTGACCGCCCAGCTCTGGGAGCGGGTCATCGCCTGGGGCAATACCTACGGAATGCAGGTCTACCTGTGGCATATGAGCGTCGTCATCGTCCTCATCGGAGCTCTCGGATGGCTGGCGCAGACAGTCGTCGGCTTCCCGACGGGGATTCTGCTCGACCTGCCGACCGGCACCGTCGCCGAGTTCATCCTTCCCGAGATCGAGTCGGGATGGTGGTGGGCGACGCGTCTGCCGTGGCTGCTTGCAGTGATGGGTCTCTCCGCGCTGGTCGCCATGGCGGCGGAGCGGATCCCGTTCCCCTCCGAACGGCGACTTGCTGCAGTCGGTCGCGGCCTCTCAGCGCTCGTCCGTGCTGTCCTTCCGCAGGGGTTCCCGGTACAGTCATTCAGCCGGCGGGTGCGCGCCATCGTCGCTGTCGGAGCGGCCACGATGGGCATTGCGGTCGCCCTCCTCGTCGGAATCGCGCCGATGATCTGGACGGTCGTGGCGGCCGGCCTGCTGATGGGTTCGCTCATCCTGTCGGCCGGGCTCACTCCACTGTGGCAGCCAGCTGGTCGGTGACAGTGCCCCAGCCGTCGAAGAACCCGAGCTCCTCGTGCCGGGCGCGCTGCTCCGGGCTGCCGTGCCGCACGATGGCGCGGTAGTCGGTGCCGTCGGGATGGTCGCCGAGGATGATCTCGGTGGTCATGGCCACCGGGTCCGGCAGCGACGGGTGCCAGGAGCTGCTGACGGCGTTGGTGAAGACGAGGCGGCTGCCTTCCTCGATGACGAGGAACACCGCATCGACATGCGGATGCCATTCGGTGCCGTCCTCGCTCATCCGGGTGACGAAGGCGCCGCCCGGAGCGAGTTCGAGCGAATCCACGCGCAGGCTCAGCGGTGCCGGGATCCACCATTGGGCCAGCTGGTCCGGCGTGGTCCAAGCGTCCCAGATGGCCTGCTTCGGGGCGCGGATGATCCGCTGGATGCTGAGGTCGAGGTCCGGATTCTGATTTCGTGTGCGAGAGAGCTGAGTGGTCATGATTCCTCCTTGGTGGGGGTGGGCACGTCGGAGTCCACGGATCCCGTGGTGACGAACTGTTCGAGCCGGTCGGTGGCGCGTTCCCAGATGCGCCGCTGTTCTTCGAGCCAATGCGAGAGCAGATGGAACCGATCCTGGTTGAGCGCACAGGTGCGTACGCGCCCGGACTTCTCGGTCCGGATGAGGCCGCACGATTCGAGGCTGCGCACATGTTTCATGAACGACGGCAGCGAGATCGACAACGGCTCGGCAAGCTCTCCGACGCTGGCCGGTCCCTGCCCGAGACGCGCGATCACGCTGCGGCGAGTGGGGTCGGCCAATGCCGAGAATATGGCATCGAGCTCATCCGAATACTTAACCATGAGGCTAAGTATTACGCTCTGAGGCGGCAAAGGGGAAGAGGAGGACGAGAAAAATCGAGTCGAACGAGACGAAAAATGACAGTCCTCGGCGACATATGACGTGTCGTGACAGTGCGCGTCACCGGGCACGCACGAACAGGATTCGGCCACTCACACTGAAGCTCACCGCAGATGCAGCGGTGCCCATCAGTGAAGGAAGGATCCGCCGTGAGTTCACCCCGTCTCGAACCCACCCCACCCGCCGGAATCTCGACCCGATCGGTGCACTCGGGAGCCATGCCCGAGGCACACACCGGTTCGGTCGTGGCTCCGATCTTCCAGACCTCCACCTTCATGATGGACACTCCGGGAGAGACCCGCGCCGGCTTCGACTACGCGCGCACGGGCACGCCGAACCGCAGCGACCTCGAACAGGCTCTGTGCGAATTGGAGGGCGCGTCGTTCGCCGCGGCCGTCAACTCGGGAACCTCGGCCGAGGTGGCCGTGTTCTCCGCGCTGCTGCGTCCCGGTGACGAGGTCATCCTGCCCCGCGACGTCTACGGCGGGACCTTCCGGCTCCTGCAGAACGAGTACGTGCGCTGGGGCGTGGTCATCCGCACCGTCGACCTCACCGACCCCGCGGCGCTGGACGCCGCCATCAATGAGAACACCGCGATCATCTGGGTCGAGACCCCGAGCAACCCCGGGCTCGACATCATCGATATCGCCGAGGCGGCCCTCCTCGCCCACCGAGCGAACGCGCTTCTGGCCGTGGACTCGACCTTCGCGACCCCGGTGCTCCAGCGTCCGCTGGAGCTCGGGGCCGATATCGTCGTGCACTCGACGACGAAGTTCATCAACGGCCACTCCGATGTCATCGGCGGGGCGGTCCTCACCGGTGACGGGACGAGCTGTCCCCGCGCCGCCGAGGTGGTCGACCGTATTGAGAGCCACCTCGCTTCCGTGGGGCTGGGCATCTCCCCGTTCGACGCGTGGCTGACCAGGCGTGGGATCAAGACCCTTCCGGTGCGGATGAAGGCGCACTGTGCCAACGCGCAGGCGGTGGCCGAATGGCTCGAGACCCGCGACGAGGTGGCCGAAGTGATCTACCCGGGGCTGCCCTCGCACCCGGGGCACGAGGTGGCGAAGCGGCAGATGAGCGGGTTCGGAGGAGTGGTGTCCCTGCGCACCGACACCGAGGAGCGGGCACTGTCCCTGGTGGCGAACACGAAGCTCGTCACTCTGGCCGAATCGCTCGGAGGAGTCGAGTCCCTCATCGACCATCCGGCGACGATGACGCACCTGTCCGTGGCCGGCAGCGAGGTCAGCGTCTCCGGCAGGTTCATCCGCCTGTCCGTCGGGATCGAAGACGTCGAAGACATCGTCGCCGACCTTGCGCAGGCGCTCGACGCCACGTCCGGTGATGCGGGCACGAGTGTTGCCGATAGTGCAGCACATGCCGCTCCTGCGGGGCAGCAGCTCGTCTCGTCTCCAGCGGCTGTGGTCTCCGTATAGCCGACGGCATCACGCACCGGGAGCGACATTTCCCCCCGATGCTTCGGCATCCCTCACCCCAAGTGGCACACCACACCGATGCAACGAGGTGGTGTGCCACGAAAGGTGAGGGGTGCGCGGAAAGGTCGCGGACAACGGCGCGACTGGTACGCGGATGGAGTTCCAGCGTCCACCTGGAGCTGCAGTGTCCGCGGTCACAGGGTGTCGGGAAAACCCGACGTGGGGTCGGAGGTCTTCGTGCTGTTCGCGAGTCCGCGGCTCCCGTAGCGTTATTGCTATGAGTGAGAAGACCCCCGAGAACCCGCAGGATCAGGAGCCTCTCGGCCCCGATCCGCAGGAGACTCACACCCCCGAGGCGGATCCCGCTGCGAGCGAGCGCGAAGAGTCAATCAGCGCCGAAGCGATCGTCAATGCACCGCCGACCACCGAAGTCGACGCAGCAGCGGTCGACGAACCGACCGCTCGCGAAGCAGGAGAGTTCCGGACGAAACCCGTCGACCTCGACGTACCGTTCGCGACGGGCTCGACCCGAGTGATGGGAGCCGGTGACCCGGCCCAGCGCCCGGAATACCCGCCGATGAACCCCACGAGGCCGGTCACCTACACTCACCCGACGGCTCCTGCGCAGGCTGGTCCTCGCACCCATCCCTCGGCTCAGGCCGCACCATCCGGGTACGCGCCCTCAAACAACGCGAACTACCCCACCCCGCCCGGCCACGCCCCTCAACCCGGACAGCGCCCAGCACCACAACCCGGCCCGCAGTTCGGTCGGCCCGCACCACATGCGCAGCCCGCACCGAACGCGCAGCCCATGCCGACGGCACAGCCGATGCCACGCCCGCGGCCGCCTCGGCGGATGAAGCCGCCACGCGAACCCGTCGCCTACGCACCGGTCACCGGTTCACTGCCGCTGAGCCGGGACGAGGCCACCGAGATCCCCGCCGACGGACCCATCACCTGGCCCAAACGCCCCACCGGAATCATCGGCGTGGCGAACCTCGTGCTCTCCGCCGTCCTCGCCCTGATCTGGGCGTGGATCCCGCTGGGACTGCTGTTCACCGGAATCGGCGGCATCTTCGCCCTCGGCCTCGGCGTCCTCGCCCTCCTCGTCTGGGTCCTCGTCCAGCAGGGTGCGAACAACGCCGAACGCTACCGGGCCGAACTCATCTATTCCGATAAGATCCCCGTCCCGAAGATCGAAAGCAGCAATCGCGATCCCGGCATGGGCCGCTTCCTCCACAACCGCTGGCTGCAGGTGAAATCCGGTGCCTTCTGGCGCTCGACCGCTCACCACTACATCAAGATGCTCCTCGGTCTGATCGTCGTCGCCGGCACCGTCGCCGCAATCTGCGGATCCATCTTCGGCATTTTCGCGGCCATCAACCCTCACGGAGTCAATACCTTCTTCATCGGCGAATCCATCGACGGACCGGCCCGCATCGGTGTGGCCATCGGCGCCGTCATCGTCCTCGCCAGCTCCCTGGCCATCCTGTGGTTCGCCCCGCTGCTCGACCGCGCCCTCGACCGGGCGCTGCTCGCCCCGGCCCGCACCGTGGCGCTGCAGGCCGAAGTCACGGAACTCGATCGGGCCCGGATGGCCGGCCTCGAGGCGGCAGCCGCGGAACGTCTGCGCATCGAACGCGACCTCCACGACGGAGCCCAGCCCCGCCTCGTCGCCCTGACCATGACCCTGGGCATGGCGAAGTCCAAGATCGACTCCGATCCGGAGAAGGCGAAGGAACTCGTGGCCGAAGCCCATACCGAAGCCAAGGGCATCGTCAATGAACTCCGCCAGTTGGCCCGCGGAATCCACCCCGCCGTCCTCACCGACCGCGGACTCGACGCCGCGGTCTCCGCCCTGGCCGGACGGTCGACGATTCCCGTCGACGTCGATGTCCGCCTCGAAGGCCGGATCGGTCGCGAAGCCGAGGCAGTATCCTACTTCGTCGTCGCCGAATGCCTGACGAACATCGCCAAGCACTCCGGCGCCACTCGCGCCAGCGTGTTCATCGCCCCGATCGAGACCGGTGTGCAGATCGTCGTCACCGACAACGGCCACGGCTGTGCACGCGTCGACCGCACCGGGCGTCACACCGGGATCGCCGGTCTCATCGACCGGGTCGAAGCCGCTCGTGGCACACTGAACCTGACCAGCCCCGCAGGTGGGCCAACGACTGTAGTTGTGGAGGTGCCATGCGCATCGTAATCGCTGAAGACTCTGCCGTCCTGCGGGCCGGACTCGAAAGGCTGCTCGCCGACGCCGGACACGAAGTCATAGCCGCCGTGCCCGACGCCAACGAACTCCTCGCCGTCGTCCACAACGATCCGCCGGACCTCGCCGTCATCGACGTGCGCATGCCCCCGACGTTCACCGATGAGGGCATCCGCGCCGCCGTCCTCATCCGCAAGCAGAACCCGGACGTCAAGGTCCTCGTGTTCAGCCAGTACGTGGAGGAGCAGTACGCATCCGAACTCATCGCCGAGAACACCGGCGGCTTCGGCTACCTGCTCAAGGACCGTGTCGCCGACGTCGACGACTTCCTCACCGCCGTTGATGAGGTCGCCGGCGGCGGCACCGTCCTCGACCCGGAGGTCGTGTCCCAGATCCTCGTGCGCACGCGCAAGAAGGACGGGCTCTCGACCCTGAGCCCCCGCGAACTCGAAGTCCTCCAGCTCATGGCAGAGGGCAAGTCCAATGCCGCGATCGCCCGCACTCTGTACCTCAGTGCCGGTGCCGTAGAGAAGCACATCTCCTCGGTGTTCACGAAGTTCGGTCTCACCGCCGACACTTCGGAGAACCGTCGAGTCCTCGCCGTCCTCACATTCCTCGGAGCATAGAATGCCTGCCACAGTGCGCATCAGCGAATCCGCCCGCGTCGGTCTGCGCGCGGTCCTGATCATCCTCGCCGCCGTCGTCCTCCTCGTCCCCGTCATCGTCAGCACCGCCCAGGGTGCTTCCCGCCTCGACTACGGGCGGATCGAATCGTCCGAACCGCTGCCGACGGCGATGAAGGAACTCAAGATCGGCCTCGACTCCGGTGGTGCCGTCGACATCAAGACCGCCGACGTCGCCGAGGCGACCGTGAAGCTCACCGGCACCGGTCCCCGTGACAGCTCCGCGAACCTTGAGGTCGACAGTCGAGCCGATACCGCCGAGGTGGCCGTGAAGAACGGCGGGAAACTCGAGAACACCCGGCTGACCGTCACCATCCCGACCAGTGAGGCGAAAGACCTCGCCCTGGACTTCGACGGCAACTACGGCCGGTTCGATGTCACCGGTGACTTCGCCGAGATCAACGCCGACACCGGCGGTGGAACTGCGAACGTGACCGGTTCGGCCGAGAAGGTGCGGACCACGAGCGATTGGGGTGCCACCTACCTGGACGGTGACTTCGGGACGGTGTCGGCCAAGACCGGGGTCGGTGCCATCGAAGGCGAGAACCTCAGCGTCAGCGACCGCATCGACGTGGTCAGTTCGACGGGAACGGTCGATCTCGACTTCACCAATCAGGCGATGCCCGTCGGCGGAATCATCGCGAAGACAGAAGAAGGTTCGATCGACATGCGGGTGCCGAATCTCAAGCTCACCTCAGAGGAGCTGGATGAGGACTTCTTCTACCGGATCAACGCGAAGTCCAATGACGGCACCGTCGACCTCGCCTCCGATCTGGAGAAGTACGATGTGGCGGATGACCCGAAGGAAGCCAAAGGCAAGATCCTCGTTCCGGTCTCGGCCACAGCCGATACTGGTACCGTCACAGTCAACCAGAACTGAGAAACGACCGGCGCACGGGCGGCCTCGACTGCGGGTCCGCCCGTGCGGCGTCTGAAGGGTCGACGATCATGCAGATCACCGTCTTTGGAGCCACTGGAACCTTCGGCAGGCAGTTGGTGCCCCAGCTGCGCGAACGCGGACACACTGTCATCGCCGCTCATCGCGGAAGCGGAGTCGACACGGTGACCGGTCAGGGAGTCGCCGAGGCGGCCGAAGGCAGCGACGTCCTCGTCGACTGCGTCAACCAGCTGACGACGAATGCGCGCAAAGCCATCGATTTCTTCTCTCGCAGCTCCCGTTCGATCGCCGAGGCGGCCGCCGAACAGCCCGGCACCTCCGTGGCCGTCCTGTCGATCGCGTTCCGCCCCGAGGCCGCAGAGTCGCGGATAATGGGCTACTACCAGGGCAAAGCCATGCAGGAGCGTATCTATCGCAGGCTCGTCCCGGACGAGCAGCTGCTGATGTTTCGGTCCGCTCAGTGGTTCGAACTCGTCGACACGATGACGGTCAAGGCCGGGCCGCTGCGTTTCGTGCCGAAGATGCGCGTGCAGGCCTTGGCCGTCACCGAGGCGGCCCGCATGATGGCCGAAGCCATCGACGCACGCGAACGCGGCACCATCGAGGTCGCCGGTCCTGAGATCAGCGATTTCGCTGAGATCGCCCGCAGGCTTGCCGCGGCACGTGCCCGGAAAGCCGGGACCAGGCGTTCGAAGATCGTCGGCATTCCCCTGCCCGGGCCGATGGCCCGCGACGGACTCATCCCACCGTCACCGAGGATGTCCGATAAGACCGTCGACGAATGGCTGCGCTCGGTGTGAGTCCCAGATGAGGCGCTGAGTCCCGGGCGAAGCGCTGACCCGGTTCCCAGCGCCACGCCCCGATCTCGGGGAACGGCGTATCATCCGTTCCGGAGGTTGTCATGGATTGGATGGAATACGGGCTCAACTGGGTCGACGCGGTCAGGATCGTCGTCTCATGCGTGGCCTTCTACTTCGGGATCATTCTGCTCTTGCGCATCTTCGGCCAGCGCACGCTGGCGAGCCTGTCGAGCTTCGACGTCGCCGCGATCATCGCGATGGGAGCGATCATCGGGCGGTCCATCCTCGGCGATACCCCGACCCAGGCCGCGGGCATCCTGGGTATGGCGACCCTGCTGATCCTGCAGGCGCTCAGCGGATTCGGCCGACGCTTCGGATTCGTGCGCAGCGTCGTCAACTCCCCGGCGGTGGTGCTCATGGCCGGTCGCGAGATCCTCGCGGACAATCTGTCGAAGAGCCACGTCGACCACGACGAACTCATCGCCAAACTGAGGTCGGCCGGCATCCGCAACCGTGATGAGGTGGCGTGCGTGATCCTCGAATCGACCGGTCAGATCAGCGTCATCCGACGCGGCGCACCCATCGCCGAGGAGATGCTCACCGGGGTCGTCGGCGCCGACCGAGTGCCCCGCGACGGCTGAGACTCAGTCGAGCCCGAGCACCTTCGCGCCGTTGGTCCACAGCACCGAGCGCATCCAGTCATCGCCGAGGCCCAGGGCGGCAAGGCCTGCGATCTGGTCGACGTAGGGGTAGGGAATGTTCGGGAAGTCCGAGCCGAGGATGACCTTGCCCTCAAGCTTGGCCAGGCGTTCGCGGTAGGCGGGGGTCACCTCGGCGGGGGTGGAGAAATACCCGGACGCGAACATCGTCGTATCGAGATAGACGTTGTCGAATCTCTCTGCGAGATCGGCGAACTCGTCGTACTCGGGCATGCCCATATGGGCGATGACGAACGTCAGCTGCGGGAACTTGGCCAGGACGTTCGCCACCGCCTGCGGCCCGGTGTACGTGCCCGGCAGGGGAGCGGATCCGGCGTGGATGACGATCGGCACTCGGGCTTCTTCGAGCGCCTTCCACGCGGGGCCGAGGACCTCATCGTCGGGGGAGAACACACCGACCTGGACGTGGACCTTGAACAGCTTCGCACCGGCGGCAATCGCGGCCGGGACGTAGTCGGCTGATTCGGGTTCGGCATAGAGGGTGCCGCAGTGGATGACGTCGTCGTGGGCGCCGGCGAACTCCGCATTCCATTCGTTGAGCCACGCGGCCATTCCGGGTTTGTGCGGGTAAGTCAGGGCCGGGATCGCGCGCAGGCCGAGCTCGCGGACGATATCCAGGCGGGTGTCCGTGTCGTACCGGTAGGTGATCGGCCAGTCGCGGCCGTAGTTGTCCGCGGCATTGTCGAAGTACTCCCACACCTTGTCGAGCACGTTCTGCGGAAGGAAGTGGACGTGGATGTCGGCGAGGCCCGGCAGGCCGAGGGCGCGGACGTAGTCGGGGACATCGGCATCAGTGCGCGGAGGAGCGGTCATCGTCTCCGGGACCTCGAAAGTCCGACCGATCGTCGTCTCAGGGGCAGGGTTCGCGGTCGGGGGAGTGGGTGCGGACTGGGCTGCCGAGAGGGTCTGAGTCGCTGCGTCATCGGAGTCGTTCATGGCCCCACTCTATGACCTCGCCGCCCGGGACTTCACGGGTGGTCGGTCTTCAGCGCTCGCCCATGCCCGGCGCATAGACTGCCCGCATGAGCCTGCGCGATCCATTCACGATCCCCACTCCGTCCCAGGTCAGGCCCGTGGGTCAGGCGCCGTACTGGAACCCGGGGCAGACAGTGACCTGGACGTTCCGTCGATTCGACTTCGACCGCGACCTCGCCGAGGTGGCCCGACCGATGCGTGTCATCGCTGATGGGCCCGAGGGGTCTGTCCTGTGGTTGGCCGGGGGTACGCCGACGCAGGAGACCCGCATCGTCGGGTGGGAGGGCACGAACGCGCACGATGTGCCGTTGAAGGCCCGGTTCCGACCGCCGGCCGAGGCACCGACGAGGATCAATGTCGAGGGCTCGTGGCGGGGTCGCGGGGTGCTCAAGATCGTTCCGTCGCAGGTGCCGTTCTCCGTGTGGGTGCTGCTCAAAGATGCTGGGGACGGTGTCGATCGTCCGGAGTCCGGCGGCGTGCGGGTCGAGTGGTACATCAATCTTGAGTCCACGCACCGTCGCACCGATGATGCGCTGTTCACCAGCGATCACATCCTCGATATCACTTTCCCGATCGCGTCTATGCCCCTGCATGCCGAGGACGGTCGGCTCGATCCGACGGGCGCCGTGTTCAAAGACGTCGACGAGCTCGCCGCGGCGGCGAACTTCGGGGCGTGGCCGAGGGAGTGGTCGGAGATCATCCGGGACAATGGCAGCCACCTGCTCGACCACCTCGGCGATTTCGGTTGGGCCTTCGATCCCGACTGGGAGACGGCGGCTCGTGATCTGGTGGGGAGGGCTCGACTGGGTGCCGCCTCGGTGTCAGAAAAATCGTTCGATCAGGAACATCGGGCGATCCCGAATGGTTGTTATGACCGACAGCATCGGTGATCGTCGCGGATGCACCTGTCGCCCCAATGAAGCACACAAGCGAAGAATGATCTGCTGCTGAAAGGAACCGTCTCCATGACGACCAACCATCGGATTCGCCTGAACTCGCGCCCCGTGGGCGCTCCCACTGCAGAGAACTACCTGCTCGACGAGGTGCCTGTGCCGACCCCGGGCGAGGGGCAGGTGCTGCTGCGCACCCTCTATCTCTCGCTCGATCCGTACATGCGCGGGCGGATGTCGGACGCGAAGTCCTACGCCAAGCCCGTCGAGGTCGGCGATGTCATGGTCGGCGCCACTGTGTCCGAGGTCGTCGAATCCAATGCCGAGGGCTTCGCCGCCGGTGAGATCGTGCTCGGCTACGGCGGTTGGCAGGAGTATTCGGTCGAGTCGACCGGACACCTGCGCAAGATCGACCCGGAGATCGCACCGATCTCCACCCACCTCGGTGTGCTCGGCATGCCCGGGTTCACTGCGTACGCGGGACTGCTCGAGATCGGTCAGCCCAAGGCCGGCGAGACAGTGGCCGTGGCCGCTGCGACCGGTCCCGTCGGATCCGTCGTCGGACAGATCGCGAAGATCAAGGGAGCGACAGCCGTCGGCGTCGCCGGCGGCCCCGACAAGGTCGCTCACCTGCGTGAGCTCGGCTTCGACGTGGCACTTGACCACCGCACGGGGAACCTGCGGCAGGAGCTGAAGGAGGCGGTGCCGCAGGGCATCGACGTCTACTTTGAGAACGTCGGCGGGGAGGTCTTCGATGCTGTGCTGCCGCGGCTCAATACGTTCGCTCGCGTGCCCGTGTGCGGTCTCGTCGCCAACTACAACCTCACCTCGCTGCCCGAGGGGCCGGACCGTTCGGGAGCGCTCATGGGCAACATCCTGTCGAAGTCGCTGCTCGTGCGCGGATTCATCCAGACTGAGTTCGCCGAGCGTCTGACCCCGCAGTTCCTCGAGGACATGAGCGGCTGGCTCAAGGAGGGCAAGGTCCGTTTCCGCGAGGACATCCGTCCCGGTCTCGACAAGGCTCCCGAGTACTTCAACGATCTGCTCACCGGCGGAAACTTCGGCAAGATGGTCGTCGCCGTGGGCGCCGAGAGCTGAGGCTTCCGATTAGTCACTGAATCGGAAACGAGGAGGCGGCGTCGGCCAGTTCTGGTCGTCGCCGCCTCTTTCGCCGTTGACGGCCGTATCGCCGGTTCAGTCAGGCAGGTATTCGTCGGTATCGCTCACACAAAGTGACCGAACACCTCGGCGGGATCGAGGCCGAAGCTCAGCGCCAGGTTGAGCGCGATGCGGGCCTTGCGAGCGTCGAGGATTCCGGCGGAGATGAGCCCGGAATCAAGCAGGCCGATCTCGCCGCCGGGATAGCCGTAGGTGCGGTGCAAGCTCGCACCCGAACCGGTACGTGAGGCCAGCACCACGGGCAACGTCTCGGCCAGTCGGGACACGGCGGGCAGCAGCTCTTCGGGGACGTGACCGCCGCCGACTCCGGAGAGGACGGCTCCGGCGAACCCGGACCCGGCGATGAGATCAAGGGTCTCTGCCGGTTCGCCCATCCCCACCTCGGCGAGGGCAATCTTGCTCAGCTGAGACGGACGGGGAAGTCCGGCGAACGGGGATTTCGGAGCCTGCGGCACGTGGGGGAGGTGGAGGTCGTCCTCGCTCAACCAGCCGATCGCGCCGAGGACGGGACCGGAGGAGAACGCGGCCGTCGAGGTGGTGTGCGACTTCGTTACGAACCTCGGATCGTGGACTTCGTCGTTGAAGACCAATGACGCCGGCAGATCGCTGACCTTGTCGGACAGAGCAGTGAGCGCGGCAGAACGGACGTTGGCCGGTCCGTCGGCGCCGGGCAAGGTCGGGTTGCGCATGGCCCCGGTGGCAGAGATATGGGTGTCCGAGTCATTGAGCAGCCAGAGCCCGAACGCGGACTCCTCGAGGGTGTCGGTGCCTTGGGTGAGGACGATGCCGTCGGCCTCGGTTGAGCGGGCGAGCTCGACGACATCGAAGAGCATCTCGAGGGTGACATTGGCGCTCGAGACCTGAGCGACCTGAGTGAAATCGGCCTGCAGATCCGGCCACACCTGGTCGAGACCCGCGGCCGCAGCGATCTCTGCCCCACTGAGTGCTGGAGCAACCCCACCTGATGCATTGGCGGTCGACGCGATGGTCCCGCCGAGAGCGGCCAAGAGCAGGTGAGGGGCGGTACGGGGTGAGGTCTCAGGCATGATTCGAGTCTATCGTCATCTCCCGCGTCAGTGGCCTTTGCTAGTCTCCACGCATGGACCCCGCCACCGTGCTCCGCCTGTCCCACGACCAAGCCATGCAGTACCCTTCGGTCGAGCGCGACCACCCGTTCGGACCGGACAATGCCGTGTACAAAGTGCGCGGGAGGATGTTCATGATGGCCTTCGAGCTGCGCGGGATCCCCAGCCTCAACCTCAAAATCGATCCCCTCGATGGCGAGGTGCTGCGAGACGCCTATACGGAGATCTCACCCGGCTATCACATGAACAAGAAGCACTGGATCACCGTCGCCGGGGAGGGGGTCGGCGCTGGAGACGGTGATGGGTCGGATGCGGCTGGCGATCGCCTCGACCCCGACCTACTCCACGACCTCGTGCTCGAGTCCTATTGTCTCGTCGTTGCCAAAATGTCCAAGAAGGACCGGCCGGTCGACCCTGAAACTTTCGGTGGGCGTGGGGATGACTGAAGACGTTCGGGAAGTGGCCGCGACCAGGCCGCCGTTGCGCCGTCACCAGGTTGAAGCCCTCTCGACTCTGCATGACGGTACCGCGGCCGATGAACGTCGGTCGTGGATCGTCCTGCCGCCAGGGGCGGGAAAGACCCGCGTCGGGATCGACTATGCGACACACCTGCTCGATCACAATCTCATCGAACGAATCGTGGCCTTCGGCCCGAATACGGCGATTCAAGGTCAATGGGCCAAGGAATGGAACCGCCTCGGCGAGGGGCGTCATCCCGCCGGAGGCACACTTGAACTCACCCAGACCTTCACCGCCCTGACCTACCAGTCCCTGGCCGTCTTCGACTCGGACCGAGAGACCGTCGACCGCGAAGAAAGCACGGGCAACACTGACCGGGACTGCGAAGGCCATGCAGACGACGCCGTTGCCTCCGAACCAGGCGGCAGCCTGCTCGACTCCCTGGCACCCGGCGGCCGGGCGCTCGTCGACAACCTCGTCGCAGCCGGTCCGACGCTGCTCATCCTCGACGAATGCCATCACCTGCTCGAGGTCTGGGGTCGGCTGCTGGCCGACCTGTTGGCCCTGCTGCCGGACGTGTGGGTGCTCGGGCTCACGGCCACCCCGCCGGCGACGATGTCGACCCGGCAACGCGAACTCGTCTCCGACCTCTTCACCTCCATCCGCTATTCCGCGTCCATTCCGGCGCTCGTCAAAGAAGGCGACCTCGTGCCCTTCGCGGATCTCGTCTGGGTGACCGAACCCACCCGAGAGGAACAGGACTGGCTGGCGGCACAAGCCGAACGGCACACAGAGTTCATCACCGGCGTTCTCGACCCCGGCCAGGGCACGATCGGGCTGCTCGAATGGGTGGATCGACGGTTCCTCGGCGACCGTGCCGAATCGGTGGATTGGCAGACCATGAGCCGGCAGCGTCCCGAACTCTGCGATGCGGCCCTGCGCCTCCACCACGCTGGTCTGCTGCACCTGCCGCCCGGAGCCCGACCCGGCGAACAGCACCGTCGCGACCCCGACCCGGACGACTGGGCCCGCCTCATCGAAGATTGGATGCGCCACCACCTGCTCGCCTCCGATGCCGCGTCCGACCAGGAACTCGCCGAGGCGATCCGCCGTCGACTGCCCGCGATCGGATACCGCTGGTCCCGCCACGGAATCGCCGCCGGACGGTCGCCGGTCGACCGTGTCCTCTCCCACTCGGCGGCGAAGCCGCGAGCCTGCGTCGACGTTGTCTCCGCCGAGGCCGCCACTCTGGGCGACCACCTGCGGATGCTCGTCCTCTGTGACTTCGAATCCGCCACCGCGACCCTCTCCGCCGATGTCCGCACCGTCCTCAATGAACGCTCCGGTTCGGCCCTGCTCGTCCTCGAAACACTGCTCGCCGACCCCCGGACCGCGCGCCTGTGCCCGCTCCTCGTGTCCGGGCGCACGGTCGCCGGACCCCCGCACATCCTGACCGAATTGCGCGAGCACATCGCGACCGACGACGAAGAACTGGCCGCCCGGCTGGAAGTCACCGACCCTGAGTCCGGGGTCAGCCGCCTCGACGGGAGCTGGACCAGCCGCGATTGGGTGCCGTACGTGACCGCCTTCTTCACCTCTGGGTCCGCGCAGGTGCTCATCGGCACCCGGGCGCTGCTCGGCGAAGGCTGGGACGCACCGGCCGTGACCGGACTCATCGATCTCACGAGCGCGACCACCCCGACCGCCGTGACCCAGACCCGCGGTCGGGCGCTGCGCGAAGACCCGGACTGGACGGACAAGGTGGCCTTGAACTGGACAGTCGTCTGCATCAGCCCGGATCACCCGCGCGGGGGCCAGGACTGGAACCGGCTCGTGCGCAAACACGACGGATTCTTCGGCGCCGATGCCGAAGGTGAGATCGTCGACGGCGTCGCTCACATCGACCCCGCGTTCTCCGCTTTCTACCCGCCCGAGGACGATATCGACGCCATCAATGCCCGGATGACCATTCGCTCCCAGTCTCGCGCCGAGGTGGCCGAACGGTGGAATGTCGGCGCAGACTACCGCGACGAAGAGCTGCGTTCGGTGCGCATCGTCGCCGCCGACCCCGACCAGGCCGTGCTCGGTTCCGAACTGGCAGAAGCCGGCGCCGATCGCGGCGATAACGCCTCCGTTTCCGACACCGCCGGAGACGATGAAGACCCCGATGGCATCATCCCGATGCCGCGGCACCGCGGCGGTGATCCCGGAAAGATTCTTCCCTTCTCGCTTCGCGCGCCGACAGTCATCGTCTGGGCGACGGTGGGTCTCCTCACAGCTGTGGCAGCCGTGCTGAGCGGCGGGGCCGCGATGTGGATCCTCGGCGTCATCGCCGTCGGGCTGCTGCTGAGCCTGCCGGTCGTCCTCGCCGTTGCCGGCGGTCGCCGGCAGCGCCTGTACGGGGCCTCCCCGGCCGTCGCGCAGATCGCCGGTGCCGTCGCCGAGGCGCTGCACACCGTCGGACTGATCAGCGTCGATGCCGACGCAGTGCGGATGGCAATCGACGCACGCGGTGACTTACGGTGCCACCTCGATGCGGATCCCGCCTCGGCGGAGGTCTTCGCGCTCGCTTTCGACGAAGCGGTGTCGCCCATAGGCGACCCGCGGTACCTGCTGCCGTGCTGGCGCCTGCCGAGTCGCGCCCACGGGGTGCGCAGCTGGTGGACGCGAATGAGGTGGGGGACCGGCACCGCGCAGAAGACCGACCCGATCTGGGTCGGTGTGCCCACCGTTCTGGGGACGAAGAAGGAACGTGCGGTGGCCATCGCCGCCGCGTGGGACACCTGGATCGGAGGAGGCGAACCGATCTACACCCGCAATCCCGACGGTGCCGGCCTCCTTGCGGCCGTGCGCGGAGGCGACCCCTGGGGGATGACCTCGGTGCTGCGGATGCGCTGGCGCTAGTTCACAATCTGGCCGGCTTCGGCTCGCGGAGCTGCCGACACCGTGGTGCGAATTGGCGCGCACCCGCCAAGGCACAGAGAATAGTTCCTATGTCCGCCCTGTCATCCGCGCTCGCCTACCGGCGACTGCTCGAATCGAATGCCACCCTGCGCATGCTCCGGGCCGACAACCTCGCTGTCATGGCAGGAACCCTCGACGCTCATCTCGGCAAGCCCGGCACCAGGATGAACACCGAGGATCTGCACGAAAGCATCGACGCCGACCTCGAGGAGCTGCGCGACCACTTCGACCTCTCCCTGCGGACGGCGAAGGCCTACTGCGATGACTGGCGTCGCGCCGAAATCCTCGTCCGCCGTCCTGCCACCGCCGCCAGAGGCGAAACCTACGAGCTCTCCGCCGCCGGGTTCGATGCCATCCGCATGCTCGAACAGCTGCGCACCCCGCCGCAGACCGCCACCGAATCCCGGCTGGTCAGCCTCGCCCAATCCGTGCGACAGCTGGCCATCGACACCGACCCCGACAGCTCTCGCCGCCTCGCCTCCTTGCGCGCCGAACGTGACCGCATCGACGCCGAGATCGCCCGTGTGCGCCGCGGCGATCCGCGCTCCGTCGTCCTCGACAGACGCCGAGCCAACGAACGCGTCTCCGACATCCTCCAGCAGGCGCAGGGACTGCCCGCCGACTTCGCCCGCGTGCGTGCCCGCTTCGAAGAGCTCAACCAGGACTTGCGGATCTCGATCCTCGCCGCCGAGGACTCCCAGTCCCAAGTCCTCGACGAAGTGTTCCGCGGCGTCGATCTCATCGAATCCTCCGACGAAGGCCGCACGTTCTCTGCGTTCTCCGCCCTCGTCCGCGACCCCGAACAGTCCGCTGCCTTTGACGACGACATCGCCGCCATCCTCGACCGGGACTTCTCCGCCACCCTCTCCCTGGCCACCCGCCGTTCCCTGCGCACCCTGATGCGCCAGATGAAAGACGGCTCCCATGAGGTCTCTGACATCCTCACCGAGTTCGCCCGTGGCCTGCGACGCTACGTCCACTCCCACGAATTCCAACGCGACCGCGTCATGCGCACCCTCCTCCAAGAGGGCCTCGCCGCGGCTGCACCCGTGTCGCAGGAGCTCAAACCCTACGACGAGATCGGCATCGATCTCGAACTCTCCAGCGTCTCACTCGGCAGCGTCGGCGAGGTCATCCTGCATGACCCCGAGGAGTTCAACGCCGGAGCGGAACTCGGCGAAGCCACGGACTCCGAGATCGACTTCGCCGAACTCATCGCAGTCGCCCGCGAATCCGAAATCGACTTCGCCGAGCTCACCGAGAACATCAACTCCGTCGTCACCTCCACCCACGAGGCCTCCGTCTCCGACGTGCTCGAGACCTTCCCCGCCACACAGGGACTCGCCAGCGTAGTCGGCCTGTTGTCCCTGGCCAGCACCTATGGCCACGTCGATGTCGGCAACCGCGAAATCCTCACCTGGGCCGGCGTCGACGGCATCGTCCGCACCGCCGCGATCCGCCGCCACTACTTCACCGAAGGCATCACCCTATGAGCCCCACCCACCACGACAACGACACAGCCCCCGCCGAGGTGGGGGCCGCCTCGGCGAGGGAATCCACCGATTCCGCGGACGACCTCAGCCACAACCCCAGCGGTCTGTGGTCCGGTGACACCGGAACGCTGGGAGAGCGCACCCGCCGAGTGCTGCTCGAACTCCTCAAGGGACCGTACGTGTCTGGGACGCAGAGTCCGCAGCTGTGGGCGGCTCTCGTCGCGGACGAAGGTCTCGTCCGTTCGCGCCTGCATGATCTGTTCCTCGACCTCGTCATCGACCGGGTCGACGAATTCGCGTTCACCCGCAAGATCGTCACCGACGAGATCGACGCGCCCGCCGCCGTGCGCAGCGAACGACTCACCTTCCTCGACACGGCGATGCTGCTCGTGCTCCGGCAGCTGCTGTTGGCCGCACCAGGGGAGAAGCGCGTCATCGTCGATCGCGAAGAGGTCTATGAACGCCTCGCGATCTACCGCACCGGGGACGAATCGACGTTCCAGCGCAACCTCAACGGTGCGTGGTCGCGGATGAGCAACCGGCTGCGCGTGCTCCACAAAGCCGGTGAGGATCGCTTCGAGATCTCCCCGATGGTGAAGTTCCTCGTCGACGAGGACCGTGTGCGCGAGCTCATCGCCGTCTACGAACGCATCGCCGCCGGTGAAACCGATGCCGGTGAAATCAACGCTGACGAGATCGATGACGGTGAGGACTCCATCGCCGAGGCGGTCGTGGACAACACCGCCACCGACGCATCGGAATCCGATACCGACACCGAGGAGGACGAAGCGTGACAGAGGCACTCTTCCCGCTCGACGCAGCGTTCGTCGCCGACCAGGCGCGTGCTCGCGGAGCGAACCGACCCGACGTCGGCAGCCAGTGGCGGTTGAGCGAGATCCAGATCGCGAACTGGGGCACCTTCGACGCCGACATCCACCGCATCCCCGTCTCTCACAAGGGCCACCTCATCACCGGGCCCTCGGGCTCGGGCAAGTCGTCCCTCCTCGACGGTATCGCCGCCGTGCTCACCCCGGACAAGTGGCTGCGCTTCAACGTCGCCGCTCAGACCGCGGGCGCCCGCCTCGACCAGCGCAGCCTCGTCAGCTACGTCCGCGGAGCCTGGACGCGCACCGCGGATTCCGAAGAAGATCGGGTCGTCAGCAAATATCTGCGTCCACGCGCCACTTGGAGCGGCATCATCCTCCGCTACGACAACGGCAGCGACAAGCCCCTGTCGCTGGCGCGACTCTTCTTCATCAAGGGGTCGGGAACGAAAATGACGGACCTTTCCGACGCCTGCGTCCTCGAGCGGGCGGACCTCGACCTCTCCGACCTGCAGCACTACGCCCGGTCCGGACTCGAAACCCGCAAACTCAAGGCCGACCATCCTGATGCCGTCGTCACCTCGAACGGCCACCACGGGAAGTTCTATGCACGGATGCGCAAGACGTTCGGCATGGCCGACGAGTCCGCGCTCCAGCTGCTGCACAAGACACAGTCGGCGAAGAGCCTGGACAGCCTCGACCGGCTCTTCCGAGACCATATGCTCGAAAGCCCGGTGACCTTCGACCTCGCCGAGACCGCCGTCGCCCAGTTCGGTGACCTCAAAGACGCTCATGACCATGTCGTCGAACTGCGCAAACAGCGCGATCATCTGCTGCAGCTGCGTGAAGCCGCCTCCCGTTTCGAGACCGCCAATGACATCGCCGCGAAGTCGATCGCGCTCAGCGAATCTCTGCTGCCGTACCAGAAGCGGCGCGAGCTCGATATCCTCCGCGCCGATCTCTCGGCGCTGACCAGGCAGATCGTCGAACTCGAAGTCACCGCTGACCGCGCCAAACGTGACTTCGACGCCGCTGTCGACGAATACGACTTGGCCAGACGGGCCACTTTGGAGCTCGGCGGTTCCGAGGCCGAACACCTTCAGCAGCGTATCGATACCGCCGAGACCGAACGCCGTGCCATCGCCGAACGTTGGGCAGGACTGGCTCGACAACTCGAGCAGGCCGGCATCGAGAATGCGCCGACCACCGCCGCCGAGTTCGCCGAACTGCAGGCTCAGATCGCGTCCAGCCTCGACGACGAGTCCCAGGTGGCCGGACCCAGCCACGCCGACCACGACCGCTTCTCCCAGGCACGGGCGAAAGTCCGCGAACTCGAAGGGGAGATCGAATCCCTGCGGCGGTCCGGCTCAACAGTGCCGAACAACCTCATGGCGATCCGGTCCGAGCTCGCCGCCGGCACCGGACTGAGCGAAAAAGCGCTGCCGTTCGCGGCCGAACTCATCGAAGTCGACCCGTCCGAAGCCCGATGGACGGGCGCGATCGAACGCGTGCTGCGACCGCTGGCGCTGACGGTCCTCGTCCGCTCCGAGAACCTCTCGGCCGTGCGCACCTGGGTCGATGCCCACCGCATCCGCGGCCGGCTCGTCTTCGAGGAGATCCCGCACTCAGTGCCGAGCCCCCGCCCCGTGGGCAGTGAGAAGTCGCTGGTCAACAAGGTGAATGTCAGCGACACCGGCTTCGGCGACTGGGTCCGGACCACCCTGTCCGAACGCTTCGACTTCGCCTGCGTCGACCACCCGGACGAACTCGACGACCACCACCGCGCCGTCACCGTCAAAGGTCAGGTCAAAACCTCACGCACCCGGTACGAGAAGGACGACCGGCGGGCCATCGACGATCGCAGCCAATGGGTCCTCGGCGACCGCGAAGCGAAACTCGAAGCCCTCATCGAATCCCTCAAAGAGGCTCAGTCGGAACTGGCAGCGGCCGAACAGGTGGTCGCGGCTGCCGATGCCGAAACCGCTGCCGCACACCGTCGCCGGGGCATCCTCGCCGGCATCCGTGAACAGTCCTGGCGCGACGTCGACCGGGCCGGTGCCGCCGAAAAGGTCGCGACTCTCGAGCGGCAGCTGTCCGAACTCGAAGACGCCGACGGTGACCTGCAGCAGGCGATCGGAGCCGAACGCGAAGCCAAGGCGGTCAAGGACGAAGCCGAGAAAGCGAAGAACGACGCCGACTACGCTCTTCGCCGTGCGAACGAGGAATCGACGGGGTTGCGCTCGAACATCACCCGGATCGAGGACGACGTCAACGCCGGTCGCATCGCGGAGGTGGAGGACCACCTCGGCGAGGAGTTGGATGATCGGTTCCGGAAGATCCAACGCAGCATCAAGCGGGAGAACCTCGCCGAGGTGGGCCAGCAGGTCTCGCAGGTCCTGCAGGAGGAGAAGGACCGGGCGCAGGCGGATGCCAGCCGTGCCGGTCAGTCCGTGACACGCTTGGCCGCAGAGTTCAAGGCCGCATGGCCGTCGGTATCGTCCCAGCTCACAGCAGAAGTCGATGATCGTCGAGCCTACTTGTCGATGCTCGATGAGATCCTCGCGCACGGACTGCCCGATCATGAGAACCGGTTCCGGGAGCTGCTGCAGCAACGGTCCCGAGACCTCATCGGCGAACTCCTCAACGAGATCCATGCCGCTCCGCGTGAGATCGAGGATCGAGTCGCGCCCATCAATTCCTCCTTGCTGCGCTCGCAGTTCGACGAAGACCGGTACCTGCGGCTGAAGGTCAAGACCCGCCGGTCCGAGACCGTCAACGCCTTCATCGCCGATCTCCGCCTCGTGGCGAGCGGCAGCTGGGGCGAGGACGATATGGAGACGGCGGAGAGGAAGTACGACACTCTCGCCGAGGTGATGCGCCGATTCGCCTCCAGTGAGCACGTCGACAAGGTCTGGAAGACCCAATGTCTGGACACACGACTGCACGTGAGCTTCCTCGCCGAGGAGATCGACGACCACGGTCGCGCACATGCCACCTACGATTCGGGCGCGGCGATGTCCGGTGGTCAGCAGCAGAAGCTCGTGATCTTCTGCCTGGCGGCAGCGCTGCGCTATCAGCTCGCCGACCCGGACGAGGCGATCTCGAAGTACGGCACGATCATCCTCGATGAGGCCTTCGACAAGGCCGACACCCGCTATACCCGAATGGCTCTGGACATCTTCATCGAGTTCGGGTTCCACATGGTGCTGGCGACACCGCAGAAGCTGCTGCAGACGATCGAACCCTATGTGGGTGCGGCGACCTCGATCGAGAATCCGAGCCGGCAGAAGACCCTGACCTCGACGATGGTGTGGGACGAGACGGAGCGGGACGGGGCTGGAGCGGAGTCGGTCCCGGAGTCAGAGTCGGAGTCGGAGTCAGTCGCTGGCGCTGGCGAAGAGTCGAGCAGCGCCGGAGCGGCCACGGAAGCTGAGGGATCGGACGGTGCCGGTGGGGCAGATGGGTCTGAGAGGGCGGCCGGCTCCGACAGCATCCGTGTGGCCGGTGAAGTCGAGCTTGAGTTCGAGGATTCGGACGCCCAATGACGATGCTCTCCGTCGCCGAGGCTCGGGGCAAGGCGCGCAGGCGCCTGGCTGCGTCTATGGCTGCCTGGGCGGCGGAGCAGGTCGCGGAGGTGCGAATCGAGATTGCCCTCAAACCGCCGACGGAGCAGCAGGTGCTCGCCGATCAGGCTGCCGCCGCCGATTGGGCAGGGAGGTGGCGGGCTGTCGGAGAACGTTCCGGGAGGACCTCTTCGGTCTCGCCCGGACTCTCCGGGGCGGGCACACCTGCTGAGCTCGAGATCGATTGGGAAGATCGCAGTTGGGCCCGCGTCGGTCGGCAACGCGTCCCGGTCCGACTGCGACTGTTGACGCCTGATGCAGTGGCCGTTTTCGTCGGCGGCGACACCGCTCGAGAATGGCGGAGACTGCGAGTCCGCGCCGTCAGCATCCGGCAGCGACTCGGGTCCGTATCGAACGGCACCGCAGCGAATCGCGACGAAGACACGGAGGCCATCTCGGACGGGGACTCCCTTGCCGCGGCGATACGTTCCCAGTCGAAGCGGATCCTCTCCTTTTCCGATGCCTCGTTCGCGACCGTCATCGACGTCATCGACTGGCTGCGCACCCATCCGCTCGGATCGCTGCGGCCCAGACAGCTGCCCATTCGCGGGGTGGACTCGAAGTGGTTCGAGACCCACCGCAGTCTTGTCACTGCCCTGCTGACCGCGATCGGGCGTGCCGACGCTGTCACAGTCCTCGATGCCGAACCGCGACTGCGGCTGCGCATCCTCGACACGACTCTGATCGCCGCTGCGGATCCCGCAGCCACTGGCGACCGTGCTTCGAACAGCGCTCCCGCCGTGCATCTCGACGACATCACCGCACCGATCTCCCAACTCGGCCGACTGCCCACATCGCCGCGGCTGGTCTTCGTCTTCGAGAACCTCGAATCCGTGCTGGCGATGCCGGAATGGCCAGGCGCGGTGGCGGTGCACGGCTCCGGCTATGCCGTCGACGGGGTCGCTCGACTGGGCTGGATCGCCGGAGCACGTGTGATCTATTGGGGCGACCTCGACTCCCATGGCTTCGCGATCCTCAACCGCCTGCGCAGCCACTTGCCAGAGGTCGAATCCGTGCTCATGGACGAAGCGACTCTGCTCGCACACCAGGATCTCTGGGTGCCGGAACCGAAGCCGAGCACCGGCACTTTTGCACACCTCACCGGCACTGAGGCGCGGGCCCTCGAACGACTCCGCGCCGAAGGCCACGTTCGACTCGAACAGGAACGCATCCCGTGGGATACGGTGCTGAACCGACTGCGGACCGCGGTCGGCACGGAGACGGCGGGCCGCCTCGGTGTGGGTGCCGTGCCCGGAACTGAGCACTATTCGGCATGGCAGCGCCGTCTCGGCGAGGGCTCCGATGACGACCGATAAGCCGCGCGGGGGACTGGCCGCCCTCTGCGTCGCCGAACTGGTGTGCTGGGGTCTGCTCTACTACTCCCTGCCGGTGGCGGTCACCCCGATCTCTGACGATATGGGCTGGAGCCACACGACGGTGACGGCGGCGCTGACTCTCGGACTCATCGTCTCAGCGCTCATGGGGCCCAGCGTCGGGCGCCTCCTCGACAGGCACGGTCCGCAACTGATCATGGGCGCGGGTACGGCCGTCGGAGTCGTCGCCCTCGGACTCGTCGCGATCGCGCCGAACCTCTTCGTGTTCTTCGCCGCGTGGATCCTCGCCGGGTTCGCCCAGGCAGCGACGCTCTACCCACCGGCTTTCGCCGTCATCACGCGCTGGTACGGGGCGGAGCGGACGAAGCCCCTGACGACGATCACGCTCGTCGGCGGGCTCGCCTCGACGGTCTTCGCCCCGATCATCGCCTGGCTCATCGACTGCCTCGGCTGGCGGGGAACCTACGGTGTGCTCGCGGGACTGCTCGCGGTCCTGGCACTGCCGATGCACCTGTTCTTCCTCAACCGCACCTGGACCGACGAGGCGGCCGCGTCGACGGTCAAACCGAGCCGGGCCGAACTGCGCCAAGTCACCCGGCACCCACGCTTCATCACCCTGCAGATCGCCGTCGCTATCGCCACGTTCACCCTCTTCGCGGTGACGATCAACATCATCCCGCTCATCATCGAACGCGGTGCCGACTACAGTCTGGCGGCCATCGCCCTCGGGCTCGTCGGCTTCGGCCAGGTGGCCGGACGATTCGGCTACCCGAGCCTGGAACGGCACTCGTCGACGCGGGCGCGGACGGTCATCCTCTTCGCCTCCGGTGCGGTCGGCCTGTGGCTGCTCGCTCTGGTCCCCGGCCCGATCTGGCTGCTCATCGGTATCGCCATGCTCGGCGGCGGAGTGCGCGGCTGCATGACGTTGCTGCAGGCCACGGCGGTGTCCGACCGGTGGGGAACGAAGAATTTCGGGGCCATCAACGGCGTCTTCGTCGCCCCGATCACCGCGGGCACGGCGCTCGCGCCGGTCGCCGGTCCGGCCTTGGCCGGAGTGCTCGGCGGCTATCCGATGATGGCGGTGGCGATGGCCGGACTGCTCACGCTGGCGACCCTGCTGTCGGCGCGGACGTGAGCGCCGCCTCGGCGAGGGCATTCCCTGACCGGAACGGCAGATATTCCCTGAACCGAGGGTGAGGAATCGGACAGCCGCCCTGGTGGACTTCGGGGCTAGACTGAAAGCGCGGTCAAGGCCCCGAGCGTGGGGCCGCCCCCTGCCGGGGCTGTGAATGCACCCCGGTGCCATGGTTCAACGGAAGGAAGTCAATGCCCACCGTCGCCAGAAACATCGTCGATACCCTCGTCGCCAGCGGAGTCAAGCGCGTCTACGGCATCCCGGGAGATTCGCTCAACGGATTCACCGATGCTCTCCGCGTGAACCCGCAGCTCGAATGGGTCCATGTCCGCCACGAGGAGGCCGCTTCCTTCGCCGCCAGCGGCGAGGCCGCCCTGACCGGTGAACTCGCGGTCTGCGCCGGAAGCTGCGGACCCGGCAACCTCCACCTCATCAACGGGCTCTTCGATGCCCAGCGTTCGCGGGTTCCCGTGCTGGCCATCGCCGCCCAGATCCCCAGCGACGAGATCGGCTCGAACTACTTCCAGGAGACCCACCCGACCGAGCTGTTCCGTGACTGCAGCGTCTACGTCGAGAACGTCTCCTCGGCAGAGCAGATGCCCCGACTGCTGCGCATCGCCATGCGCGAGGCCATCGAGAAGCGCGGCGTGGCCGTCCTCGTCATCCCCGGTGACGTCGGTCTGGCAGACATCGATGCCGCCGCCGAGGTGGTCAAGGCTTACCCGTCGCACATGATCCCCGCGGAGTCCCAGGTCGAAGCCGCGGCCAAGGCGCTCAACAAGGGCAAGAAGACGACGATCCTCGCCGGTGCCGGCACCGAAGGCGCCCATGATGAGCTGCTCGCCATCGCCGAGAAGCTCCAGGCCCCGATCGTCCATACGATGCGCGGCAAGGAATTCGTCGAACCCGACAATCCCTACGACGTCGGCATGACCGGTCTGCTCGGATTCTCCTCCGGCTACGCCGCGCTCAAGGACTGCGACACTCTGCTCATGCTCGGCACCGACCTGCCCTACCAGCAGTTCTACCCCGAGGATGCGACTGTCATCCAAGTCGATGTGCGCGGATCCCAGATCGGGCGGCGCACGAAGGTCGACATTCCGCTTGTCGGAACGGTCGCCGACACCGTCGAAGCGCTGCTGCCGAAGATCAAGGCCAACCGCAGCAGCACGCATCTGAAGTCCCTGACCAAGCACTATCAGAGGACCCGCAAGGACCTCGACGAGCTGGCGACACCCTCGAAGCGGACGATCCACCCGCAGTACCTGACCCGCCTCCTCGATGAGATGGCCGATGACGACGCCGTCTTCATCCCCGACGTCGGGTCACCCGTGGTGTGGGCGGCCCGCTACCTGACGATGAATGGCAAGCGCCGCCTCATCGGATCCTTCAGCCACGGGTCGATGGCCAATGCCCTGTCTCAGAGCGTCGGAGTGCAGTCGGCTTTCGAGGACCGACAGACCATCGCGCTCGCCGGCGACGGCGGACTGGCCATGCTGCTCGGTGAACTCATCACGCTCACGCAGAACAAGTTGCCGGTCAAGACGGTCGTGTACAACAACTCCTCCCTCAACTTCGTCGAGCTCGAGATGAAGGCGGCCGGTTTCGTCACGTTCGGCACGGACCTCGACAACCCCGACTTCTCCACTATCGCCGAGGCGGTCGGGATCAAGGGCTTCCGCGTCGAGAAGTCCAAAGACCTGCCGAAGGTCGTCAAGGAATTCCTCGCCTACCCGGGGCCCGCGGTCCTCGACGTCGTCACCGAACGCCAGGAGCTGTCGATGCCGCCGTCGATCACCGTCGAGCAGGCCAAGGGCTTCGCGCTCTACGCCATCCGCACGGTGCTCTCGGGCAAGGGCGACGAACTCATCGACCTCGCCCGGACGAACATCCGTCAGCTCTTCTGAGGAGCACGCGCCGAGAAACGGGTTGAGCGTCGAGACTCGGGTGTACACACCCGAGTCT
>NZ_JBPIZD010000027.1:0-45162 GCF_051172395.1 Brevibacterium sp. H602 | reverse complement strand
CAGCAACCTCGCGCGAGGTTGCTGGGCCGCCGTCAGGTAGCAATAGGGGTTAGTTGGCTGAGCGCTGGGCGGTGTCGACGACGTTCTTGAGCAGCAGAGCTCGAGTCATCGGTCCGACGCCTCCCGGGTTCGGTGAGACCCAGGACGCCACCTCGGCGACCGCCGGATCCACGTCTCCGACGATCTTCGACTTCCCCGTCTCCGGGTCCGTCTCACGCGAGACTCCCACGTCGAGGACGATCGCCCCGGGCTTGACCGCCTCCGCCTTCACGATGCGAGCCGCACCGGCGGCCGCCACGATGACATCGGCCTGAGCCAGCAGCTCATCGAGGTTGCGCGTGCCGGTGTGCGTCAGGGTCACGGTCGCATTGTGCTCACGCCGAGTCAGCAGTGCTCCGATGGACCGGCCCACTGTGACCCCGCGACCGATGACCACGACATGCTTGCCGGCCAGATCGATGCCGTTGCGGTTCATCAGCTCGATGACACCGCGCGGAGTGCACGGCAGCGGAGTGGTGATCTCCGAATTGACATTCAGTACGAGCCGGCCGAGGTTCGTCGGATGCAGGCCGTCGGCGTCCTTGGCCGGATCGATGGCTTCGAGGATCGTGTCCGTGTCGATATGGTCTGGCAGCGGAAGCTGCACGATGTAGCCGGTGCAGGCGTCATCGTTGTTGAGCTCGTCGATGACGGCCAACAGCTCTTCCTGACTCACCGACTCGGGCAGGTCACGGCGGATCGAGCTGATCCCGACCTCGGCGCAGTCACGGTGCTTGCCTGCGACGTACCACTTCGAACCGGGGTCCTCCCCCACCAGCACTGTGCCGAGCCCCGGCACGATTCCGGACTCTGCCAGGGTCGCCACCGCCTCGGTGAGTTCGGCCTTGATCTGCTTCGCGCAGGCTCTGCCGTCGAGGATCTGCGCACTCATCAGTACTGCTCCAGTCCTTCGTAGAGGGGGAAGTCGTCGCTGAGCTTCTTCACGCGTGCGGAGAGTGTCTCGACATCGGCACCGGGCTTGAGCGCCTCGGCGATGACGTCGGCGACCTCGGTGAACTCGTTGTCGCCGAATCCGCGGGTGGCCAGTGCCGGGGTGCCGATGCGCAGCCCCGAGGTGACCATCGGCGGACGCGGGTCGAAGGGCACGGCATTGCGGTTGACGGTGATGCCGACCGAGTGCAGAAGATCTTCGGCCTGCTGTCCGTCGAGGGCGGAGTTGCGCAGGTCGACGAGCACGAGGTGGACATCGGTGCCGCCGGTGAGCACTGTGGCTCCGGCGTCGGCGACGTCGGAGGCCAGCAGGCGCTCAGCCAGGATCTGAGCACCGCGCACGGTGCGTTCCTGACGTTCCTTGAACTCGGCGGAGGCCGCGAGCTTGAAGGCCACGGCTTTCGCGGCGATGACATGCATGAGCGGTCCGCCCTGCTGTCCCGGGAACACGGCGGAGTTGAGCTTCTTCGCGTACTCCTCCTTGCCGAGGATGAAACCGGAACGGGGCCCGCCGATGGTCTTGTGCACCGTCGAGGACACGACATCGGCGAACGGCACCGGGTTCGGGTGCAGACCGGCGGCGACGAGTCCGGCGAAGTGGGCCATATCGACCCACAGCTTCGCACCGACTTCGTCGGCGATATCGCGGAAGGCCTGGAAGTCCAGCTGACGGGGGTACGCCGACCAGCCGGCGACGATGACCTCGGGGCGGTGTTCGAGAGCCTTCTCGCGCACCTTGTCCATATCGATGCGGTAGGTATCGGGGTCGACCTCGTACGAGGCGACATCGTAGAGGCGTCCGGAGAAGTTGATCTTCATACCGTGGGTGAGGTGACCGCCATGGGCCAGGGACAGCCCGAGCATCTTGTCACCCTGACGGGCCAGAGCGTGCATGACAGCGGCGTTGGCCGAGGCACCGGAATGGGGCTGGACGTTCGCGTAGTCGGCGCCGAAAAGGCTCTTGGCGCGGTCGATGGCGAGGTTCTCCGCGACGTCGACGTGTTCGCAGCCGCCGTAGTAGCGCTTGCCGGGATACCCCTCGGCGTACTTGTTCGTCAGCACAGACCCCTGTGCTTCCAGCACGGCGCGGGGGACGAAATTCTCCGAGGCGATCATCTCGAGCGTCGACCGCTGGCGGCCCAGCTCGAGGTCGAGGACTTCGGCAATCTGCGGGTCGATGTCGGCAAGCGAAGCCTGCATCGAGTTTTCGGTCATGAGTACTCTCCTGTGGCATCCGATGATGGGAGCGAGGCGGCGCGCAAACCGCGGCCGTCACCCGGCACCATGCTAACAGCGACGCCGCCTGCGTCCGGGGCCGCAACCGCCATCCGGATGCCGACCCGGAATGGGTGTTGAGCGCAGCCACCGATTAGGATCGAGTCCATGAGCTGCGAATGGATCCTGAGAGTCACCTGCCCCGATTCGACCGGCATCGTCCATGCCGTGACCGGGGTGCTCGCGGGCTTGGGCGGCAACATCACCGAATCCCAGCAGTTCTCCTCCCCCGATTCCCGTCAGTTCTTCCTGCGCCTGCAGTTCTCGACGCCCGCGGAGACCTCGGCCCGGACCGTGGAAGACGCCCTCGCCGAGGTGGCTCCCCGGTTCGCGATGACCGTGAGCCTGCAGCCGGTGGAGAAGAGGACCCGCACCCTGATCATGGTGTCCAAAGCCGCACACTGCCTCAACACTCTGCTGTTCCGGCATTCGGCCGGTCAGCTGCCCATCGACATCGTCGGCGTCGCCGGCAACCATGACGATCTCCGTCCGCTCGCCGAATTCCACGGCCACGATTTCCACCATATTCCGATCACCCGGGACACGAAGGCCGACGCCGAGGCGAGGCTCTCGGCTCTCGTCGACGACCTCGATGTCGAACTCATCGTCTTGGCCCGGTACATGCAGATCCTCTCCCCCGAACTCTGCGACCGCCTCGAAGGGCGGGTCATCAACATCCACCATTCGTTCCTGCCGAGCTTCAAGGGCGCGAAGCCCTACCATCAGGCGCATGCCCGCGGCGTGAAGATCATCGGAGCGACCGCCCACTATGTCACCAGCGACCTCGACGAGGGGCCGATCATCGAACAGGACGTGGCCCGAGTCGATCACAATCAGGCGATCGCCGATTTCGTCCGGCATGGTCAGGACGTCGAGGCGGCGGTTCTCGCCCGGGCCGTCGCATGGCATGCCGAGGGCCGAGTCCTCATGGACGGCCACCGCACCGTCGTCTTCGACTGAGCCATCCCCTCGCCGAGGCGGCGCGCCCCTGTCCGGAGCCGCCTCGGTGAGTGGATCGGCCGTTCCGATCCACGACGCCGAAGTGATCCGTCGTTCGGTGGGCCGCCTCGGTGAGGGTCGATGTGCGGGACTCTGTCTGATGCGGTTCTGACACATCTTCGGATTTTCCATATCGCCGCTCCTGTTGCTGGGTTAGCCTCGGAACATGAGAGAGACCCACCTCACACCGGAAGCTGAACTCCGTCGTCTGCCGATCCCCCGCGGGCCGGTGAATCTGGCCCGACAGGCCGTGCTGCGCCTGGCGAACGTCGGACTCACCGCCGCCTACGGCGCCTACCGTGCCCACCCCGCGATCTGGCGGTTCACTGCCCGCCATTACAACCCGCGGCTCGAGCCCTTCGCGAAACTCAATGCGTGGATGATCTGTCAGCAGGCCTCCCTCGATGTGCCCGCATACCAGGACTACCTGGCGCGTTCCGGATTCGAATTCCGGTGGTGGGACCTCGAGGCCTACACACCGACGTCGAAGGACGAGTTCGTTCGCCGCTACAGCGAAGAGCATCGCTGCTGGGACGGGAGGATCGACCGCATCGGCACCGTCGTCGATGAGTCCTCGGGTTCCTCGGGCACCCCATTCAACTGGATGCGGTCGAAGAAGGAGCTCGACACGGTCCATAAGAACGTCGCCGGCTACGTCACGATGCTCTTCGACCACAAGGACCTGTTCTGCATCAACGCCTTTTCGATGGGGGCCTGGGCGACGGGGACGAATACGGGACTGGCCATGGCCAAGGTGGCGATGGTGAAGAACACCGGCCCGGATCTCGAGAAGATTCTCGACACGATGCAGCACTTCGGACCGAACCACACCTACCTCATCAGCGCCTATCCCCCATTCCTCAAACATCTCGTCGATCGGATGGACTCCGAACCCGAGAGATGGGCCGACTTCCGGCTCAACGGGTTCGTCGGCGGAGAGGCGATGACGGAAGGTCTGCGCGACTACCTCGAGGGGCGCTTCGACCGGGTGTACTCCGGGTACGGTGCCAGCGACCTGACGATCGGGATGGCAGGCGAGTCCGATCTCTCGGTCGTCATCCGTCGGGCGCTGGCTCATGATCTCGCCTTCCGCGCCGATGTGCTCGGCCCCGACGAGTCACGGGTGCCGATGGTCTTCCAGTACAACCCCTTGGAGACCTATTTGGAAACCACCGACGACGGGGAGCTGGTCGCCACGATCAACTCGGCAGCGGTGATGAGTCCGCGGCTGCGCTACAACATCGGCGACGAGGCCACGCTCATCGATTTCCCGACCATGGTCGAACTCACCCGGCGCCATCCGGAACTGGCGCGAGCATGTTCGGCGGCGTTCGCCGGCAATGGGATGAAGCTGCCGTTCGTGCTGCTGTTCGGGCGCGCGGATTCGACGATCTCGTATATGGGAGCCAACATCTATCCCCTCGATATCGAGAACGGGCTCTACCGCGACAATCCCCGGGCCCACCTCATCGAGTCCTTCCGCATCGAGCTGCGTGAGATCGCCGGTCATGAGCAGCGCCCGGCTCTGCACATCCAGCTGCGGGAAGAGGCCCCGTCCATGGACCTTGAGGCGCGGCAGGATCTGGCAGAGACGATCCAGGCCGGCGTGCTCGACCACCTGGCGTCGGTGTCGAGAGACTTCGCGCAGAGCTTGGAAGAGGACCCGACCACCGCGGAGATCCACGTCGAGATCCACGATCATGCCACCGGTCCGTTCGAAGCGGCGAACACGAAGATCAAGAACGTCTACGTTCAGAGAACACAGGAGGGCGACGATGCGATCGAATGATTTCTCTCAGGCTCCCCCGCAGGCCCGCGCCGAGGCGTTCTTCCTCGGCGCGAACCGCTACCGCAATCCGCTGGCGATGGTGGGCCAGCTGCGCAGGTGGCCGCGGGTGGCCAAGGGGCTGAAAGCCTCGGCCGGATATCTGTGGCACCGCAGCTATTACGAGTTCCCCGACAGGATCGGGCTGATGGTCGCGTTCGCCACCCATGACGACCTTCTGGCCTATGCTCGCACCCCCGAACATCGGGAGATCATGAAGTGGCTGGTCGGCAGCGGCAAGGACTCCCCCGCCCGAGGCGGCTTCATCCGGATCCTCACCGCTGACGAGTGGGGATACACCAACGGCGAGTTCCGAGCCGAGGACGGCCACCTGGGCATGATCGACGAATTCACGAAACTCAGCACCGAATGAGACCGCGACGGGTGACCTCCCGGGCCGAACTCGCCGAGTTCATCGACCTGGCCCCACGACTGGCGCGGACACGGAGTGAGCAGGACTATTTTGTGCCTCTCTTCGCCGCCGATATCCGCGACTGGTTCGCAGGGCGAGGGTGGTTCGACGAACCAGTCGAGCTGTGGCTCGTCGACATCGAGCCGGGGAAGGCGGTGGCCCGAGTCATGTGCCACCGGTCGGCCGCCTTGGCGGCCGAGCTGGGTTCCGCCGACGATTCCGTGCCGCCTCTGTTCTTCGGAGCCGTTGAAGCCGCCGACTCGGAGGCGCTGGGCGCAGTGATTGCGTTTCTGCTCGAGCGAGCCGGACAGGTGGGAGCATCACGGATCTTCGGCCCGGTCTCTCCCCTGCCGAACGTCACCGGCGGACTGCTCACCCACGGTGTCGACCATCCCGGCTTCTTCGACACGGTATGGAATCCCGATTTCTACTGGTCGACGTTCGCCGCGGCCGGGTTCGATGCCTGGGGGCCCGCACATACGTGGGAAGTGCCCGTCGGATCCATTCCCGCGGCCAGAGCAACCGCGGTCGCCCCTGCCGAATGGCATCGTCTCGGGCTGCGCCGCCGCCGTGTCTCTCGTCTGGGTCTGCGCGGTTTTGCCGACCGGCTGCTGCCGACTCTCAATGCGGCCTTCTCCGCTCTGCCCTATTACACCGACATCGCCTCCGAGCAGCTGCGCTCACAGATGCAGGGCCTGCCCGCCCTGATGGATCCGGATCTCATCGTCGATATCACCGGTGCGAACGATCTCGCCGACGCCCCGCCTCGCTGCTTCGCTCTCGTCATCCCCGACCCGGTGCCGATCCTGCGCCGCCACGGCGGCCGCCTCGGTGTGCGAACCGTCCTCGACCTGCTCCGGCACCGGCAGACGATCAAGGACGCCGTGCTCATCATCCAGGGCACCGACCCCTGCCATCAAGGTTCGGGCCTGCTCAGCCTTGCGATCCGCGAACTCAACTCCGCACTGGTCGCCAAGGGATATCGACGACTGCGGGTCACGTTCATCGCCGAGGACAATCCCGCCTCGGCAGCTGTCTTCGCCCGCTCCGGCGGCAGGCAGCTGCACCGGCTCGTGTTCGTCGACCGAACTCTGCTTTCATCCCCGCCCGAGGAGCGCCCTTGACACTGACCACCGCCCTCGTCGAATCTCTCTTCACCGTCGCCGCTTCCGCCCCATCCGCCCACAACACTCAGCCGTGGGTGCCCGAAATCACGGACTGCACACCGGAGGTCGCCGAGGTGCGGGTCGGCGTGGACCCTGCCCGTCTGCTGCCGCACGGGGACCCGCGCAGCGAGGATCTCCACCTGAGCATGGGCTGCTGGGTGGAGTCGCTGGCGATCGCCGCCGCCGAGGCGGGGGTGCGCACCGAATCGGTCACCGTCCGAGGGCGCGGCCCCACCGTGGACATCCGGGTGCGCCTCGCCACCGCGGAATCCACGGCGAACCCAACCGACACGGACACGATGCCGTCGGAAGGCGTTGCGTGGCCCAGGTTCGGTGTGGCCGACCTCCACCACCGTCAGGTCGACCGCGGACCCTTGGACCGGGCAGAAACCCGTTTCGCCGAGGCGGCCGAAACCTGCCGCAGTGCCATGGCCGGCACAGCGGTCGACCTGGTGGAGATCCCGGACTGCGCCTGGCGCGGATGGCTGCGTCGCGCCTCGCTGCATTCCTTCGGCGACCGGTCCGTGTTCGCCGAGACACTGAGGTGGCTGCGCTTCGATCCCGACGACCCGCGCTACCACCGGGATGGACTCACCGCTGCGTGTCTGCGCATCCCCGCCGCGGGTGCTCGAGCCGCGGCATTCCTCGATCGCCTCTGGCTGCATTCCTGGATCGCCGGTCTGGCATCGGCCGGGCTCACGCCATTTGCGGTGGCCGACTCCGCAATGAGGTCGTTCGCGAAGTCAGACCGCGGGACACGGATCGCTAAGTTTCCGCGTTCACTGCGACTACGCCTCCGCTCGACTGCTGCGACGAAACCCGCTGCGACACGTCGCGAACGACGACATCCTCACCATCTGATCCTGACCGTCCCCGATCGACCGGAGCTGTCGACCGCAGACGAAGTGGGGATCGGACGGATCCTGCTGCGGATCTGGCTGACGCTCGACCGGCACGGCCTGCGCGTCGACGTCCATTCCGAACTCAAGGACAGCCCGACCGTGCGAAGCGAGCTCGCGGACTTCATCAACAGTCGTCCGATCGCGGCTTTCTCGGTCGGGGCCTCCACGACACCGGTCCCCCGAGCACCCCGAGTGTCATCTGCCTAAACCTGCCGTCGGCGGTACTTCCCGGTGTATCCCGACAACAGGCGGGCGCACAGGGAATTCACACCTGCGACCTCTTGTGCTGTAAGGTCGGCTCGGCCTATCGAAGGAGCTGAGCTCAAATGTCGGAAACCACTTTCCGCACGATCGCGATCGTCCTCTACTTCATCGGCATGCTGGCCATCGGCTGGTTTGCCTATCGCAAGACGAAGAACAGTCTCGACGACTATATGCTCGCGGGACGTGGGCTGCGCCCCAGCGTTGCCGCACTGAGCGCCGGTGCCTCGGATATGTCGGGGTGGCTGCTCATGGGTCTGCCCGGCGCCATCTACGTCTCCGGTCTCATCGAAGCCTGGATCGCCATCGGCCTGACCATCGGCGCCTGGGTCAACTGGAAGATCGTCGCGCCTCGACTGCGCGCGTTCACGGAGAAGGCCGGCGACTCGATCACGATTCCCAGCTTCTTCGAACAGCGGCTGAAGGATCGGACACGACTGCTGCGCATCGTCTGCGGCATCATCATTCTGGTCTTCTTCACCTTCTACGTCTCCTCGGGCATGGTGGCGGCCGGCAAGTTCTTCGAGTCGAGCTTCGGACTCAACTACCTCGGCGGAATGCTCCTCGTCGCAGCGATCACGATGATCTACACCCTCTTCGGCGGATTCCTCGGCGCGACTCTCACGGATGTTGCCCAGGGTCTGCTGATGTTCGCTGCCCTGATTGCCGTGCCGATCGTCGCCGTCATCAACGCCGGCGGGCCGACGACGGTGATCAGCAACGTCTCCGCGATCGATCCCGGTCTGCTCAGCCTCTTCGGATCAGACGGCTTCTGGACCTTCGCGACGATCGCGTCCATCGTCTCCGCCCTGGCCTGGGGACTGGGCTACTTCGGTCAGCCGCACATCATCGTGCGTTTCATGGCCCTGCGCACTCCCGCCGATGCCACCGTCGCCCGGCGCATCGGCGTCGGCTGGATGGCGATCTCGGCGCTCGGCGCCGTCGCCACTGCCATCGTCGGCATCTCCTACTTCTCTCAGCACGCGGATATGGAACCCGCCGACGCCGAAACCGTGTTCCTCGACCTTGCGCAGATCCTCTTCCACCCGTTCATCGCCGGCCTCGTCTTGGCTGCGGTGCTCGCAGCGATCATGTCGACGATCTCCTCGCAGCTCGTCGTCACGTCGTCAGCACTCATCGAGGATCTGTTCAAGATCGTTGCCCTGCGAACCGGATCCACGCGCACGCTGCAGGACAAGACCTACGTGCTGCTCGGCCGCCTCGGCGTGCTCGTCGTCGCCGTCATCGCAGTGGTACTCGCGATCTCACCGTCGAACAGCATCCTCGACCTCGTAGCCTTCGCGTGGGCAGGCTTCGGCGCCTCCTTCGGGCCGATCGTCCTGCTCACCCTGTTCTGGAAGCGTCTGAGCAACTGGGGCGCTCTGTTCGGTCTGCTCTCCGGCGCGGTCGTGGCCTTCGTCTGGGGCCAGGTGAGCACTCCGATGACGGATGCGATCTACGAGATCATTCCCGGCTTCATCGTCAACCTCATCGTCGCCGTCGTCGTCAGTCGCTTCACCTACAAGCACGACGAAGCCGCAGACATCGAGTTCGACGAATCCGTGGAACTCTCCCGCGTGAAGTGAGCACCGACACGTGAGGTGAGAGTCGACGCGAACTGAACGAAGGCCGGGGCGTGGCTGCGCCCCGGCCTTCGTCATACCGAGCCATCAGTATGGCCCCTGGGCTAGCCACTGTCGGTGCGCTGACAGGATCGCGGTACGTCTGTATCTGCCCGTTCAATCAGAAGAGGCGCCGCCGGTCACTCGTATGGTGACATTATGTTGAGAGCCTCAGGTTGCGTACCGGGACAATCGCTTTTCGTTCCAATCATCTGAATCGAAACCGATGATTGGAACGAAAAGTGATCATTCACGCCGAGGCAGCCGCACAGGTGCGCGGAAACTGACCCCGCCGAGGCGGGCCGATCGATTCGCACATCGGCGCCGAGCGGCGCACAGGCGGTGAATACACTTCAGGCGGGCACCTGTGTCGGTGCCCGCCTGAAGTGTGTGGCTCACGGCTGCGGAGATCCGAGCCGTCAGCCGGTCGAGGAGCTTACTTCTCCTCGGCAGCCTCGGAGGACTCTTCAGCGGTCTCGGCGTCAGCCTCGACTGCCTCTGCCTCGACTGCGGCGTCTTCGGCCGGAGCCTCGTCGACGACCTCAGCCTCAGCCGGCGCCTCTTCTGCCGGAGCGGCAGCGGCGGCGGTGGCCTGTTCGGCTTCCTTCACGGTTGCCTGCTTCGGCGAGTAGGGCTCGAGGACCAGTTCGATGACGGCCATCGGGGCGTTGTCGCCGGGACGGGGGCCGATCTTGGTGATACGGGTGTATCCACCGGGACGCTCGGCCATCGTTTCGGCGATCGAGGTGAAGAGCTCGTGCACGATCGACTTGTCGGAGATCTGGCCGAGCACGCGACGACGTGCGGCCAGGTCACCCTTCTTGGCGTTCGTGATCATGCGCTCGGCAACCGGGCGCAGGCGCTTGGCCTTCGTCACGGTCGTCTTGATCTGCTTGTGCTCGAACAGCTGGGCAGCCAGGTTGTTGAGCATCATGCGCTCGTGTGTGGGCGAACCGCCGAGGCGGGGACCCTTGGTTGGGGTTGGCATTGTCAGTTACTCCTAGGTCTTAATCAGTACTGTTCGTCTTCGACGTAGGACTGGTCCTCATCAACGAGACCGGCTTCGAACCCGGCAGGACTGTCCTTGAGGCTCAGGCCGAGCTCGTTGAGCTTCGCCTTGACCTCGTCGATCGACTTCGAACCAAAGTTGCGGATATCCATCAGGTCGGCTTCGCTGCGAGCAACGAGTTCGCCGACGGTGTGGATGCCTTCGCGCTTGAGGCAGTTGTAGGAGCGCACGGTCAGGTCGAGATCTTCGATCGCCAGCGCCAGGTCGGCGGCGAGTGCCGCGTCCACAGGCGAGGGTCCGATCTCGATGCCTTCTGCTTCGACGTTGAGCTCTCGAGCCAGGCCGAAGAGTTCGACCAGGGTCTTGCCCGCAGATGCGATGGCATCGCGCGGGGTCATCGAGGGCTTGGTTTCGACGTCGAGGACCAGACGGTCGAAGTCGGTGCGCTGTTCGACACGCGTGGCTTCGACCTTGTAGGTGACCTTGAGAACCGGGGAGTAGATCGAATCGACCGGGATCCGGCCGATCTCTGCATCCGCGTTCTTGTTCTGAGCGCTCGAAACGTATCCGCGTCCGCGTTCGATGGTCAGTTCCATGTCCAGACGACCCTCACCATTCAGTGTGGCGATGTGCAGGTCCGGATTGTGGATCTCGACCCCGGCAGGAGCAGAGACATCGGCAGCGGTCACGGTGCCAGGTCCCTGCTTGCGCAGGTAGGCGACGACCGGTTCGTCGAATTCGGACGATACGACCAGGGACTTCAGGTTGAGGATGAACTCGGTGACATCCTCTTTGACTCCCGGCACGGTGCTGAACTCGTGGAGCACTCCGTCGATCCGGATGGATGTGACGGCGGCACCAGGGATCGAGGACAGCAGGGTCCGGCGAAGCGAGTTGCCGAGGGTGTAGCCGAATCCGGGCTCGAGCGGCTCGATGGCGAACCGTGAGCGGTTATCGGAGACGACTTCTTCCGTGAGCGTTGGGCGCTGTGCAATGAGCACGTGGGCTTCCTTTCAGCGAACATCCGCTATATGACGTTCGCACTGCACGTCATGGCCTCAAAGGCCATGAAGAACGGTTCGGGTTATCTGGGAATCCGTTCTGCGACCGATGTCGGGCTCTCACCCGTCATCCGTTGCAGTTCCACGGAAGGATCAGCCGCGGCGGCGCTTGGGGGGACGGCAGCCGTTGAACGGAACGGGGGTGACATCCTGGATGGTTCCCAGTTCCAGGCCGGCGGCCTGCAGCGAACGGATGGCGGTCTCGCGGCCCGAGCCCGGTCCCTTGACGAACACGTCGACCTTCTTCAGGCCGTGTTCCTGCGCCCGGCGAGCAGCCGATTCAGCAGCCATCTGAGCGGCGTACGGGGTCGACTTGCGCGAACCCTTGAAGCCGATCTCACCTGAGGAGGCCCAGGAGATGACAGCACCGGTCGGATCGGTGATCGACACGATGGTGTTGTTGAAGGTTGATTTGATGTGAGCCTGGCCGGCAACGATATTCTTCTTCAGCTTGCGGCGAGGCTTGCGCACTGTAGCGGCGCGTGACTTGGGAGGCATATGTCCTACTCCTGATCGAGGTGGTTGGCCTCAGCCAACCGAGTGAGCGTGTTACTTCTTCTTACCGGCCACGGTGCGCTTCGGTCCCTTGCGGGTACGCGCATTCGTCTTGGTCCGCTGACCGCGAACCGGCAGACCGCGGCGGTGACGCAGGCCTTCATAGCTTCCGATTTCGACCTTGCGGCGGATATCGGCGGCCACCTCACGACGGAGGTCACCCTCAACCTGGAATGTGCCCTCGATGTAGTCACGCAGCTGGACGAGCTCTGCGTCGCTCAAGTCCTTCACACGGGTATCAGGGCTGATTCCCGTTTCGGTCAGGGTCTGGCGCGCACGGGTGCGGCCCACACCATAGATGTAAGTCAAGGCGACTTCCACGCGCTTTTCACGCGGGATGTCGACTCCGGCAAGTCGTGCCATGGGTACTGTCTCCTGTTGTTGTTTCGGAGGTGCTGATGCAAACCTGTCCTTGGTCTCCCAAGGTCTCCGGCCCCCGACCGGAGGTATCGTCCTGTGTCCGTTCCCCGGAAGCTCTCACTTCACATGGGTCCGAACGCAGATGGCGAGGTTTGCGCGGGTGTGGTGCTGCTGAGGCTCCGCTGTGGAGCCCCGATCTGCTCGAAACGAGCTGCTCAGCCCTGGCGCTGCTTGTGGCGCGGGTTGGAGCAGATGACGATGACCCGGCCGTGACGGCGGGTAATCTGGCAGTTCTCACAGATCTTCTTGACGCTGGGCTTAACCTTCATCGTTTTTCCTTCTTTCGGTCCCTGCCCGGCCGGACAGGACGCGAATGATCGAAGATCCTTACTTGTAGCGGTAAACGATTCGTCCGCGCGAGAGATCGTATGGAGACAGCTCCACAATGACCCGGTCCTCGGGAAGGATGCGGATATAGTGCTGACGCATCTTTCCGGAGATATGTGCGAGCACCTTGTGCCCGTTGCTCAGCTCAACCCGAAACGATGCGTTCGGCAGAGCCTCGACAACGGTGCCTTCGATCTCAATGACCCCTTCTTTTTTGGCCATATCGTTCGCTAACCTCGTATTCCCGCGAAACCTTCGCGTTCGACGTAATCGTGTATCACCGACTCAATGCCGGTGACCCCTCGGTCTGCAGTCCTCGTCACCACATAAAAGAAGTGGATGGCAGAAGCCGCCCACATCTGAAGAAGGGTGAGTTGAATGAGAACAGACCAATCATCAACCCTACACTACGGAGAAAGAATCTTCCACACGGTGTTCGCTTCTGAGCGTGAAGTCCCTTACAATCCCATCTTCGCCGAGGCGGCGCACCGTTCCATGTCCCCTGACGACGAATGGACCGCACCTCGGTCGCCCCGACTGCTAGCGTGAGAACCGCACCCGACGCAGTCCCCGAAGAGGAGTACACAGATGTCCGATTTCGATGCCATCACCGAGGAGTCCCTGGTTGCGAAGGGCGGCCGCAAGTGGTCGTCCTTCCCCGGCTCCATCGGCGCCTTCATCGCCGAGATGGACTTCGGGGTGGCTCCCGCAGTGCGGCAGTCGCTGCAGACCATCGACGACCGTGACCTCTACGGCTATGCTCCCGCCGACCTGACCGCCGACCTGAGAACAGCGACCTCAGGCTTCTGCTCCGAGCACTACGGCTGGCGGATCCCCGTCGGTCACATCGAACCGGCCAGTGATGTGCTGGCCGCGTTCCTCGGCGTCCTCACCCACCTCACCCCGCCCGACACTCCGATCGTGCTGCCGACACCGGCCTATATGCCGTTCTTCGATGTCGCGCGAGTGACCGGCCGCGAGCTCATCGAAGTCCCGATGCTGCGATCTGAGTCCGGCTGGTCATTCGACCTCGATGCCATCGCCTCCGCTCTGACCCCCGGGGCGACGTTCGTCTTGTGCAATCCGCACAATCCGATCGGCAAGGTCTGCACCGAGGCCGAACTGCTGGCCCTCGCCGACATCGTGGAGAAGGCCGGTGCCCGGGTGTTCTCCGATGAGATCCATGCTCCCGTCGTCTATGCCCCCGCGCGGCACATCCCCTATGCCACTCTCACCGAGGCGACAGCCGCCCACACCGCCACCGCGACAGCCGCCTCGAAGGCCTTCAACATCCCCGGCCTCAAATGCGCCCAGCTCATCCTCACCTCCCCCAGCGACCGCGAGGTCTGGGCGAAGAAGGGGCAGTTCGTCTCGGGAGCCGCGTCGAACCCGGGGATACTCGCCACCACCGCCGCGTACACGCGTGGGAATGACTGGCTGAGCGAAGTGAACGGCTACCTCAAAGGCAACCGCGATCACTTCACCGATCTCGTCGAGTCACTGCTGCCAGGTGCCGCCTATATCGAGCCGGAAGGCACCTATCTGGCCTGGCTGGATCTGCGCGGCTATGGACTGGAGTCGGACCTGTCCGATCACATCCGATCCCGCGCCGAGGTGGCCGTGACCGAGGGTCGACTCTGCGGTGAGGTCGGGGCCGGACATATCCGCTTCAACTTCGCACTCCCCCGACCTCTGCTCACCGAGGCGGTCAAGAAGATCGCCCGGGTCCTCTGACCAGCATGGCCTGGGGCCTCTGACCGGCAAGTCCTAGAAGCTCCACACCAGACGCTGATCAGCCTTCGGGCAGCCATTCGATGAGCTCGAAGGATGAGCTGGCTCCCGCGCACTCGCGGATCAGCTGATCGAAGCGCAGATAGTATTCGAGATTGCACTGCTGCATCAGCGCCCGGAACCGCACGGCCGGCTGAGTTCCGTCGACGAGAGCTTTCGGCAGCAGCGGGTGGGTCATCACTGCACGGGCGACGTCGTAGTACAGATCGAAGAAGCTTCCCAGGCTCAGCCCTGCGCATCCCGTGCCGGGTGCCGAACCACTCGAACTCAATGCGTTCATGCGCTCTTCCAGCGGCGGCAGCTGGGCGAGAGCGGTGTCGAGTTCGAATGCCCGAGTCGTCATCCTGCGTGCCGCCGCGAGAGAGTCGGGCGTCAGCACTCCTGCTTCAGACCAGCATGGAACAGGGATGTCGGGCAGTCTCGTCGAGAGCAGAGTGGACTGGTCTGCGAAGCCGATGAGGATTCCCGGTCTCAGCTGTCTGTATCCCAAGCTCCGAGCAATGTACTGCAGTCGGTCGCGCAGCCCGCGTTCAGCCTCCGGAACCGAATACACGATGGTGTGGAAGCGCCCCACATAGTCGGGGAAGACGTGATCGCCTGCGATGTCACCGAAATCTGAGAGGATGTGTTCGCTCAGACGGTAGATGGAGACCCGCCCGATCCGTTCACTGCTGATGATGCCTCGTTGGACCATCCGCACGAGCTGATTGTGCACACTCGAGGAGGAATACCCGTGTTCGCGCAGCACGCTGACGATGACTGGCCCCGGCAGTCCACTGGCCTGCAGGTATCCGAAAGCGGAGATCACGTCGAAGGCGATCCTCGTTATCCGATACCGATCACCCACATCTGTCCGACGTTTCGGGACATTGTGGACACTCGTCATGGCCAGATCCTACCGTGAAAACACAAGGATCGGTGCCGACAGGACAGAGGTCGCAAGCAAGCGACGAGGAGCCACGACATGGATGACGAGAAGCACACACTAGATCAGCGCGCACATCAGACGGCCCGCACGTCCGGACTGCTGGCGGGAGCTATCACAGCATTCATCGCCTTCTGCGCATTCCAGATCTTCGGATTCACCATCGCCGAGACGGCCACATGGATGTTCGCACTCGCACTGATGGCGGCGTCCGGAACTTTCGCCGCAGTCTACTTCGTCGGCAGGTTTGCCCTGAGAAGGCAGATGCCGGCCGCCTGAGTTCTCCCCTCAGGCGTCTTTCGGAGCCACGGGAGTGATTCCGAACGGCGCCAACCCGGCCGCTCCCCCGTCGACGGCTGTGAGTACCCAGACTCCCCCGTCATGGCGGGCCACGCTGTGTTCCCAGTGGCTCGCCCGTGACCCATCCGCCGTCACGACCGTCCAGTCGTCGGCGAGAGTGCGTGTGTCCGCACCTCCCGTGGTGAGCATCGGCTCGATCGCCAGGCACATTCCGAGCTTGATCTTCGGACCGTTCGAGCGTGCCCGGTAGTTGAGGACCTCAGGCGCCATATGCATGGAGGTACCGATGCCGTGTCCCGTGAATTCCTCGACGAGGCCCAGGTGGGGGAATGATTCGGAGACGAAGTCATCGATGGCGTCGCCGATATCGCTGACCTTCGCACCGGTCGCGAACGCCGCGATGCCTGCCCACATAGCCGCCTCGGTGGCAGAGGACAGCTCGCGGTCGTCGGCAGTGCCTGCTTCGTCACCGCCGACGATTATCGTCAGCGCCGAGTCCCCGTGGAAGCCGTCGACGACGGCGCCGCCATCGATCGACACGATGTCCCCGGCTTCGAGGACGCGGGATCCCGGGATGCCGTGGACGATCTCCTCGTTCACGGATATGCACACGACCGCAGGGAATCCCTGATAGCCCTTGAAGTTCGAGCGGGCGCCGGCGGCGTCGATGACGGCTTCCGCAGCGGCGTCCACCTCGGCGGTGGTGGCTCCGGGAACGGCTGCGGACCGGGCCGCTGAGAGCACTTCTGCTGTCAGCTGCCCGGCCCGATGCATGAGCTCAAGCTCTGCGGGAGTCTTCAGCTCGATACGTGGTCCGAAGATCATCGAATTGTCGAGAGGATGCGTTCGGTGATGTCGTTGACTTCGCCGAGCCCGTCGACCTGGCGAAGCAGTCCGCGGCTGCGGTAGATATCGGTCAGCGGCTGAGTCTGCTCTTCGTAGACGTCGAGGCGATGGCGGATGACGTCTTCGCTGTCGTCGCTGCGGCCCTCGGTCTGCGCACGCGCGAGCAGACGAGCGACGACCTCGTCGGTGTCGGCCGTCAGCTCGACCACGTGCTCGATCGCCTGATCCTCGGCAGCGAGGATCCTGTCGAGTTCATCGACCTGGGCGCTGGTGCGAGGATATCCGTCGAGGAGGAAGCCTTCGGCTGCGTCATCCTGTGCCAGTCGATCGGCGACCATCGAGTTCGTGACCTCGTCGGGCACGTACTCGCCGGCATCCATGTAGCGCTTGGCCAGCTTGCCCAGCTCGGTCTCACCCTTCACATTGGCCCGGAAGATGTCTCCGGTCGAAATGGCCGGGACGCCGAGCGCCTCGGACAGGCGTGCGGCCTGGGTACCCTTGCCGGCGCCGGGAGGGCCGATCAGGATGATGCGTGAACTCATAAGGTGTCCTTCCAATGGGATGTCCGCTGAACGTCAGCGTCCGGTCGAATCAGCGCAACAGACCCTCATAGTGGCGCTGCTGCATCTGCGCGTCGATCTGCTTGACCGTTTCGAGGCCGACGCCGACAACGATCAGCAGTGAGGTGCCGCCGAACGGGAAGTTCTGGTTGGCGTTGATGAGCACCAGAGCGATCAGCGGAATGAGGGCGACGAAAGCCAGGTAGAGCGAGCCGGGGAAGTTGATACGGCTGAGTACGTAGCTGAGGTACTCGGCGGTCGGGCGACCGGCACGGATACCGGGGATGAAGCCGCCGTACTTCTTCATATTGTCCGCGACCTCTTCAGGATTGAAAGTGATCGCGACGTAGAAGTAGGCGAAGAAGATCGTCAGCAGCGCATACACGGTGATGTAGAGAGGATGGTCACCGCGGGTGAAGTAGGTGTTGATCCATTCGACGGCCTTGGATTCCGGGTCGAAGAACTGCGAGATCAGGCTCGGCAGGTAGAGCACCGAGGAGGCGAAGATGACGGGGATGACACCGGCCATATTCACCTTGATCGGGATGTAGGTCGACGTTCCGCCGAACATCCGACGGCCCACCATGCGCTTGGCGTACTGGACGGGGATCCTGCGCTGCGACTGCTCGACGAAGACGACGAGGGCGATGAGGACGAGTCCGACTGCCATGACGATGATGAAGATGTCGACGCCCTGCTCGCGGAAGATCGCACCGAGCGAGGACGGGAAGGCAGAAGCCACGGACGTGAAGATGAGCAGCGACATACCGTTGCCCACACCGTGCTCGGTGATCTGCTCGCCCAGCCACATGATCAGGCCGGTTCCCGCGGTCAGAGTGAGGACGAGGACGGCGATGCCCCACCAGGTGTCGTTGGCGATGAGGTCCTGGCAGCCTTCGACATTGCCGAACAGTGCGCCGGAGCGCACGGTCGCCACGAGGGTCGTCGAGTTGAGGATCGCGAGTCCGATGGTGAGGTAGCGAGTGTACTGAGTCAGCTTCGCCTGTCCAGAGGCGCCTTCCTTGTGGAGGGCTTCGAAGCGAGGAATGACCACTCGCAGCAGCTGGACGATGATGCTCGCGGTGATATACGGCATGATGCCCAAGGCGAAGATCGACAGCTGCAGCAGCGCGCCGCCGCTGAAGAGGTTGATCATGGCGAATCCGCCCTCATTGAGCTGAGGCGAAGCCACGCATTCCTGCACCTTGGTGTAGTCGATTCCAGGCGAAGGAATGAACGAGCCGAGTCGGAAGATGACAAGAATGCCCAGGGTGAAGAGGAGTTTCTTCCTCAAGTCGGGCGTTCTGAAGGCCCTCCGGATTGCGCCGATCAAGCGTCCTCCTCGTTGGGGGATGAAAAGTCAGAGTCGTGGTCGCGACCTGGCGATTGAGACAAATACCTGCAAAAGACTACCAGGGTATGCCCTCCAGGCCGAAACTGGCGAAGCCCTGCGGCGACTCTGCACAACCTGTATTCGAAGCGGTCACAGAGCGGTTTCAGACAGGGTTCGAGATGGCATCGGAGCGGTTTCGGGCAGTCGTCGAGAGGGCGTCTGGGCGGCACCGGCCCGGTATGCGGTCCACCGTTGCCGGCGTTCAGGAACGCAGAGGGGGCGGCCACCGAAGTGACCGCCCCCTTGACCAGCGTTGAAGCCGGGAAACCGTTCCGAGTGGAACGGATCAGGCCTCGTTGGTGCTTCCGCCTGCAGCCTTGATCTTCTCGGCTGCGGAGCCGGAGAACTTGTCTGCAGTGATGTTCAGAGCCACGGTGATCTCACCGGTGCCGAGAACCTTGACGGGCTGCTTTGCGCGCACAGCGCCCTTCTCCACGAGATCGGCGACGGTGACGTCTCCGCCCTCGGGGAACAGGCTGGACAGCTTGTCGAGGTTGACAACCTGGAACTCCACCTTGGCGGGGTTCTTGAATCCACGCAGCTTGGGCAGACGCATGTGCATCGGGGTCTGGCCGCCCTCGAAGCCGTGCGGAACCTGGTAGCGGGCCTTCGTGCCCTTGGTTCCACGTCCGGCAGTTTTACCCTTCGAAGCCTCACCACGACCGACGCGGGTCTTGGCGGTCTTGGCTCCGGGAGCAGGGCGCAGATCGTGCAGCTTCAGCGAGTCGTTGTTCGACATATCAATCGACCTCTTCCACAGTCACGATGTGGCGGACAGCGTTGATCATTCCCCGGATCTCGGGGCGATCTTCCTGCACCACAACGTCGTTGGTCCGCTTGAGACCGAGCGAACGCAGCGTGTCACGCTGGCTCTGACGGTATCCGATTGCGGACTTGCGCTGAGTAATCTTGAGCTTTGCCATCAGGACTTCGCCCCACTTTCAGCAGCTGCTCGCAGCAGTGCGTGCGGAGCAACTTCGTCGACGGGCAGGCCACGGCGTGCCGCAACCTCTTCCGGACGTTCAAGGCCCTTCAGCGCGGCGATCGCGGCGTGCACGATATTGATCGCGTTCGCCGAGCCCAGCGACTTGGACAGGACGTCCTGGACGCCTGCCGCATCGAGGACCGCACGAACGGGTCCGCCGGCGATGACACCGGTACCCGGAGCGGCCGGACGCAGCAGGACGACGCCTGCGGCTTCCTCGCCCTGGATGGGGTGCGGAATGGTCTTCTGGATGCGCGGAACGCGGAAGAAGTTCTTCTTCGCTTCCTCGACACCCTTGGCGATGGCGGCAGGAACTTCCTTCGCCTTGCCGTAGCCCATGCCGACCATGCCGTCGCCGTCTCCGACCACGACGAGAGCCGTGAAGGAGAACCGACGTCCACCCTTGACGACCTTCGACACGCGGTTGATTGTGATGACGTGTTCGATGAACTGGTTCTTGTCTTCACGGTCGTTGCGACCGCCGCGTCCACGGCCTTCGCCGCGTCCGCGACCCTGACCGCCCTGTCCACCCTGGCCGCGGCCACGGGAGGAACGGTCACCGCTGTTGTCGGTGCGGGTCTCAGCAGTTGCCTGCTGTTCCTTGTTCTCTTCAGTGCTCATAGGGCCAATCCTCCTTCACGGGCACCTTCGGCGATTGCCTGCACACGGCCGTGGTAGGCATTGCCTCCACGGTCGAAGACGACGGAATCGATTCCGGCGTCCTTGGCGCGCTGAGCAACCAGCTCGCCCACCTTGCGGGCTTTGCCGGTCTTATCGCCTTCGAATGTCCGCAGGTCGGCTTCCATGGTGGAGGCCGAGACCAGGGTCTTGCCGACGGTGTCGTCGATGACCTGGACGAAGACGTGGCGCGTGGAGCGAGTCACTGACAGGCGAGGGCGCTCGGTCGTGCCGCTGACATGCTTGCGCAGTCGAGCGTGACGACGCTTGCGAGCAGCTGCCCTGCCTTTGCCGTAGCTTTCCTTCTTGCCAAAGGCCATCTTTACTTACCAGCCTTTCCGACCTTGCGACGGACGATTTCGCCGGCGTAGCGCACACCCTTGCCCTTATAAGGCTCGGGCTTGCGCAGCTTCCGGATGTTGGCAGCGGTCTCACCGACGAGCTGCTTGTCGATTCCGTGGACAGCGACCTTGGTCTGACCGTCGACGCTGAAGGAGATTCCCTCCGGCGGCTCGACGACGATCGGGTGGCTGTAGCCGAGAGCGAACTCGAGGTTCGATCCCTTGGCCAGGACACGGTAACCGGTTCCGACGATCTCGAGGGCCTTGGAGTAGCCATCGGTCACACCGACGATCATGTTGTTGATGAGCGTACGGGACAGTCCGTGCAGAGAACGCGATTCGCGCTCTTCGTCCGGACGGGCAACCGTGATGACACCGTCTTCGAGCGATACGGTGATCGGCTCGGCGATGGTGACGGACAGCTCGCCCTTAGGTCCCTTGACGGCGACATCCTGGCCGTCGACCTTGACCTCGACGCCGCTGGGAACGGAGATCGGGTTCTTGCCAATACGTGACATGTTCTTCTCTCCTTCCTTTACCAGACGTAGGCGAGGACTTCCCCACCCACACCCTTCTTGGCGGCCTGACGGTCCGTCAGGAGGCCTGACGAGGTCGACAGGATGGCGATGCCGAGGCCGCCGAGAACCTTGGGCAGGTTCGTGGACTTCGCGTAGACGCGCAGTCCCGGCTTAGACACTCGACGCAGGCCGGCGATCGAACGTTCCCGGTTGGGTCCGAACTTCAGGTCCAGGAGCAGAGTCTTGCCGACCTCGGCGTCTTCGACGCTCCAGCCGGTGATGTAGCCCTCGGTCTTGAGGATCTCGGCGATGTTCGACTTGAGCTTCGAGAACGGCATGCTGACGTCCTCGTGATAAGCCGAATTGGCGTTGCGCAGACGCGTAAGCATGTCTGCGACTGGATCAGTCATTGTCATTTGGGCACTTGCCCTTCCTCGTTACGGTTTCCGCCCACGTACTGTGCTTGGACCTGCAACGTAGCGATTATTTTTGTTTGAACGGGAACCCGAGGTGACGCAGCAGTGCACGTCCCTCGTCGTCGGTTGCCGCGGTGGTGACGACGGTGATATCCATACCGCGGACGCGGTCGATACGGTCCTGGTCGATCTCGTGGAACATGGACTGTTCGGTGAGGCCGAAGGTGTAGTTACCGTTTCCGTCGAACTGACGATCCGAGAGTCCGCGGAAGTCGCGGATACGCGGCAGTGCCAGAGTGATGACGCGGTCGATGAACTCCCACATCCGGGCTCCACGCATGGTGACGTGGGCGCCGATGGGCTGACCTTCGCGCAGCTTGAACTGTGCGATGGACTTGCGGGCACGGGTCACGACAGGCTTCTGACCGGTGATCAGAGTCAAGTCGTTGATCGCGCCTTCGATCATCTTGGAATCGCGTGCTGCGTCACCCACACCCATGTTCACGACGACCTTGGTCAGTCCGGGAACCTGCATGGGGTTGGCGTAGTTGAACTCTTCCTGCAGCTTCGCAACGATCTCTTCGCGGTAAATCTGCTTGAGACGCGGTGCGGGACGGCTGGTGGTTGTTTCCGTCATCAGATCTCCTCCCCGGTGCGACGCGAGATGCGAACCCGAACGGTCTTGGTGCGACCGTCGCGCTCGACGCTCTCTTCGCGGTATCCGACGCGGGTGGGCTTGTTGTCCTTGGGATCAACGAGCGCCACGTTGGACACGTGGATGGGGGCTTCGTGGGTCTCACGGCCACCAGCGGTGCCGCCGGCCTGAGTCTGCGTAGCCTTCTTGTGCTTGATCACGCGGTTGACGCCCTCAACGAGGACGCGGTTGCGTTCGGGGTAGACGGCAAGGACCTTGCCCTGCTTCCCACGATCGCCACCACGGGACTGCCGAGCGCCGGCGATGACCTGGACGAGGTCGCCCTTCTTGATCTTGAGCTTGTTCGCCATGCTCACAACACCTCCGGTGCCAGGGAGACGATCTTCATGAACTTCTTGTCGCGGAGTTCGCGTCCCACGGGCCCGAAGATACGGGTTCCGCGCGGTTCCTCATCGTTCTTGAGGATGACAGCTGCATTCTCATCGAACTTGATGTAGGAGCCGTCGGGACGACGACGTTCCTTGGCAGTGCGAACGATGACGGCCTTGACGACGTCACCCTTCTTCACATTGCCGCCAGGGATCGCATCCTTGACGGTCGCCACGATGGTGTCACCGATCGAGGCGTAGCGCCGACCGGAGCCACCCAGGATCCTGATTGCCAGGATCTGCTTGGCGCCAGTGTTGTCGGCGACTTTGAGTCGCGACTCTTGCTGAATCACTATTTTCTCCTGTCGTCGCGCTGGTTCTCACGCCTGAGCGCGAGCCTTGCGGAACGGATTCATTGACATTTCACCCCGTTCCCGGTAGCCGCCCGCGGCCTGCAGGAGGCCGCGGGCGGGACCGGGTGGGTGGGGTGGCGTTGACTACTTGGCGCGTTCGACGATTTCGACGAGCCGCCAACGCTTCGCGGCCGAAAGGGGCCGCGTCTCGGACACGAGGACGAGGTCGCCGATGCCGGCGGTATTCTCTTCGTCGTGAACCTTGTATTTGACCGACTTGCGCATGACCTTGCCGTAGAGGCGGTGCTTCATGCGCTCCTCAACCTCGACGACGATGGTCTTGTCCATCTTGTCGGATACGACGTAACCACGTGCGGTCTTGCGGGAGTTGCGTTCCGCAGCAGTGGCCTCGGTATTCGTGGTCTCCGCCATCACTTGCTCTCTTCCTTGGCATCAGCGGGGTTCGGACGGATGTCCAGCTCCCGTTCGTTGAGCACGGTGTAGATACGAGCGATGTCGCGACGCACGGCCTTGAGGCGACCGTGGCTCTCCAGCTGGCCGGTGGCCGACTGGAAACGCAGGTTGAACAGCTCGGCCTTGGCCTTCTTGAGCTCCTCCTGCAGACGCTCGTTGTCGTAACCGTCAAGCGCGTCGATGGAAAGGTTCTTCGAACCGATTGCCATTCTCACTCACCACCTTCGCGGGCCACGATACGGGCCTTCAGCGGAAGCTTATGGATCGCCAGGCGCAGAGCCTCGCGAGCAACTTCCTCGGACACACCGCCGAGTTCGAACATGACTCGACCGGGTTTGACATTGGCGATCCACCACTCCGGCGAACCCTTACCGGAACCCATGCGGGTTTCGGCAGGCTTCTTCGTCAGCGGGTGATCAGGGTAGATGTTGATCCACACCTTGCCGCCGCGCTTGATGTAGCGGGTCATGGCAATACGTGCGGCCTCGATCTGACGGTTGGTGACGTAAGCCGGCTCGAGAGCCTGGATGCCGTAGTCACCGAAGGACACCGTCGTGCCTCCCTTGGCGGCGCCGCCCCGGTTGGGATGGTGCTGCTTGCGGAATTTCACTCGACGAGGGATCAGCATTTCTCAGCCCTCCGATCCGGCCTCAGCCGCGGGGGCTTCGGCGCTGTTCTCAGTATTACGGGCCTGGTCGCCACGGCGCGGTGCGCCTTCCTGACCACGTCCGCGGCCTCCACGACCGCGCCCACGGCCACGCGGGCCACGAGCAGCAGGAGCCTTGGCCTGCTCGGCGGCAAGCTCCTTGTCGGTCATGTCGCCCTTGTAGATCCACACCTTGACGCCGATGCGTCCGAAAGTGGTGTGGGCTTCGTGAACGCCGAAGTCGATGTTCGCGCGCAGGGTGTGCAGCGGCACACGACCTTCGCGGTAGAACTCGGACCGGCTCATCTCAGCACCGCCGAGGCGGCCGGAGCACTGCACGCGGATGCCCTTGGCACCTGCGCGCTGGGCGCTCTGGATCGCCTTGCGCATCGCGCGGCGGAAGGCCACGCGGCTGGCGAGCTGCTCGGCAACACCCTGGGCGACGAGCTGAGCGTCGACCTCGGGGTTCTTCACCTCAAGGATGTTGAGCTGAATCTGCTTGCCGGTGAGCTTTTCGAGCTGACCGCGGATGCGGTCTGCTTCGGCTCCGCGACGGCCGATGACGATGCCCGGGCGTGCGGTGTGGATGTCGACGCGGACACGGTCACGCGTGCGCTCGATGTTGACCTTCGAGATGCCGGCCCGTTCGAGGCCGGTGTTCATCATCTGGCGGATCTTGACATCTTCGAGCACGTAGTCGCGGTAGCGCTGCCCCGGCTTGGTCGAGTCAGCGAACCACTTCGACTTGTGATCCGTGGTGATTCCGAGTCGGAATCCATTCGGATTGATCTTCTGGCCCATTAACGGTTCCCCTTCCGGCTCTTGCGCTGAGGCAGGTCGTCACCGCTGGCCAGGACCACTGTCACGTGGCTGGTGCGCTTCTCGATGCGAAAAGCGCGACCCTGGGCACGCGGACGGAACCGCTTCATGGTCGGCCCCTCGTCCACGAAGGCTTCGGAGATGACCAGTTCGTTCTCGTCGAACGCAACGCCTTCCTCGTCGGCCCGGACACGCGCATTGGCGATGCCGGAGGCCACGAGCTTGTAAATCGGATCTGATGCCGACTGTTCTGCAAACTTCAACACTGCAAGTGCTTCGGTCGCCTGCTGACCACGAATGAGGTCGATGACGCGCCGAGCCTTGCGAGGCGTAACGCGCAGGTACCGCGCCTTAGCCTTGGCTTCCATCGCTTCCTTCTCTCTTCTCTAGGATCGAAAGAGTGCCCCGCGTCAGCGGCGGCGACCCTTGCGATCGTCCTTTTCGTGGCCACGGAACGTCCGTGTCGGTGCGAACTCGCCGAGCTTGTGTCCGACCATCGACTCAGTGATGAAGACGGGGACATGCTTGCGTCCGTCATGTACTGCGATGGTGTGTCCCAGGAAGTCCGGGATGATCATCGAGCGACGAGACCATGTTTTGATGACATTTTTGGTGTTCTTCTCGTTCTGACGAGCCACCTTCTGGAAGAGGTGTTCGTCGACGAAAGGACCCTTTTTGAGGCTACGAGGCATAAGTCAGTACTCCAATCAGCGCTTCTTGCCGGTCCGGCGACGGCGCACGATGTACTTGTCGCTCTCTTTGTTCGGCCGGCGTGTGCGGCCCTCCAACTGACCCCACGGGCTGACTGGGTGACGACCACCCGAAGTACGGCCCTCGCCACCACCATGCGGGTGGTCGATCGGGTTCATCACGACACCGCGGACGGTCGGGCGCTTGCCCTTCCAACGCATGCGGCCTGCTTTGCCCCAGCTGATGTTCGACTGCTCGGCATTGCCGACCTCGCCGATCGTCGCACGGCAGCGCGCATCGACGTTGCGGATTTCGCCCGAAGGCATCCGCAGCTGTGCGAAACGGCCGTACTTCGCCACGAGCTGCACGGACGAACCGGCAGAACGAGCGATCTTGGCACCGCCACCGGGACGCATTTCAACTGCGTGCACCACGGTGCCGACTGGGATGTTGCGCAGGGCAAGGTTGTTGCCCGGCTTGATGTCTGCACCCGGACCGGCTTCCACCTGAGCGCCCTGCTTGAGGTTCTGCGGGGCGATGATGTAGCGCTTCTCTCCGTCTGCATAGTGCAGCAGAGCGATGCGAGCCGTACGATTCGGGTCATATTCGATGTGCGCGACCTTCGCCGGAACGCCATCTTTGTCATGGCGGCGGAAGTCGATGACACGGTACTGACGCTTGTGACCGCCGCCCTGATGGCGGGTGGTCACGCGTCCCTGGCTGTTGCGGCCGCCGCGCTTGGGCAGCGGGCGCAGAAGCGACTTCTCCGGTGTAGACCGGGTCACTTCGACGAAGTCGGCGACCGACGAGCCACGGCGGCCCGGGGTCGTCGGCTTGTGCTTACGGATTCCCATGAGTCTTGTCCTTCTTTGACGAAGGATCGCTTAGAGCGATCCACCGAAGATGTCGATCGATCCGTCCTTGAGGGCGACAATGGCACGCTTGGTGTCCTTGCGCTTTCCCCAACCGGTGCGGGTGCGGCGGCGCTTGCCCTGACGGTTCAGGGTGTTGACCTTGGCGACCTGCACATCGAAGATCGTTTCAATGGCTTGCTTGATCTCGGTTTTGTTCGAGTCCTGGTCGACGAGGAAGGTGTACTTGCCTTCGTCCATCAGGCTGTAGGTCTTCTCCGAGACGACCGGTGCGACGATGATGTCGCGCGGGTCCTTGAAGTTCAGACTCATGATGCGTCCTCCGATTTGCGGTTTCCGCTCAGGAACGCGGCCAGAGCTGCCTCGGTGAACACGATGTCATCGGCGAGCAGCACATCATAGGTGTTGAGCTGATCGGCGGTGAGCACGTGGACGTGGGGCAGGTTGCGCACGCTCAGGTAGTTGAGCTCGTCGTCACGATCGAGCACCACGAGGGTGTTCTTGCGTTCGGACAGACCGGCCAGTGCGGCCTTCGCCTGCTTGGTTGACGGGGCGTCGCCAGTGACCAGGTTCTTCATCACGAAGACCTGATCGAGGCGTGCACGATCCGACAGGGCTCCGCGCAGAGCGGCGGCCTTCATCTTCTTGGGGGTCCGCTGTGAGTAGTCGCGCGGGACCGGTCCGTGCACGATTCCACCGCCGTTGTACTGAGGAGCGCGGATCGAACCCTGACGGGCGTTGCCGGTTCCCTTCTGACGGTAGGGCTTGCGACCGCCGCCGCGAACTTCGGAGCGGGTCTTCGTCTTGTGCGTACCCTGACGGGCCGCAGCCAGCTGTGCAACGACGACCTGGTGGATCAGGGGCACATTGGTCGGCACGCCGAAGACCTCGGCGGGCAGATCAACGGAGCCGGCCTTGGCACCAGCGGCATCGATGACGTCGACTGTCTTGACATCAGTCATGACGTTCAGGCCTCCTTCGCGGCCGAGCGAACGAGGACGACTCCACCCTTGGGGCCGGGAACGGCGCCCTTGATGAGCAGGAAGTTGTTCTCGTTGTCCACGGCGTGGATCGTGAGGTTCTGGGTGGTGTGCTTGACAGCGCCCATACGGCCGGCCATGCGCATACCCTTGAACACGCGACCAGGTGTCGCGGCTCCGCCGATCGAACCTGGCTTGCGGTGGTTGCGGTGCTGACCGTGGGAGGCACCGACACCGGAGAAGCCGTGACGCTTCATGACACCGGCGGTTCCCTTGCCCTTGGTCTTCGCGGTCACATCGACCTTGAGTCCGGCTTCGAACGTGTCGACGCCGAGTTCCTGGCCGAGTGCGTAGTCAGCAGCATCAGCAGTGCGCAGCTCGACGAGGTGACGGCGTGGGGTCACGCCGGCCTTCTCGAAGTGGCCTGCAGTCGGCTTGTTGACCTTACGAGGATCGATCTCGCCGAACGCGATCTGCACAGCGGGGTAACCATCGGTTTCCTCGTTGCGGACCTGAGTTACGACGTTGTTTCCGGTGGCCACGACGGTCACCGGCACGAGGTTGTTCTGCTCATCCCAGACCTGGGTCATGCCCAGCTTGGTTCCCAGAAGGCCCTTGACCTTGCGGGTGGTCGGGAGAGCGGATGAACGAGTGTTCGCCATTGCTGCCTCCCTTAGAGCTTGATCTCGATGTTGACGTCGTCAGCGAGGTCGAGACGCATCAGCGAGTCGACTGCCTTCGGCGTCGGGTCGACGATGTCGATCAGACGCTTGTGCGTGCGCATCTCGAAATGCTCACGGCTGTCCTTGTATTTGTGCGGCGAACGGATGACGCAGTAAACGTTCTTCTCCGTTGGCAACGGCACGGGGCCCACAACAGTCGCACCTGCGCGAGTGACGGTGTCCACGATCTTGCGTGCAGCACTGTCAATCACAGCGTGGTCGTACGACTTGAGCCGAATGCGGATCTTCTGTCCCGCCATGGCGTCGTCTCTTTCTTTAGTTGCTTCCGGCCATCAACTCGCAGAGCGTCTGTGACTCGCTGCCGTCTGTGCCGGCTGACCATGACCGACCCCCGAGGTCGGGCGTGTCGGCTAATCCTGGCGGAGAAATTCTCACTTCTCCCCCAAGCGCCGACGGCGCTTCTACTCACTGGCTGCTCGGTCCGAACCCGCATGGTGCAGATTCATCGATCCGATAGTGTTTCGGGCTGTTCGCGGTATCACTACCGCAGTGCAGGGGTCAACGCCCAAAACGCAACCTCACTATCTTGGCATAGAGCACTTCATCCGCGCAATTCCGGGAACGGTTCCTGTGAGGGAACTCTCAAGGACGGAGCGAATCCGATTCGTGCCGGTCGTCCATCAGCCGCCTTTCGATGACTCCCCCGTCTGCAGCATCTGGCCGGTTGCCGGCGGGTGCGGCCCGAACATGCGGAAGGGCCGCAGTTCCGAAGAACTGCGGCCCTAGCCGGTGGTACTCAGTGAGTCAGATCAGGCGTTGATCTTGGTGACTCGACCGGCGCCGACGGTGCGTCCACCCTCGCGGATAGCGAAGCGGAGGCCGTCCTCCATAGCGATCGGCTGGATGAGCTCGACCGACATGTCGGTGTTGTCGCCGGGCATGACCATCTCGGTGCCCTCAGGCAGCGTGATGACGCCGGTGACGTCCGTGGTCCGGAAGTAGAACTGCGGACGGTAGTTCGAGTAGAACGGGTTGTGACGTCCGCCCTCGTCCTTGCTCAGGATGTAGACCTGAGCTTCGAACTTGGTGTGCGGGGTGATCGAACCCGGCTTCACGATGACCTGACCGCGCTCCACGTCTTCGCGCTTGGTGCCACGCAGAAGCAGACCGACGTTCTCACCTGCACGGGCATCCGGCAGGGTCTTGCGGAACATCTCGATAGCGGTGACGGTCGTCTTGGACGACTTCTCCTTGATGCCGACGATTTCGATTTCGTCGTTCGGCAGGAGGACGCCGCGCTCGACACGACCGGTGACGACGGTTCCACGACCGGTGATCGTGAAGACGTCCTCAACGGGCATGAGGAACGGCTTGTCGACATCGCGCTCCGGCTCGGGAACGTTCTCGTCGACGGCTGCCATGAGTTCCTGGACGCTCTTGACCCACTTCTCGTCGCCTTCCAGCGCCTTGAGAGCGGAGACGGCAACGACAGGAGCGTTGTCTCCGTCGAATTCCTGGCTGGAGAGCAGATCGCGAACCTCGAATTCGACGAGCTCGAGGAGCTCTTCGTCATCGACCATGTCGGACTTGTTCAGAGCCACGACGATGTAGGGAACGCCGACCTGACGCGCGAGCAGCACGTGCTCACGAGTCTGGGGCATCGGGCCGTCGGTGGCGGCAACGACGAGGATCGCACCGTCCATCTGAGCGGCACCGGTGATCATGTTCTTCACGTAGTCGGCGTGACCCGGGGCATCGACGTGAGCGTAGTGACGCTTCTCCGTCTGGTACTCAACGTGCGAGACGTTGATGGTGATGCCGCGCTCCTTCTCCTCAGGTGCGTTGTCGACCTGGTCGAAGGCGCGAGCCTCGTTGAGATCCGGGTACTGATCCGCCAGGACCTTGGTGATCGCAGCGGTCAGGGTGGTCTTTCCGTGGTCAACGTGGCCGATGGTGCCGATGTTGACGTGCGGCTTAGTCCGTTCGAAACTAGCCTTTGCCACTGGGTTCCTCCTCGTGGTTGTCAAAAGATATGCGGTTCATATCTTAGACCTTTTGTTGGTTATCTTTCATTCCGGCGACCATGTTCTTGATCACCGGGGCGACCGGAATTCGGAGATTACTCTCCGCCGCGCACCTTCTGGATGATCTCCTCGGCAACAGCCTTCGGGACCTCCGCATAGCTGGAGAACGTCATCGAGTACACCGCACGGCCCTGGGTCTTCGACCGCAGATCACCGATGTAACCGAACATCTCCGAGAGCGGGACCACAGCCTTGACGACCTTCACACCGGAAGCATCGTCCATCGACTGAATCTGTCCACGCCGGGAATTCAGGTCGCCGATGACGTCACCCATGTATTCCTCAGGGGTACGCACCTCGACGTCCATGACCGGTTCGAGAAGAACCGGGTTCGCCCGCTGGACGGCCTCCTTGAAGACCATCGAACCGGCGATCTTGAATGCCATCTCCGAAGAATCGACATCGTGGTAGGCGCCGTCGACCAGAGTGGCCTTGACACCCACCATGGGGTAACCGGCGAGGGCACCGAACTGCATGGCGTCCTGGATGCCGGCGTCGACGCTCGGAATGTACTCGCGCGGAACGCGTCCGCCCGTGATCGCATTCTCGAACTCGTAAATCGTATCGCCTTCGACCTCGAGGGGCTCGAAGGTGACCTGGACCTTCGCGAACTGTCCCGATCCACCCGTCTGCTTCTTGTGGGTGTAATCGTACTTCTCGACAGTGCGACGGATGGTCTCACGGTAGGCGACCTGCGGCTTGCCGACGTTCGCCTCGACCTTGAACTCGCGACGCATGCGGTCGACGAGGATGTCGAGGTGCAGCTCGCCCATTCCGCGGATGACGGTCTGTCCGGTCTCGTCGTCAAGCTCGACCTGGTAGGTCGGATCTTCCTTGACGAACTTCTGGATGGCCGAGGACAACTTCTCCTGGTCGCCCTTGGTCTTCGGCTCGATGGCCACGGAGATCACAGGCTCCGGGAAGGTCATCGATTCGAGAGCGATCGGGTTCGCCGGGTCGCTGAGGGTGTCGCCCGTCGTGGTCTCCTTGAGACCGATGAAGGCGTAGATGTGGCCGGCGAATGCCTCTTCGACAGGGTTCTCCTTGTTGGAGTGCATCTGGAAGAGCTTGCCGACGCGCTCCTTCTTGCCCGACGAGGTGTTGAGCACCTGCTCACCGGACTTGACGTGACCGGAGTACACGCGCACATAGGTCAGCGAGCCGAAGAACGGGTGGGATGCGACCTTGAAGGCCAGAGCCGAGAACGGCTCGTCCGTCGAAGGCTTGCGGGTCAGCTCCTCTTCGTCGTTGCTCGGGTTGTGTCCGATCATCGGAGGCACGTCGAGCGGCGAGGGGAGGTACTCGATGACCGCGTCGAGCATGGGCTGCACGCCCTTGTTCTTGTACGCGGAACCGCACATGACCGGGAAGGCCTCGGACTTGATGACGAGTTCGCGGATGCCGGCCTTGACGTCAGCGGTCGTGAGCTCTTCGCCCTCGAGGTACTTCTCCATGAGCTCTTCCGAGCTCTCGGCGACGTCCTCGACGAGCTGCGCACGGTACTGAACAGCCTTGTCCTTGAGATCCTCGGGGATCTCGACCTCGGTCATGTCCTGACCCATCTTGGTCTCATCGGGCCAGATGTAGGCCTTCATCTCAAGCAGGTCGACGACACCGGCGAAGTCGCTTTCGGCTCCGATCGGCAGCTGGATGACCAGCGGCTTCGCGCCGAGGCGCTCCTTGATGGTGTCGACGGTGAAGTAGAAGTCAGCACCGAGCTTGTCCATCTTGTTGACGAAGCAGACGCGCGGAACATCGTACTTGTCGGCCTGACGCCACACGGTCTCGGACTGGGGCTCAACGCCCTCCTTGCCGTCGAACACAGCGACGGCGCCGTCGAGGACGCGCAGCGAACGCTCGACCTCGACCGTGAAGTCAACGTGACCGGGGGTGTCGATGATGTTGATCTGGTTGTTGTCCCAGTAGCAGGTCGTCGCGGCCGACGTGATCGTGATGCCGCGTTCCTTCTCCTGGTCCATCCAGTCCATGGTGCCGGCGCCGTCGTGGGTCTCACCCATCTTGTAGTTCACGCCGGTGTAGAAGAGGATGCGTTCGGTCGTAGTTGTCTTACCGGCATCGATGTGGGCCATGATGCCGATATTACGGACCTTGTTCAGGTCGCTGAGCACGTCAAGTGCCACGGTGTCTCTCTCTCAATCGATGATTTGCTCGACTCCCCCGTACAGCTGGCCGACGGAACTCGCGGACGAGGTCCGCCGACCGGCGCACAGGGCAGGCGATTACCAGCGGTAGTGGGCGAAGGCCTTGTTGGACTCGGCCATCTTGTGAGTGTCCTCGCGGCGCTTGACTGCTGCGCCGAGGCCGTTGCCGGCGTCCAGGATCTCATTCATGAGTCGTTCGGTCATGGTCTTCTCACGGCGCTGGCGGGAGTATCCCACGAGCCACCGCAGAGCCAGGGTGGTCGAACGAGCCGGACGAACATCGATCGGCACCTGGTAGGTCGCACCGCCGACACGGCGGGAGCGGACCTCGAGGGACGGACGGATGTTGTCGAGAGCCTTCTTCAGGTTGACAACGGGGTCGTTGCCGTTCTTCTCGCGGGTGCCTTCGAGGGCACCGTAGACGATCCGCTCTGCGGTCGAGCGCTTGCCGTCGAGCAGGATCTTGTTGATCAGCTGCGTGACGAGCGGTGAGCTGAAGACCGGGTCAACGACGATCGGTCGCTTGGGTGCAGGACCTTTACGTGGCATTACTTCTTCTCCCTCTTCGCACCGTACTTGCTGCGGGCCTGCTGGCGACCCTTGACACCCTGGGTGTCGAGCGAACCGCGGACGATCCGGTAGCGAACACCGGGCAGATCCTTGACGCGGCCACCGCGCACGAGCACGATCGAGTGCTCCTGCAGGTTGTGTCCCTCGCCCGGGATGTATGCGGTCACTTCGATCTGGCTCGAAAGCTTGACACGAGCGACCTTGCGAAGAGCCGAGTTCGGCTTCTTGGGGGTAGTGGTGTACACACGGGTGCACACTCCACGACGCTGCGGGCTGCCCTTGAGGGCAGGAGCGTCCGATCCTGCTGTATTGACATGCCGTCCCTTGCGGACGAGCTGTTGGATAGTCGGCACTAAGCGTTCTCCATTTGCTTCTCGATAGACCTAATTCCCAATGTCGGCCACGACCGCAGTCGTCTCTGTGAACCGTGGGACATATCCGACCGGACACCGGGTGAAGCTTGGCTCCCGATGCCAGTAACCACGCGAGTCATCGACCCCTGCGCCCGGGTGTGTCGCAAGGACACGGAAGCGCAGCGACGACTTCTCGGCGGCCTGCAGCGACGACTTCTCTCAGGGATTCCGGGCCTCACAGAACACCCGGCAGGATCGATCGACGACGCAGATAACACAATCAGTCGCCTACCAGAATATCTCTCTCGAGCACGTCTGGTCAAAATGGCGATCATCCATCTTACCCCGCCCTGCCGCGGAAATCACGCAGCGCATCGCTCGCCCTGACGATCACGCCTCTCACCTCGGACGACGCCGAACAACCACATCGCCCTCAACTGCAGGCGAACCGCACCACCCGGACACCGGCACTCACAGCGCGACCCACCGGCCGCCTCGGCGAGGACCTGCCGTCACTTTCCTTGACTCGTTCAAGAGAAGCAGGCATTCTGGTGCTGTGAACGGGACGAAGCATGAACACGACGAAGACGCTGCCGCGGCTCTGCGGCAGACGTCGCTGCGTGTGACGAAACAGCGGGTCGCAGTCCTCGACGCCGTGCAGGATCACCCGCATGCGGACACCGAGACCGTGATCCGCTCGGTCCGGGAATCGCTGCCGGCGGTCTCCCACCAGGCTGTCTATGACTCGCTCCACACTCTCACCGAGGTAGGGCTCCTCCGCTGCATCAAGCCTTCGGGCTCTGTGGCTCGGTACGAACGCCGCATCGGGGACAATCACCATCATCTGGTGTGCCGGTCATGCAGTCTCATCGTCGATGTCGACTGCACGATCGGTCAGGCTCCGTGCCTGACGCCGTCCCACGATGCCGGCTTCGTCATCGATCAGGCCGAAGTGACATTCTGGGGCCTGTGCCCTGGCTGCGCGGCCGCCGGTGCCCAGCGCACCGGCGACGATCAGTTCTCGGCCGTGTGACCCCCGCTTCCGTTCATCACCACCCGTCCTCTTCCGAGGACACGACTATGCCCTTTCTGCGAGGGTTGCCCATCCCGTCATCCGAGTCGTCGAACGCGACTCGACTGTGAAAGGAACACGATGACCCAGACGACCACCGGCGGCTGCCCGGTCGCCCACACTTCCACGGATCCGGCTGCGGCGCCGGATTCGGACCAGCTGGTCAACCCCGTCCAGGGCGATGCCAACGCTCAGTGGTGGCCCAACCGCCTCAACCTCAAGATCCTCGCCAAGGGCCAGCCCGCCCGCGACCCGATGGATCCGGACTTCGACTACGAGGCCGAATTCAACAGCCTCGACTACTTCGCCCTCAAGCAGGACATCGCCGACCTGCAGAAGGACAGCAAGGACTGGTGGCCCGCCGACTTCGGTCACTACGGACCGTTCATGATCCGCATGGCCTGGCACTCGGCCGGCACCTACCGCGTCCAGGACGGCCGCGGAGGCGGCGGCGAAGGCCAGCAGCGCTTCGCTCCGCTCAACTCGTGGCCCGACAACGTCGGACTCGACAAGGCTCGCCGCCTGCTCTGGCCGATCAAGAAGAAGTACGGCAAGAAGATCTCGTGGGCCGATCTGTTCATCCTCGCCGGCAACGTGGCGCTCGAGTCGATGGGCTTCAAGACCTTCGGCTTCGCCGGCGGCCGCCAGGACGTCTGGGAACCCGACAACGACGTGTACTGGGGCTCGGAGACCGAGTGGCTGGGCACCGACAAGCGATACGCGGGCAACCGCGAGCTGCAGAAGCCGCTCGCCGCGACCACGATGGGCCTCATCTACGTCAATCCTGAGGGCCCGGAGGGTGAGCCCGACCCGGCGAAGGCCGCGATCGACATCCGTGAGACCTTCGGTCGGATGGCGATGAACGACGAGGAGACCGTCGCCCTCATCGCCGGCGGGCACACCTTCGGCAAGACCCACGGCGCAGCGCCCGAGTCCCACAAGTCCGCCGATCCCGAGGCCGCTCCCATCGAGGAGCAGGGCCTGGGCTGGAAGAGCGACTTCGGCACGGGACACGGCAACGACACCGTCGGCAGCGGACTCGAGGTCACCTGGACCTACCACCCGACACGGTGGGACAACGAGTTCTTCCACATCCTCTTCGCCTATGAGTGGGAGGTGTTCGAGAACGAGGGCGGCCACGTGCAGTGGCGTCCGAAGGACAACGGCGGCGACGACATGGTGCCGATGGCCCAGGGCGACCAGCGTCGCGAGCCGCGCATGCTCACGACCGACCTGTCGCTGCGCGTCGACCCGGTCTACGAGAAGATCTCGCGTCGCTTCAAGGACGATCAGGGCGCCTTCGAGGACGCCTTCGCCCGCGCATGGTTCAAGCTCACGCACCGTGACATGGGCCCGCGCGATCGCTATCTCGGCCCCGAGGTCCCCGACGAGGATCTCATCTGGCAGGATCCGGTTCCGGCCGGCACCCAGCTCGACGAGAGCCAGCTGGAGGCGGTCAAGGCCGCTGTCCGCGATTCGGGTCTGAGCGTGTCCCAGCTGGTGTCGACCACCTGGGCGGCCGCCTCGTCGCACCGTGTCTCCGACATGCGCGGCGGAGTCAACGGCGGTCGTCTCCGCCTCGAACCCCAGCGCAGCTGGGCCGTCAACGAACCGGCCAAGCTCGCCTCGGTCATCGAGGTGCTCGAGGGCATCGCCGAGAGCACCGGCGCCTCCTTCGCCGATGTGGTCGCGATCGCCGGCGCCGTCGGCGTCGAGACGGCGGCGAAGAGCGCCGGTCACGACATCACCGTTCCGGTCTCGACCGGACGCGGCGACGCCTCCCAGGAGCAGACCGACGTCGATTCGTTCTCCTACCTCGAGCCGACTCACGACGGATTCCGCAACTACCTCATCGACGACCTGCCGATGAAGGCGGAGTACCTGCTCCTCGACCAGGCCAGCCTGCTCGGACTCACCACCACCGAGCTCACCGTCCTCATCGCCGGCCTGCGGGTGCTCGGTGCCAATTACGAGGATTCCGATCTCGGCGTCCTCACCGACCGTCCGGGTGAGCTGACGAACGACTTCTTCGTCAACCTGCTCGAACTCGGAAACACGTGGAAGCCGGTCGGCGAGTCCGACACGGCCACCGTCTTCGAGTGCTTCTCCGCCGACGGCGAGAAGCTGTGGACCGGCAGCCGGATCGACCTGCTCTTCGGAGCCAACTCCGAGCTGCGCGCCATCGCCGAGGTCTACGCCTCCGATGATGCGAAGGAGAAGTTCGTCTCCGACTTCGTCAAGGCGTGGACGAAGCTCGTCGAAGCCGACCGCTTCGACCTCAAGCGCTGAGGTCCGCCCGCGGCGAGCTCAGTGGTCTGAGAGGTCCCCTGAACTCACGGCACGAAGCCCCCACCGATTGCGGTGGGGGCTTCGTCGTATCCGGGAGTCCTGTTCGTCACTCGTCCCGGCCGAGGACGGCGAATCCGGTGAACATCTCATCGAAGTGCGTGACTGCCGCGTTCTCGATCGTCGTATCGTTCGTATCCGCCGAGGTTATGTCGGCGTTCGAATCCGATCCGTCGGCATCCGTATCGGATCCCGAGCCGGCAGACGAACCGTTCTGTGTGCTCCCGTCGGAGCCGGTTCCGCTCGAATTCGTCCCGTCCGAGGCGGGTCCGTCCGAGCTGGATCCGTCGGAGCTGGATCCGTCGGAGGCACCGCCGGAATCGGCGCTGCCGCTCTGACTTCCCGCCATGCCGTCGGACTGCCCACCGGGCATTCCTCCGTCCTTCGGCTGACCGCTCGGCGCGCCTCCGCCGCCTTGCTGGCCGCCCATTCCGCCGGGTCCGTTCTGGCCTCCTGGACCCTGGCTCGTCTCCGAATCGTTCGACGCTGTTGCCGCCGACACCCCGATCGCTCCCCCGGCGAGACCGCCGACGACGAACAGGGCCGAACCGGCGAGCACCGCTGGGACGAGCGGGACTCTCCGCTTCTGCTTCCGCGGTCCTGCGGTGCTGCCGAACTGTGTACTCTGCGCAGACTGTTCGTAGGGGTTCACCCACGGCCGCGGTCCGGCCGAACTCTCCGCGCCGTCGTGGTCCCGGATGCCGTCGCGGTCGGTGTTGTGGTTCTCGGTCATGGAATCTCCTCTGGTTGTCAGTGATTCCACTTTCGGTCCGTGCGCTGTAGCCCTTCCCAGCCGCGCCTGTGACCAGCCTGTGCGATTCGACTCAGGCAGCGGGCAGGCGCAGTTCGAAGGTCGTTCCTGCTTCCGTGCTCGACATCGAAATGCTGCCGTGCATGAGATCGACGAGACCGGCGGCGATCGCCAGCCCCAGCCCCGAGGAACCTCCCTTGGCTCCGTCCTGCCGTGCCCGCGAGGGGTCCCCACGCACGAAGCGGTCGAAGACCCGGTCCCGAATCTCGTGTGGGATGCCCTGACCGTCGTCGCTGATGCGGATCGACACGACGTCGCTCGGCAGCTGCCCCGACACCGGTTTCCGCAACGCCTGCGCCTCAACGTGCACGGTGGTGCCCGGGGACGTATGCACGCAGGCGTTCGTGAGTACGATCGACACGACCCGACGGACCTGGTCAGCCGCTCCGCGCACCTCGAGGGCCTCCGGTGGCACGTCGAGGGAGATCCTGTGGTCGGGATTGACCACATGGGCATCCTCGACGAGCTCGACGAGCAGCGATGACACATCGACCGTGTCCTCGCTCGTCGGCTGACGACCGGCCTCGAGTCGGGCGAGGAGAAGGAGATCGTCGACGAGGGAGGACATCCGCATCGCTCCTGAATCGATCTTGCCCAAGGAGGTGGCCACCTCGGCGGGCAGAGCATCACGGTACGGGCGGGTGAGGTCGGCCCAGCCGCGGATCGTCGCGATCGGCGTGCGCAGCTCGTGGGAGGCATCGGCGACGAAGCGGCGCATCTGCTCCGTGCCCCGGTAGCGCTCGTCGAGGGCGGTCCCGACATGGTCGAGCATCCGATTGACCGCAGCCCCGACATCGCCGACCTCTGTCCCGGGAATCGCGAGTTCGGACGGTACGCGCAGCGCGAGCTCAGGCTTTCCGGCACTGAGCTCGAGGTCCGTGACCTCACGCGCGGTGCGGGCGACGTCCCTGAGATCACGCAGCTGGCGATGGATGATCACGGCCATGAGACCGGCGGTGATCAGGACGCCGATGAGAACGACGACCGAGGTCGTCCATGCGGTGCGATCCAACGCGGCATCGACGCTGCCCTGCGGAACCCCGTAGACGGTCCTCGTTCCGTTTTCCTCGAAGGCCACGACTCGATAGACGCCGAACCCGGGCACACGCACGGATTCGTGGCTGGCCTCGCTGGTCCCGGGCTCGACCGACAGCAGAGCCTCGATCGCGTCCGTCGACAGGGACCGGGGTCGGTTCAGCCCCGCCTCGGCGATGAGCCCCTCTCCCCCACCGCCGGAGTCGACGACGGCGAGCGCGCCGTCACCGACTCCCGGCTGGAAGAGGAAACGCAGAGCCGAGTCGACCGCCGACGTCGATTCGGTGCCGGGTCCCGCACCCGGACCCGACCCTGGTCCCCCGCTGCGCGCATGCGAGGTCATCGACGTCAGCTGCTCGTCGAGGTCGGACATCAGAGAGGTGCGCACACTCAGCCACGAGGCTGTGCCGATTCCGGCACCGACGAGCAGAAGCACGAGGCCGGCGAGGACGATGAGCCTCGTCTGCAGCCGCCACCGCCGCAGTCTCACTGCTCCGCCCGCAGAATGTAGCCTGCCCCGCGCTTCGTGTGGAAGAGGTTCGGCAAGTCCGGGAACGGCGCGTCGATCTTCTTCCGCAGGTAGGACACGTAGAGTTCGACGATGTTGCCGTTGCCGCCGAAGTCGTAGTCCCAGACTCGGTCGAGGATCTGCGCCTTCGACAGGACCGCCCGAGGATTGCGCATGAACAGAAGCAGCACCTCGAATTCACGGGCGGTGAGCTCGATCGGCCGGCCGTCACGGGTGACTTCATGCGAACGCTCGTCGAGTTCGAGGTCGCCGACTCGCAGCACATCCTCGTCGTCGGCCGGTCCCGCCGGGACGCTGCGCCGCAGCCGAGCTTCGATCCGTGCGATGACCTCGTCGAGGTTGAACGGCTTCGTCACATAGTCGTCCCCGCCGAGGCGGAGGCCGGTGAGGCGGTCATCGACCTCATCCCTTGCGGAGAGGAAGACCACCGGGGTGTCGATGCCCTCTCCCCTGACCTTCTCGATGACGGCGAAACCGTCGAGGTCGGGCAGCATGACGTCGAGGACGATCGCGTCGAAGTGCTCGCTGCGGGCCAGCGCCACCGCCTCACGACCCGTGCCGACCCCCTCGGCTTCCCACCCGCGAACCCTGCAGGCCATGACGAGGAGCTCAGCGAGATTAGCTTCGTCGTCGACGATGAGGATTCGTGCCGGCGGGTTCTCTGTCGGAGTCATGGATCGATTATCCCCTCAATCTGCGCTGAGATCGTAGAGCGAAACGGAGTCGACGGTCGTCGCCTCATAGTTCGACTCGACCCAGGCCGCGATCTGAGACGAGGCGGAGTCCGAGTCCCCTCCGCCGGGGCCCTGACCACCACCGGAACCCGATCCGATGTAGTAGTGGATCTTGCCGTCGGACACGAGCTGTTTGAACTCGGCGAGGGTGGGCGATGGATCGGTGCCGTTGAACCCGCCGATCGCCATCACGGGCTCTTCGAGCGCGAGTTGGTATCCCGCCGCCTGATTCGCCCCCGTCGTCGCAGCCACCCACGTGTAGTCCGCGGCATCCTCTTCGAGCAGCTGCGTGAGTTCGTCGGAGGGTTCGGATCCGTTGAGCAGACCGCCCATCCCGCCTCCTCCGCCGGGCATCCCCCCGGTACTGCCCTTGCCGGCTTCGGAATTGCGTGTCCCACCGGGCGTGCCACCGGTCGTGCCATCCGTGCCGCCGGCGCCTCCGCCGGGTCTGACGCCGCCGCCGGGCATTCCGCCACCGCCGGGTCCACCGCCCATGCCCGAGCTCGTGCCGGCGATCGTGACGATCGATCCCTGCGTCGTCCCGGCGATCGTGCGCACGGCCAGCTGAGCCGGAATCGCAGCGCTGCCGAGGATGGCCAGCGCGACGAGCACCGAGGCGAGCGCCGTGCCGATCCGCCGGTGCGCGGTGACGATGAGGACCAGAGCGCCGAGGATCGAGACGATGAGCACGCACCAGCGCAGGACGCCCGGGACCCCGGTCATCTGCGAGCTGATGATGAACTGCCACGCTCCGGTCAGGGCCCAAGCCACCGCCAGCAGCAGACGTGGGAGGAATCCGTCACGGGCGAGCAGCACCGCGACGCCGAGGCCGATGACGGCGGCGATCGCGGGAATGAGCGCAACCGTGTAGTACTCGTGGACGATCCCGTTCATATTCGACAGCACGAGCCACGTGACGATCAGCCATGCACCCCACATCAGCAGTCCCGCGCCGAGGCTGCCCCCGCCGATTGCGCCGGACGCGCGCACCGCGAGGCCGGCGTCCTTCTCACTGTCAGTGACGGTGTCCGGGATGGTGTCCGTCGAACGTGTTCCGGTCGGAACGGTTCCGTCCGTGACGGTGGGGACACGGCGACGGCGGGCCGCCTCGGCGAGGATGAGGAGAACGATCGTCACGATCAGGAGGAACAGTGCGGTGGGCAGGAACCACGACACCTGCTGGCCGAAGCTGCCGGTGTACAGGCGGGTGACGCCCGTCTCGCCCCATCCGCCGCCCTGGCCGCCGCCTCCTCCGCCGACGGACCCGGTCTCGTTGCCGGTCAGCCGTCCGAAGCCGTTGTAGCCGAAGGTGAGCTCGAGGAAGGAGTTCGACTGCGAGCCGCCGACGTAGGGTCGGGAGCCTGCAGGGGTGAGCTCGACGAGGGCGATCCACCAGCCGGCGCTGACGATCATCGACCCGAGCGGGACGAGCAGCCACAGCAGACGGCGTGGCCAGGAGGTGCGGGCGAAGAGCACCCAGGACACAGCGAGGCCTGGGACGATGAGGAGGACCTGGAACTGTTTGGTCAGGAACCCCAGGCCGAGGCAGACTCCGGCGAGAATGAGCCAGCCGGCGATGCGGCGGGACGGGCGTCGCCGGTGGGCCTCGGTGAGCGTGCGCAGGGCGTGCTGGGTCGCGACGACCGCACCGATCATCAGGGTCACGAGCAGCGCGTCCGGGTTGTTGAACCGGAACATCAGCGCCACGACCGGGGAGACGGCGAAGATCACGCCGGCCCCCAGAGCGGCGGCCTTCTCAAGCCCTGGTCCGACATGGGATCGCAGGCTCAGCCGCACCGAATGGACGATGAGGAGCACACTCACCCCGGCCAGGAGGACCTGGGACAGGAGCATCGAGAACGAAGAGAAGCCGAAGACCCGGGCGCTCAGGGCCATCAGCCACAGGGAGGCCGGGGGTTTGTCGACGGTGATCGCGTTCGCCGAGTCGAGGGAGCCGAAGAGGAACGCCTCCCAGTTCTCCGATCCGGCCTGCACAGCCGCCGCATAGAAGGAGTTCGCCCAGCCGTTGGCCGTGAGGTTGGCGAGGAACGCCGCGATCGTGCCGAGTGTGAGCACGGTGAGTGTGATCGGGTACCAGTGCCGTCGCAGTCCGCGGGTGCGGGCATATCGGGTGGGGGTTTCAGACATGGTCGATGTCCTTGTCGTTCGGGAGCGCCGTTCCGGCTGCAGTAGTCGTGGTGGCGGGGTGAACGCTCTGGTGGGAACCGCGGGCGAAGACCCATGTGCGCATGAGCACGAACCGGACCACAGTGGCGGCGAGGTTCGCCGCCGTCAGCACGGCGAGCGTGCCGACAGTTGCCCAGGGTCCGGTGAATCCATCTGCGACGGCCAGACCTGCCGAGGTGAAGGCCAGGCACAGGCCGAAGGCCGCCAGACCCTTCAATTGGGAGGTCAGTCGGCGGTGCGGGGATCTCACCCCGAAGGTGTGGCCCCGGTTGAGGGCGGTGTTCGCGATCGTCGAAAGGAGCAGCGCAATGATGTTCGCCGTGGGTTCCGAGACGAATTGGATGCCGAGGAGGAACAGCACGGCGTAGAGCACGGTGCTGATGATCCCCACGTCGATGAAGTGGAGGATCTGCGCCCCGGTGTTCGGTGCCGGGACTTCGTGACTGGTCCGGATGCGTCCGCCCGTGCGCAGCCGGACGATGCCCTTGATGTCCTTCCACGCCGTGCTGACCACGTCGACGGAGGAGTCGGGGTCATCCGTCCAGTCCGTGCCGAACTCGTGGATGCGGTACCCGGCCCACTCGGCGAGAGCGAGCAGCTCCGTGTCGAAGAACCACTCGCTGTCCTCGACCTGCGGGAGCAGGTCTCTCGCCGCACCCTGCGACAGCGCTTTGAAACCGCATTGAGCGTCGCTGAACCTGACACCGAGGCTGAGCTTGAGCAGTCGGTTGTAGCAGCGGGAGATGATCTCGCGCTTGATGCCCCGCTCGACCGCAAGACCGGGCTGCAGACGGGACGCGATGGCCACATCGGCCAGTCCCGAGCGGATCACCTCGACCATCGGCTCGAGGACTCGGATGTCGGTGGCGAGATCGACATCCGTATAGGCGACGATATCCGCCGTCGAGGACTGCCACACCCGGGACAGTGCGCGCCCGCGGCCTTTCTGCTCGAGCCGCACGTATTCGACGTTCGGGTGTTCGGCCGCCAGCGCTGCGGCGATTCTCGGGGTCGAATCGGTGCTCGCATTGTCGGCGATGATGATCGTGACCTCGATTCCGCGACCGGTATCGGCGGCGAGGAGAGTCTCGATCGAGACGGCCAGCGAAGCCTCCTCGTTGTAGACCGGGACGACGAGGTCGACGGTCGTGGGCGTTCGCAGGGACGGGGCTGCTGGGTGCGCTTCGGGATGGTTCCCGGCGCTGCTCTCGTATCTCATGGGGACCACATTCGCGTCCCCGCTTAGGCCCACCATCGGTCGCAGCTGTGGCCCGGCTGTGGACGGGCCGACACGGCACAGCGCCCTGTCCGACCGCCTCGTCGGAAGGCCCGGTCCGTGCGGGTGATTCCCGCTACACTGGTGGCCATGGCCGAAGATGACTCCCCTGCCCCGAAGCGCCGGATCCGTGCCTCCGACAAGGACCGCGACGAGGTCCTCTCCGTGATCACGGAGGCGGTGACGAACGGACGCCTCGACCCCGAGGAGACCGCGCAGCGGCAGGATGATGCCATCTCTGCGAAGTTCCTCGACGACCTCATGCCGCTGATCGACGATCTGCCGGAGGGCCACCGCCTCCACCAGAGACTCGCCCGCCAGACCGGTCACGATCAGGAATCGGGCCCGGGGTCGGCTCTGCAGCGACGGGCACCGACCGAGCTCAGCCCGGCCGTCGATCCGGGTTCCGCCCCGCCTACGAACTCGGTGGCCATTATGTCCGGTCGAGAGATCGACGTGGCGCCGGGCACCGGACAGGTCACCACCTATGCGCTCATGGGCGGGGACAATATCGATCTGTGCGCCGTCATGGGACCGGGTGTGACCGTCGAACTGGTGTCCTACTCGATGTGGGGCGGCAACGACATCTACGTCCCGCCGGGTGTGCGCATCCGCGACGAGACGATCAACATCATGGCGGGCAATGAGGTCCGTCAGTCCGCGCGAGGCGACGGATCGAACGGCACCGTCGTCCTCAAGGGCTTCTCACTCATGGCCGGACACGATGTCCATCTGGCCAAAGGCTACCGAGCAAAGGATCAGGGTCAACTGGAATGAAGATCGGCGTACTCACATCGGGCGGAGACTGCCCAGGCCTCAACGCTGTCATCCGCGGCATCGTCCGCAAGGGAATCCGCACCCACAATGCCTCATTCGTCGGCATCCGCGACGGCTGGCGAGGTCTGTTCCACGACGACATGTTCGACATGACCATGCTCGATGTCCGAGGCCTCTCCGGTCGCGGCGGCACCATCCTCGGCACCTCACGCACCCATCCCTATGAGGACGGCGGTCCCGAGCGCATGCGCGAGGTCATGGCCGCACACGGCATCGATTCGCTCATCGCCATCGGCGGCGAAGGCACTCTCGCTGGGGCCTCGCGGCTGGTCAGCGAGGAGGGTCTGCACATCGTGGGCGTTCCCAAGACCATCGACAACGACCTCGGCAACACCGACTACACCTTCGGCTTCGACACCGCTCAGTCCATCTCCACGGAAGCGATCGACCGGCTGCGCACCACGGCCGAATCGCACCACCGCTGCATGGTCATCGAGGTCATGGGACGCAACGTCGGCTGGATCGCCCTGCACGCGGGCATGGCAGCAGGCGCCCATGCGATCCTCATGCCCGAGTTCCCCGTCGACTTCGACCAGATCGCCGAATGGGTGACCTCGGCCAAAGATCGCGGGCGTGCACCGATCGTCGTCGTCGCGGAGGGGTTCGTTCCCGAGGGGTTCGATTCCCAGGTCGCCGACCACGGTGTGGACAACAAGGGCCGCGTCCGCCTCGGCGGGATCGCGAACTACCTCGCTCCCAAGATCGAAGAGATCACCGGAATCGAATCCCGGGCCACGATCCTGGGACACCTGCAGCGAGGTGGCTCCCCCACCGCCTACGACCGCGTACTGTCCACGCGGCTGGGCATGGCGGCGGTCGACCTCGCCCAGCATGGCCACTGGGGGAAGATGGCCAGCCTCAAAGGCACGGACATCGTCTCCGTGGAGATGTCCTCGGCCGTGCACAGTCTCAAATCGGTGCCGCTGCATCGCTGGGAAGAGGCGCAGGTGCTCTTCGGCTGAGACCACGGCAGCTTCATCGAGAAACGGGTGGAGTGGCGAGGAAAAGGTGAGGGAACACACCCATGTCTCGACACCCCACCCGTTTCT
>NZ_JBPIZD010000026.1:0-46472 GCF_051172395.1 Brevibacterium sp. H602 | reverse complement strand
TTTGCGGTGGTGATAGTGGTGGGGAAACGCCCGGTTAACCGTTCCGATCCCGGTAGCTAAGCCCATTCGCGCTGATGGTACTGCAACTTGGTGGTTGTGGGAGAGTAAGTGACTGCCGCAATATTTTTTGGTGGTGATGGCCTCGTCCAATGTTTTGGGCGGGGCCATTACTGTATTCACCAACGAATGCGGTGGGTGTGCTTGGTGCTACCTGGCGGGGGTACTGCTACCTGGCGCGGGGTTGCTGCACCCCCGTCAGGTAGCAATAGGGGTGGGGGATGTCTTTTGGAGTAGTCCGGAGAACCCTACTTCGGGACAAGTCGTTTTGTCAGTAATGTGAACATTATGACGACGAACGATACTCCACTGCACGTTCAACCAGCAGAGCCGGACGCTCAACAGGCTCGCTCACGGTCGCGCTGGATCGGTATCCTCTGGGCCCTGCATTGGCTGCTGCGCATCGGATTGGCGATCGCGCTCCTGCCCTACGCCTGGACGAAGATCTTCCACGTTCAGATGGGCTATGCGGACTACGCCGACGCATTAGTCCAGTACGGCGAGATGAGCCCCATGGGTCTGCTGTGGCGTTTCACGGCGTTCTCCCCGACCGTTCAATTCCTGGCGGGTCTGGCCGAGCTTCTCGCTGTCATCCTGCTGCTCTTCCGTCGTTCTGCCTGGCTCGGCGCACTCATCGCGGCTCTGGACATGAGCGTGGTCTTCCTTCTCAACCTGACGTTCGACGTGCCGGTGAAGCAGCTCTCAGGAGCGATGGCCCTGGTCGGTCTCGTCCTTCTCATCCCCAACGTGCCCCGAGTCGCGAGATTCGCACTCGGGCGCAGCGTCGGGCCGGCGGTCAGCGGCCTCATCTGGCAGAACCGGATCTTCGTTCGTATCACCCGCTGGGTCTCCCCGATACTCGCTGTCGTCATCATCGTCGGCAGCGGACTGGCCACCGGAATCAGTCTCAACTGGGGCCGGCCTGGGACCCCTGAGGAGATCTCAGGCGTCTATACCGTCACCGCGTCAGGCAAGCCTGCCCCGATCGAAGGCACCGACCATACAACCGCAGACATCACTCAGATCGCTTTCGGGCAGATAGGCTCAGGCAAGGGCAAGAGAATGAGCGTGCGGTACTCCGACGGAGACTTCCAGGACGGTATCTACAGCGTCGAAGGCCAGTCGATCACAGCGAAGCTCTACCCCGTCCGCAAAGGGGCTCAGACGCTTATTCGCGATCCCTCCGGCACGGTTGAGTTCCGGTACTCGAAGGTCGGAGAGGGGGAGTTCTCTCTTCAAGCAGCGGACTCGGAACTGACGCTGCGCAATGATGATGAACGAAGGTTCCTCTTCGACCGAGGCTTCCGCTGGGGACCCGAGACGCCCGTCAACCGCTGAAAGCCGATGAATTATGTGGGGCCCCGCCGATCGGCGGGGCCCCAAGCATCCTTCAGGGATCCAACAGCTCAGCGGCGCATCAGCGTCCGAACAGCTTGGAGAACAGACCCTTCTTCTTCGGCTTGGCCTCCTTGCTCGGCTCTTCCTCGATCGGAGTCTCCGCCTCGGCGGGCTCGACAGATTCGTCTCCGAGCGGCCGCTCGTCTTCCGGCTGGTGCTGTCCGCGTGCGGCGTCCGTAGCCTCCGCCGCAGGCTCTGCAGCTTCGTCGTCCCGAGCCTCGGCCGCCGGGGCCGATTCGGCTGCCGGCTTCTCGTCCGGCACGGATTCTGTGGGCGCAGCTTCCTCTATCTGAGCAGGCGTCGGTGTCGCGGGGGTCGCCGCAGGTGGTGCGGCAACCTCCTTCGCAGCGGGAGCGGACGTCGAATCGGTCGCGCGAGAGGCGGCGGCCGCCTCGGTGGGGGTGCCTGTGGGTTCCGCAGCGGCGTACTGCTCGGCGGCCTCGCCCTCCAGCGGCGCATTCAGGTCGCAGTTGGAGATGCGACGCTGATCGTCGAAAGACAGGTCGGCCGAGCCGTCGGCGAACAGCATCCGCAGGCCACCCTCGGGGAGCTCTGCCGTCGGAATGCCGCGTTTGGCGACGTACGCTTCGATGGCCGCGCGGTGGTCGGTCACCGTCGTCTGCGTCAGTCCCTGCATGAGCGCCCTCACAGAGACCTTGACCTGCGGTGCGGGCAGGGCGATCTCGGCGGCATCGACGAGGAGCCAGACAGTGGTCCCGGCGCCGGCGGCGGCAGGATAGTGGGCCCACTTGTCGGTGGCCTCCTTCGATGCCAGGGTCAGCCGCAGTGCGAGCTCCTCATCGAGGGAGAGCTCAAGTGTCGTGAGCTCGCTGACGTCCTCAGCGGCCCCGAACTTGCGCACCTCGTGGGAGAGCCCGACGACGGCATCGGGGAAGTCATTGACGTTCTCCCAACCCCACAGCCACGTCTTCTCCCTGCCTGACTCCGATCCGAGCAGATGCGGCCGGGTGCGCAGGACGGCGCCCTCGGCCGACGTGAACGTCAGGTGCGGGTCGGAGCTGAAGTCGACTTCCCACTCGGCGTCGGCGATGAGCGCACCGAAATGCGTCTGCACCTCCGTCGAATAGAAGACGGCACGATTGACCAGGTCCTGCAGAGTTGAGCTCATGCTTTCAAGCGTATGCGGGAGCGCCGGAGAATCGAGGAGGCACGCGGTGCGAGGCCCGTGTCAGTGCCTCATGGTGAAGTAGAGGTCTGAGTTTGAAGGCACGATCTGCCGCCTGATCGTCTATCTCTGAGCGGAGAATTCATGTAAGGTATTCTGTTGCGCTTCGCAACTCTCGCGACTCCATCATCAGTCACTCATCACTCAGGACGTTCAACGTGGCATTACTCCGCCTGTCCCTGAAATACGCCAAAAACTACTGGCCGTTCATCACTCTGGTCGTGATCCTGCAGCTTGCCTCGACCATCGCAGCACTGTACCTGCCCAGCCTCAACGCCCGGATCATCGACGAGGGAGTCGCCAAGGGCGATACCGACTTCATCTGGTCGACGGGCATGACGATGCTGCTCGTCTGCCTCGTGCAGGTCGTCACTGCGATCACCGCGATCTACTTCGGCGCCCGCACGGGAATGGGCGTCGGCCGCGACCTCCGCAGAGCCATCTACCGTCAGGTCGACGACCTGTCGATGCTCGAAGTCGGAAAGTTCGGATCCGCCACCCTCATCACCCGCAACACCAACGACGTCCAACAGGTTCAGATGCTCGTGCTCATGACCCTGAACTTCATGGTCTCGACACCGATCATGTGCATCGGCGGCATCATCATGGCCCTGCGGGAGGACGCCGGGCTGTCCTGGCTGGTGTGGGTGTCCGTGCCCGTCCTGTTCATCGTCGTCGCCATCCTCGTCTACCTCCTCATGCCGCTGTTCCGCCGTATGCAGGACCAGGTCGACGACATCAACGGAGTTCTGCGCGAACAGATCACCGGCATCCGCGTCATCCGTGCCTTCGTCCGCGAGCCCTTCGAAACCGACCGCTACGCCGATGCCAACCGTGCCCTGACCGAAACCTCGGTCAAGGTCGGCAACCTGTTCGTGCTCATGTTCCCTGCCATCATGATGATCCTCCATCTCGCGACTGCCGCTGTCCTGTGGTTCGGCGGCCACCGCGTCGACGCCGGACAGATGGAAGTGGGATCGCTGACCGCGTTCCTGCAGTACCTGCTGCAGATCCTCGTGGCCGTGATGATGGGCGTATTCATGATGATGATGATTCCGCGCGCCGTCGTCTGCGCCGAACGCATCGCAGAGATCCTCGACACCCGCAGCACGATGACCATCCCGGCCGGTGTCACGGAGCTGCCCGGTCGCGGTGAGCTCGAATTCCGCAATGTCACCTTCGGATATCCCGGCGCCGAAGTGCCGGTGCTCGAGGGACTGAACTTCACGGCCCAGCCCGGAACGACGACCGCGATCATCGGATCGACCGGTTCCGGCAAGTCGACGATCGTCAACCTCATCCCCAGACTCATCGACCCGCAGGTCGGCGAGATTCTCATCGACGGCACCCCCGTCACCGAGTTCAATCGCCACCAGCTGGCCCAGCTCATCGGTCTGGTGCCGCAGAAGCCGTACCTGTTCTCCGGCACAATCGCCTCGAACCTGCGCTTCGGCAATGAGAACGCCACCGATGAAGAGCTGTGGGAGGCACTGCGCATCGCTCAGGCCGACGACTTCGTGTCCGAGAAAGAAGACAAGCTCTCTGAACGCGTCGCCCAGGGAGGCACGAACTACTCGGGTGGGCAGCGGCAGCGTCTGTGCATCGCCAGAGCCCTGACGGTGAAGCCGCAGATCTACGTCTTCGACGATTCGTTCTCCGCCCTCGACGTCGCCACCGACGCCCGCCTGCGGGCCGCCCTCGACGAATCGACGGGGGACGCCACCGTCATCGTCGTCGCCCAGCGCGTATCGACGATCCGGGACGCCGACCAGATCATCGTCCTCGAGGCCGGGAAGATCGTCGGCCGCGGCACCCATGAGGAACTCGCCGAGGCGAATCCGACCTACCGCGAGATCATCGAGTCCCAGCTGACCACGGAAGAGGTGAACTGACATGGCCGACAACAACTCAACCGAAACTGTGGTGGCGGGGGAAGACGAATACATCCCCAGCGGCGAGGAACTGGAGATGAGCGGAGGCACACCTCCGCGCAAGGCCAAGCACTTCTGGCCGTCGGTCAAGCGTCTGTTCGGACTCATGGCCACGGAGAAGAAGGGCATGTTCTACGTCGTCGCGCTCGTCGTCGGCTCCGTCGTGCTCACCGTCATCGCGCCCAAGGTCCTCGGCAAGGCGATGGACGTCGTCTACTCCGGAGTCATCGGAGCTCAGCTGCCCGCTGGTGCGAACATCGACGACATCATCGCCGGGGCCCGTGCCGAGGGCCGAGACGACTTCGCCGATATGCTCGCCACCGCCGAGGTGGTGCCCGGGCAGGGAATCGACTTCACGGCGCTCGGTCAGATCATCATCGCCGTTCTGCTCATGTACCTCGTGGCCTCGATGCTCATGTGGGCGCAGGGGTATATCCTCAACGCCCTGGTCATGCGCGTGGTCTACCGTCTGCGTGAGGACATCGAACGCAAGATCAACCGGCTGCCGCTGCGCTACTTCGACACCCGTCAGCGCGGCGATGTGATGTCGCGAGTGACCAACGACGTCGACAACATCCAGCAGGCCCTGCAGCAGGCATTCTCTCAGCTCGTGCAGTCGGCGCTGACGATCATCGGCATCGGTGTGATGATGTTCATCGTGTCCTGGCAGCTCGCACTGCTGGCTCTCATCGCTCTGCCGCTGTCGGCGATCATCGCCGGCGTCATCGGCACCCGTTCGCAGAAGCTGTTCAAGGCACAGTGGAAGCACACGGGTGAGGTCAACGGGCACGTGGAAGAGTCGTTCTCCGGTCTTGACATCGTCAGGGCCTTCGGCCGTGATGAGGTCATGCTCGAGGAGTTCGACCGTCGCAACGAATCGCTGTACAAGGCTTCGGCCGGAGCTCAGTTCGTCTCCGGCATGATCATGCCGTCGATGCAGTTCGTGTCCTACCTCAGCTATGTCCTCATCGCCGTCGCCGGCGGCCTCAAGGTGGCGACGGGACAGATGACGCTCGGTGATGCGACCGCGTTCATCCAATACTCGCGCGAGTTCTCGCAGCCGATCTCCGAAATGGCCGGTGTGGCGAATATGCTCCAGTCCGGTGTCGCCTCGGCGGAGCGGACCTTCGAACTGCTCGACGCCGAGGAGGAGGACCCCGACGAGGTGAAAAGGGAGCTGCCCCCGCGCACTCCGGGCAAGGTCGAATTCTCCGAAGTGAGCTTCCGCTACGCTCCGGAGACGCCTCTCATCGAAAAGGTGTCCTTCACCGCCGAACCGGGACATACGGTGGCGATCGTCGGCCCGACCGGTGCCGGCAAGACAACCTTGGTCAACCTCGTGATGCGGTTCTACGAGATCACGGGCGGCACCATCTACCTCGACGGCATCGACACCCGCGACCTCAGCCGGGCCGACCTCCGTTCACATGTGGGCATGGTGCTCCAGGATGCGTGGCTGTTCGAAGGCACGATCGCCGACAACATCCGCTACGGTCGGCTGGGCGCCACCGATGAGGAAGTCGTCTCAGCCGCGAAGGCGACGATGGTCGACAGGTTCGTGCGCCAGCTGCCCGACGGCTATGACACCGTCATCGATTCCGACGGCGGCAGCGTCTCGGCCGGCGAACGGCAGCTCATCACCATCGCCCGAGCGTTCCTCGCCGACCCCTCACTGCTCATCCTCGACGAGGCGACCTCCTCGGTCGACACCCGCACCGAGGTGCTCGTGCAGCAGGCGATGGCAGCGCTGCGAACCGATCGGACGTCGTTCGTCATCGCCCACCGGTTGTCGACGATCCGTGACGCTCACACCATCCTCGTGATGGAAGACGGAGCGATCGTCGAACATGGCAACCACGAGCAGCTGCTCGCGGCAGAAGGCGCCTACCACCGGCTGTACATGTCGCAGTTCCGCGGAGAGGACGCCGAGGAGCAGTTCACTGCCGAGGTGCTCGCCGAAGCCGAGGCAGGTGGGCCGGTCGACGAAGCTGCGGCCTCCGCCAGCGACAGCGCGGACGGGCCGGATGCCGAAGGCGAAAGCCCCGAGGCGCCGGCAGAGGAAGGCCGCTCTCCGCAGGCCTGATGGCTCCGGACAGTGGCAGGGTCCCCGAGCTTGAGCTCGGGGACCCTGCATCGCATTCACCGCAGAAATCAGATGGTGAACGGAGAATCCGACATAACGTTTTTCAGGGCGTGAATGCCGAAATCGATCCGAATGTGACACAGTTCTGACCGTCTTGCCGTGCAGCTCATCGGCCTCGAACAGAAGTTGCTGTGCAGGTGAGAGCGCAGCCTGTGGGACGAACACGTGGTGCGCCATAATCAGGCTGAGCAAACAATATTGCGAAGTGATAAACATTCGGCAAAACACCTCTATCACTTCTGTCATGACCTAAATGAACAAAAGTCGTGCGCTCTCCTCTGCCTGCGTATGGTCCAAGCCATAACTGAAGACGGCAACCGACCAGAACTCTGGAAGGACCATCATGAAACGGTTGGCAATGGCGGCAACGTTCGCTCTGGCACTCTCCCTCGGAGGATGGGGTCAGGCGGCCGCACAAGCAGATGAGCGCACAACTGCGCAGGCGGTCGACGTCCAAGCCGCAGGAGAAGCAGGAAACGGCGACGCAGAATCTCCGGGAACGGAGGACCCGCCCACGGACCCAGGTGGCGACGACGCTGATCCCGGCACACCCACCGAACCCGGTGACGGGGAGGAATCGACCGATCCAGGAGGCGACGAGAACGCAGCCGATCCCAGCGACGGTGAAGAGGCGGCTGACCCTGGCGAAGGCTCGGACGAACCGACCGAGGACTCGACCCCGATCGAAGCCTCGTTCTCACTCGACCAGTCGTCGATGCCCGTCGACGAGGCAGCCGAGGCCATCCCGTACACCATCACCGGGCTGAAGGCCGGAGACACCGTCACCGCCGAACCCGGAGAGAACGGCTCAATCACCGTCGACAGTAACGGAACGTTCAACGGAGAGCTCCGGGGCAACACCGAGCTCAAGGTCGGCGACGTCGTCGATGTCACCGTGACCGTCGCCCGCGACGGCGAGGAGTCGAAGACATTCAGCGGCCGCGTGGAGATCACCGACAGCCAAGATGACACGGATGCGGCCGTCAGCGTCGACCCGCAGAGCCAGGGGATCGACTCGTATCTCGACAACGGTGTCGACATCACCGTGAGCAATTGCGAGGCGGGCGAAGAAGTGACCGTCACCATCGTCCGCAAGGGCGAAGATACGAACATCTGGGAAGAGACGAAGACCGCCGGCGATGACGGTTCGGTCTCCACATCGTTCATGCCCGGCACCGGCGGTGATGGATGGATCGGTGACTTCGTGGTCAGCGCAGAATGCGGTGACATGACCGCGGAGACGACGTATTCCGTCACTGAAGACGACGACAGCTCCGATGCGGATCTCAGCGTCACCCCGGAGAGCCAGAAGTTGGCCGACTTCCTCGAGAACGGTGTCAACATCACTCTCGTCAACTGCCACGTCGACTCCGAGGTGAAGTTCCAGGTGAGCTCAGCGAAGGACCCCGACACCGTGATCTGGGACGAGTCCCAGGAAGCCGGTGAGGACGCAGCCGGGTCCGTCAAGTTCCTCCCTGACGGTGACGGCGGCAAGGGCTGGGTCGGTGACTTCATCGTCATGGCCTCCTGCGGCGACAAGAGTGCAGAGACTACGTTCACGGTCACCGATGACGGCAGCGTCGTCGACCCCAAGCTCTCGATCAACCCCGAAAAGATTTCGGGAAAGGACTTCATCGACCGAGACCAAGGTGTGCAGCTGATGGTCAACGAATGCGTACCGGATGCTGAAGTCCACTTCGAGGTCTACTCCGGGGACAAGAGCGAGAAACTCTACGAACAAACCGCGACGACCAATGAAGAAGGAACGGCCGGAATCCACGTCTACGGTCTCGGGGATGATCCCGCGTACTACGTCGGGACTTACCAGGTCTTCGCCGAATGCATGGACGTCAGCAGGTCAGGAGAGTTCGAAGTCACCGGCGGCGAGTCCGGTGGCGGCAACGGAGGAGACTCCGGCGAAGCCGACGGATCCGGGGGCGGTTCGTCGATGCCTCGCACCGGTGCCGAACTCACCGGTCTGACCGCAGGTGCTCTGCTCATCCTCGGCGGTGGAGCAGCCATCGGCCTGGCACGCCGGAAGAACAAGAGCTGACAGTGACCGGCGACCCGTCGGGTTGGTGACTCCACCCGGCCCGACGGCGAGAAGCGGTCCTGGCGGAAGCGATCGGCCCCGGTTCCTCGACTCCTGGTCGAGGAACCGGGGCCGATCTGTGCTGTCCTCACAGGCAGTGCCGACCAGTTCGCGTGCACGCCCGTTGAGTCTCGTCGGAGCCTTGCCGGTGCAGGAACAACGGGCCTAGCTTGGTCGTCGTGGAGGCAAGGAAGCTTCCACGAAACCGATGAACGAGGAGCACGATCATGTCCAATCCCGGTCAGCCCGAAATCAAACGCGGCGATAAGGGCACCGCGGTCCTTCGCGCCCAGCGAGCTCTGCGGAGAACTCCCGATCTCAGCGTCGCAGTCGACGGTGATTTCGGACCGGACACCGAAGCGGGGGTCAAACGGTTTCAGGAGAGCGCCGAACTGACGGTCGATGGCATCGTCGGAAAGGACACCTGGGAAGCACTTCCGAACGGTGGTCCGATGCCTCTGCTGAAGACGGGGTCGAAAGGCGACGTCGTTCGCGACCTGCAGAAGGTGCTCATCTCTGGTGCAGGCAGCGGCGATTGGCCGTCGCCGGGCGAAGCCGACGGAGACTTCGGGGCCGGCACGAAGGAGTCTGTGGAGGGCTTTCAGAAGTGGGGTGCCGTCGACTCAGACGGCATCGTCGGGGACAGAACCTGGGCTGTCCCACTGCACGCCACGAACAGCACTCTCGAGACCGCCGTCGGACTCGACTGGGCCGAAGACTCAGTCCGGCCAGGTTGCTGCTGACAGTTCTGGTCCCCTGCTTCCGAAGTCGCGAGCAGGGGATCGCGGCCTGAAATCTCCGAAATCGGCAATAACAATTCAGCCTGCCGAACTCTGCGGAGTGATGACGATGTGATCGACAGTCTGATCGCGGCCTGTGCAGCCGTATCAGCTTGCCTCAACCGGAGCAGCCAGCTCCGAACCAACCTCGCTGGAACAACGGAGATGACCAGGAACGACAGCGCCGCCTCGGCGAGAGTGCCGCTGTGGGCGGTGCGTGATTCTGAACGACGGCTCGGCGTTCGAATCGGCAGGTCACGTTGACGTCACGGAACAGGTCGGATTGCTGTTTCGAAGTTGTCATGACCACAATGTTCAGAACTCCACAGATCCCTTTCGTCGTGACTACGGTCGCACCACAACCGAATACGGCCGTTCAACCCGGCGCCGCTTTCAAAGCGTCACCGGCAAGGATGAAAGAAGGATGATCACTATGAAGAAGCTCGCACTCGCCGTGACCGCAGCCCTCGGCATCTCTGCCCTCGCAGACGGACCGGCGGCGGCTCTGAGTCTCGACGCCGCACCTTCGGGCTCTGTGCCAACCGACGAAAGTCACTCGAGCGAATCTGGGGCAGCAGAGGAGGAAGGCTCGGAGGATGACCCCAAGTCTCACGATGAAGATCTGGCGCTGAGGTACGCGACGATGACACTGTACGAGGTCGCGCACGGCAAGGGAATCGAATACACCGTCGACGGGCTCAAAGCAGGGGACGTCGTCACCACCAGTCTCAACGACAAAAAGTCCGTTGTGAAGAAGGACGGGCCGTTCGACGGCTCGGTTGTCGTGGATGAGGAACCGGACGTCCCGACAGCCCTTCCGTTCATGGTCTATGTTGAACGCGACGGCGAGAGAGTGAGGGAGATGTCCACCAGTGTCGGCCTCATGGCGGAGGGCGATCGAGGTGAATACGACGATGGCACTCTGTTGATGAACCCAGAGGAGGACACGAACGACACGGCTCTCGGCACCGACGGAGTCAATCTCACAATGGTCAACTGCTCGGCCGAAGACGAGGTCGTGTTCCGCGTGTTCAAGAAGAACACGGATGGTCAGACGAAGGTCTGGGAAAAGCGCCAACTCGCCGGTGAAGATGAGTCCGCATCGGTCCGATACATAGCGGATTCAAGCAAGGACCTGTGGGGCAAATACGTCATCACTGCAGAATGCGGCGGCCTCGAAGACTCGGCGCCGTTGCAGGTGTACATCGACGAATAGAGGTCCGTGATCACTCAACCCGCAAATAGAATGCAAACGACGCCAGGTCCTCAACTCAGAACAGTGCCTCTGAGTTAAAGACCTGGCGTCGTTCGTCTGTCGGTGCCTCAGGGACCGCCGGCCGGCTCAGCCCTTGGCGACGAGCGTGCGCACGGCCGAGGAGAAGAACCCCTGACCGTCGATTCCGCCGCCGGACTCGGGGCCGAAGCCGGTCTCGACGGCGTGTTCGGGGTGCGGCATGAGACCGACGACGTTGCCTGCTTCGTTCGTGATTCCGGCGATGTCTCGCAGCGACCCGTTCGGGTTGAAGCCCTGGTAGCGGAAGACCACGCGTCCGGTGGACTCGAGCTCGTCGAGCACCTCGTCGGTGGCGACGAATCCGCCCTCACCGTTCTTCAGCGGAATGCGGATCGTCTGACCCTGCTCGTAGTCGCTCGTCCACGCGGTGTTCGCGTTCTCCACGACCAGGTCCTGGTCGCGGCAGATGAAATGCTGGTGATCGTTGCGGATGAGCGCACCGGGCAGCAGACGGGACTCGCAGAGGATCTGGAAGCCGTTGCAGATGCCGAGCGCCGGCATACCGGCATTCGCCGCAGCCACGACGGACTCCATGATCGGCGCGAATCCGGCGATTGCGCCGCAGCGCAGGTAGTCACCATAGGAGAACCCGCCGGGCAGGATGACGGCATCGACTCCGGACAGCGTCGAATCCGCATGCCACAGGTTCACCGGGTTCGCACCGGCGAGACGAACGGCGCGAGCGGCATCGCGGTCATCGAGAGTTCCGGGGAACGTGACGACTCCGACGGAGACACCGGACTCAGGCGTCGCCTCGGCGGTGGGATCAGCCGCGACAGCGGTCACGATGCGTCCTCGGCCACGCGGACAGCCACAACGTTCTCGATCACGGGATTCGACAGAAGCTTCTCTGCGGCTTCGCGTGCCTGGGCGAGGACCTCCTCGGTGGCTTCGCCGTCAACCTCGAGTTCGAACCTCTTGCCCTGACGAACCTCACCGAACCCGGTGAAGCCCAGACGGGTCAGTCCGCCGGAGATCGCCTTGCCCTGGGGGTCAAGGATCTCGGGTTTGGGCATCACCTCAACGACGACACGTGCCATGCGTGTACTGCTCCTTTGTGAAAGTGTTCGGGAGTTCCTCCCGCGCTCACCCAGAGTCTACCAACCACGGCCGAATTCCCCGCCCGCGGTCCGGTCGTCGGACAGGCCGGAGCCCTCAGGAATCGAAGCCCATGCCCACTGCATCGAGGACCTTGAGCAGAGGTCCGCGACGGCCCTCGTTCTCATCGGCCTTGATCAGCGCATTCGTCGTCATCTTGATGCCCAGCCACGCCACCGGCTCGGGCGGGAACGGCAGGGGGAGTTTGCGCACCATCTCGAGCTCGGTCAGCTCGGTGTCCTCACCGGAGAGCAGATCGAGCATGACCGTTCCAGCGAACCGAGACGCGCCCACTCCGAGCCCGGTGAATCCCGCAGCCATGGCGACCTTCTTCCCATAGGCACTGGTGAAGAACGAGAAGAACCGTGAACAGGTGTCGATCGGTCCGCCCCATTTATGGGTGAACTTCAGCCCGGCCAGCTGCGGGAAGGTCTCGAAGAAGTGCTCGGCGAGGGTCTCGAAGGTCTCGGGTCGCTGATCGTATCTCCACGACACCTGCCGCCCGAAGTGGTAGACGGCGTCCCAACCGCCGAAGAGGATCCGGTTGTCAGCGCTCAGCCGGTAGTAGTGGAAGCGATTTGCACAGTCGCCGATGCCCTGACGACCCTCCCACCCGATAGAGGCCATCTGCTCGTCGGTCAGCGGCTCGGTCATCAGCGCATAGTCGTAGACGGGAACCGTATGCAGACTCACCCGTTTGAGCAGCGAGGGGAACACATTCGTCGCCAACGCCACCCGCTTCGCCGTGACCTGGCTGCACGGAGCTGACGCGCAGTCCTCGAGGGTCTCCGCGGTCACGCGGGTCTGGACTCGCACGCTCGTCTTCGCGTCGCTGACATCGGTGACCTTCGTGCCCTCATAGACCTCGACCCCGAGTTCGCGGATGACCCGCAGCAGCTCCCAGCACAGCTTCGCAGGATGGACCAGCGCGACCTCGCGGGAATCCCACAGCGCACCCTTGTACGTCGGCGACTTGACGATCCCCGCGAGCTCCTGCTGGTCGAGGAAGATGAAACCGGAATCGGGATCGTGGGCCTCACGCAGCTCGGCGACCTGGTAGTCCTCGGTGGCGACATCGAGTTCGCCCGTGCGTTCGAACTCGACGTCCATCCCGTACTTCGCCACCGCTGCTTCGATGGCGTCGAGGTTCTCCCGGCCCAGCTGCGCGAGCCGATCGTTCTCCTCCGGCAGGTGGGCTTCCCCGTTGTCGTAGCCGTGAGTGAGGCTGGCCGCGCAGAATCCGCCATTGCGCCCCGAGGCGGCCCACCCGATCGAGTTCGCCTCGACGAGCACGACCCGACGGTTCGGGTCCCGCTCCTTGGCCTGCAGAGCAGTCCACAGACCCGTGAACCCGCCGCCGACGACGAGGAGGTCGGTCTCGCGGTTCTCCTGCAGCGGCGGCAGCGGGTCCGGACGGAGGTCGGTGTCGAGCCAGAACGGAACGGTCGAGGCGTCGGCCAATGCGGCATTGACGTCCATGTCACTTCACTTTCTTCGCAGTGCGGTCGGTGGGCACTCTGCCGGATAGGCAGGTGCGGGGTGGTGCGGAACGGCGGGCCGGCGCGAGCCGGCGAACTTCGGGGCCGCCTCGGTGATGGAGTGCCTCATGCGGCCATCGTCTTGATGATCTCCGTGGCGTTGCCGCCGGCCTTGCGCAGGACGAAGCCGACGAAGCCGAGTGCGGCGAGGGTGAGGACGAACATCACCGTCGACATCGCCGCGACCTCGGGGCGCAGAGCCACGCGGACGGCGGAGAAGATGTAGACCGGCCACGGGGTGTAGCCCGGCTGCTGGACGAAGCTCGAGAGAATCGTGTTGTCGAGGCTGACGGTGAACGACATCAGAGCACCGGCGAGGATGCCGGGGGCCGCGATCGGCAGGGTGATGTCCTTGAACCGGTTCCACGGGGTGGCGCCGAGATCGGCGGCGGCATCCTCGAGCTGGGTGTCCATTCCGGCGAGGCGGGCCCTGACGATGAACGTCACGATCGCCATGGAGAACATCGCGTGCGAGATGATGAGCCTGACCAGGCCGTTGTTGAGCGGTGTGATGCCCCAGTCGACACCGACGGTGACGAACCACGGCAGGAACGAGATGCCGTCGACGATCTCGGGCGTGACCAAGGTCAGTCCAAGGATCGCGGTCAGTCCGAGCGCCCACCAAGCGCCCCTTCTGGCCCTGGCCAGAGCGACTCCGCCGAGGGTGCCGAAGATCGTCGAGACGATGGCGGTGCCGACGGCTGCCTGCAGGCTCGTGACGATGGAGGAGACGATGATGTCGTTGTTGATTCCGCTGATATAGGCGTGCAGGCCGAAGCCGCGGAAGTTCGCGAGCACCTTGCCGTTGTTGAACGAATAGGCGATGATCACCGCGATCGGCACGAACAGGTAGACGAAGACGAGGATGCCCCAGACGTGCAGGGCGATATCGGTCGGTGTCCGACGTGCGAACGTGTTCTTCTTCGGCATCTCAGGCCCTCCCGTCATGCAGCGGAACACTGTTGAGTTCGGCCGTGATCGCCTGCCCGAGCTTGAGCAGTGCGAAGCCGACCCCGACGACGGCCAAGGTGGAGATGATGAGGATCATCGCCATGGCCGCTCCGACCGCCCAGTTCTGTGCGGTGTTGAACTGATTGGCGATGAGCTGACCGACCATGGAGCCGCTCGCTCCGCCGAGGACGGTCGCGGTGACGTAGTCGCCGTTGAGCGGGATGAACACGAGCAGGCAGCCGGAGACGACTCCGGGCATCGCCATCGGCAGCGTGACCCGCATGAAGGTCTTCACCTTCCCCGCGCCGAGGTCGTAGCTGGCCTCGCGCAGCTTCTTGCCCGAGGCATCGATGGCGACGAACAGCGGCAGGATCATCAGCGGCAGATAGTTGTAGACGACGCCGATCTGCACCGCCGTCCGCGTGTAGAGGATGTCGAGGGGGCCGTCGAGCAGCCCGAGCCCCTGCAGCCAGTTCGACAGGAACCCGTCGGGGGAGAGCATGATCTGCCAGCCGAGGGTGCGGACGAGGAAGTTCGTCCAGAACGGCACCATCACCAGGGCCAGAGCTAATGACCTGCGGGCGGGTGCAACCTTGATCGCCAGCCAGTATGCGAACGGCAGGGCGATGATCAGGCACAACAGGGTGCCGAGCAGCGAGATGCGCAGCGTCGCGAAGAAGGTCGAGACGAAGCTCGCGCTCATCGCCTCCGGGTACCGACCGAACGACAGGCGATCGGTGGCGATGGCCGTGAACTGGTCGGGCTTGTATCCGAAGCTGTAGAAGACGATGAGGGCGAGGGGAATGATGAAGAAGAACAGCGCATAGGCCCATGTCGGAAACGACATGGCCGCCGGGCCGAAGAGCTTCGTCGCCGGCTTCTTCGGTCGTGGCTGCTGCGGTCGGGTCTGAGTGCTCATGCTCCGCTCCTGGCCTGGGCGTCGGTGAGGATCTTCGTCCGGATCTGATCGGCCGGAGTCTGCTTGCTCGGTTCGAGTCGGTCGAGGACCTTCTGTGCAGGGAAGATGAGGTCCTGTTGGTCGAGGTCGGCCTTCTTCGCCTGCTCGGCCAGGCCCTTCGTTCCGATCGGGTAGCCGATGTAGTCGAGCTGGTCGACCGCGGTGTCCGGCGAGAGCATGTGGTTGATGAAGGCGTGCGCGGAATCCGGGTGCGGGGCGCCGGTGGCGATCGCCCAGCAGTCCATCCACAGATTCGCCGAGGGGGTCGGAAAGACGAACTTCCAGTTCTCCGGGTCCTTGACCTCGGTCAGGCCCTGCCTGGCATCGCCGTTGAAGGCGTGCAGAAGGGTGAAGCTGCCCTGGATCATGCTTGTGGCGGCGTTGCCGACATAGGCCTTCACGTTCGGGGCCAGGTCATCGACGATGATCTTCCGAGCCTGGTCGAGCTCTCCTTCGTCCTGGGTGTTGAGGCTGAAACCCTGTGCGGCCAGGGCGATCGCCGAGACCTCCCATGGGTCCTCGAGCAGTGCGGTCGTGCCGGCCGCTTCCTTCTGCGCGGCGTCGAGGAAGTCCTGCCAGCTCGTCATCTCCCGGTCGATCTTCTTCGTGTTGTAGACGAACCCGGTGGTGCCCCACGCCTTGCAGATCGAGTACGTGTTGTCCGGATCGAAGTACTGATGCGTGAAGTTCGGGTCCATGTGCTCGAAGTTCGGGATCAGGCTGAGGTCGAGCTCCTGGAGCAGGTCATGTTCGAGCATCTGCGGAATGTTCGACCCCGTCGGCACGACCACGTCGTAGCCGGACGTCCCGCGCGAGGTCGAGAGCTTCGCGACGAGCTCCTCGTTCGACCCGTAGGCGTCGACCTGGACGAGGATGTCGTTCTGGGATTTGAAGGCGTCGAGAAGTTCGGGGTTGTCGTAGTCGCCCCACGAGTAGAGGTTGAGCTTCGATTCGAGCTTTCCGTCGGTCGGCGGCGATGCCGCCATCTTCGTGGTCTTCCCACACGCGCTCAGTGCCCCGAGTCCGACGACGCCGAACCCGGCCAGCAGCGCTCGCCGGCTCAATCTCGCCGAGGCGGCCCGCGGGGCCAGGAACGTCACATCGGGTCTCTGCCGAACCATTTCAGGCACCGCCTTCGAGGAGGGACGTGACCGCGTTCGGCTCACGGTCGTACACGGCCACGGCGTCGGCGTCCCAGCTCAGCTCCACCTCGGTGCCGGCGCTGATCGGCTCCCGCCCGGCGGCAGGCACGCGGGCGAGGAGCTCATCGTTGTCGCCGACGACGATCATGTACTGGATGACATCGCCGAGGAACGAATACGAGATGACGGAACCGCGCGCCGTGTTCGCCTCCCCGGAGTTCTCGCCCGCCGGGGCGACGTGCATTCGTTCGGGACGGATGGCCGCGCGCACTCGGTCACCGACCTCGAGATCACGTGGCTCTCCGGCGGCGGTGGCCGGTCTGAGCGTCCGCGTCGGGGCAGTGAGCACGGCGTTGGCCGTGCGCAGGGTCACGGCCGACGAATCGGTCGACGCCACCTCGGCGGGAATGAAGTTCTGTTTGCCGATGAAGCCCGCGACGAAGCCGTTGTGCGGATTCGCGTAGATGTCCTCACCGGACCCGATCTGCTGGATGACTCCGTCGTACATGACGACGATGCGATCGCTCATCGCCAGTGCCTCATCCTGATCGTGGGTGACGAAGACGAAGGTCGTGTCGAGCTTCGTGTGGAGGCGTTTGAGCTCGAGCTGCATCTCCTCACGCAGCTTCCTGTCGAGTGCCGACATCGGCTCGTCGAGGAGGAGGACCTGCGGGCGATTGACGAGAGCACGGGCCAGGGCGATGCGCTGCTGCTGACCGCCGGAGAGCTGCTCGGGCTTGCGTCCGGCGAAGTCCTCCATCTGCACAAGGGCGAGGGCGTCGCGGACCCGCTGCGCGATCTCCGGTTTCGGGACCTTCGCCTGCTTGAGCCCGTAGGCGATGTTGTCGGCGATGTTCATATGCGGAAACAGCAGGTACGACTGGAACACCGTATTGACCGGACGGCGGTGCGGCGGCAGAGACACGATGTCCTTGCCGGCGAGCAGGATCGCACCGTCGGTGGGGGTTTCGAAACCGGCGATCATCCGCAGCAGGGTGGTCTTTCCGCAGCCGGAGGGGCCGAGCAGGGAGAGGAATTCGCCCTTGCGGACGCTCAGATCGAGGCGTTCGATGGCGGTGTTGTCGCCGAAGACCTTCTTCACGCCCTGGATCTCGAGATGGTCGAGTCCGGTCTCCGCGGAGGGCACCGAGGTGGCTGTACTGGTCATGATGGCCTTTCGTCTTCAGCTGGCTGAGCCGGTGGTGGTCGAGGCGGACGGCGTGGTCGGTGCCGGCGTGTGAGGCGGCAGGGCATCGTGGACGATGCGCCCGTCGCAGATGGTCAGTTCGTTCGTGATCCCCGCGATATCGGTCGGCGGCAGCGTGAAGGGGTTGGCGCTGGCCAAGGCGAGGTTGGCCGGCTGACCGGGGCGGATGCAGCCGTTGTCGGCCGAACGCAACAGGTGTGCCGAACCCGCGGTGTAGGCACGCAGCGCCGTCATCAGGTCGATCGCCTCGTCGGGCAGCAGCGGCGACTCATCCGCGGCGGTCGGGTGCGAGCGGTTGAGGGCGACATGGATCGCGTCCCACGGGTTCGCCGTCGACACCGGCCAGTCCGAACCCATCGCCAGATGGGAACCGGTGCGGTTGAGAGACCCGAAGGGATAGAGCCAACCGCTGCGCTCGGCGCCGAGGAAGGGCAGGTTGAGGTCGATCATCTGCTCGTCATGGCAGGCCCACAGCGCCTGCAGGTTCGCAGTGACGCCGAGTTCGGCGAAGCGGGGAACATCGGCGGGATCGACGACCTGGACATGGGCGATATGGTGACGGCGTTCGCCGGGCTCGGCTGCGCTGGTCATCCCATGGCCGGCGGTGCTCTGGCTGCGGACGGCCTCGAAGGCGTCGAGCGCGGCCTTGACCGCGGCATCGCCGATCGCATGGCAGTGAATGTCGAAACCGGCCGCATCGAGGGCCGCGAACGAGGCCTCGAGGTGGGCGTGAGTGAAATAGCTCGTTCCGAATCCACCGCAGGTGCACGTATATTCCGTCGTCATCGCTGCGGTCCGGGACTCGACGATCCCGTCGAGCATGAACTTCACCGAGGTGGCGCGGAAGCGACCGTCGACGCGTGCGAGATCGGTCAGTCGGGCCACCTCGGCGTCGATGTCCTCGACTCCGCGCGGCCACCACAGGCTGCCGACGACCTCGGACCGGAGTTCGCCCGATTCCGCTGCCCCGACGTAGGTGTCGTACGGGTCGCGGTGGCCGCCGTAGTCGCCGACGATGGCGTCCATCCACGCGGTCACACCGAGCGAGTTGAGGTAGCGCTGACCTTCACGCAGACCCGCCAGGACTTCCTCATCGGAGGCGGCGGGAACGTGGGCGGAAACGAGGTCGATGGCCGATTCGTGCAGGCACCCGGTGGGTCGGCCCGCGGAATCGGCAACGATGACGCCGCCGGCAGGTGCCGTGCACGTCTCGTCGAGTCCGGCCGCAGCCATCGCCCGCGTATTCACCCAGGCCGAGTGGTGGTCGGCGCTGAGCAGGATCGCCGGCCGATCGGGACAGACCTCGTCGAGGATGTCGGCGGTCGGGTCACCCCCGGGGAAGTGGGCCATCGACCATCCGCCGCCGATGACCCAGTCGTTCGCGGGGTCGGTCGCGCCGCTGTCACGGGTCGTCTCGGCGACATAGTCGCGGATCATCTGCAGCGCCGCCTCGAGGCTGTCCGCTCCGCTGATATCGCAGGCCAGGGCCTCCTGACCGCCGAAGGTCGTGTGCACATGCGCATCGACGAAGCCGGGAGTGAGCAGTTTGCCGGCGGCGTTGATCGTGCGCGACGCAGGCACAGCTGCAGGTCCGGTGCTGATCTCGGTGATGATCCCATCGCGGATGCTCACGCGATTCTCGGGGCGCAGAGCCTCACCGTCGAAGATCGCGACGTCGAGGATATCGAGGTCCAATGCTGCCTCCCGACTGAAGTGTCGTGTCAGAGGCGGATCGCAGAGCCCGCTCTCTGAGTGTGTTGTGGATCACTGTGAAGTCACCTTAGCGGAACTTCCCCCGCGATTCCACTGATTCCGTTGCAGAAATGTGCGTCAAGTGAGGGAAACTGCAACACGGATTGTCAGTAGCGCTGATTCAGCGTCTCACACTGCGATATTCGCACAGGAGTCGTTGGCGGCTCGGCTGTCGGCGAAGGCGGGCGGCGGCGAGAGGTCGCTGGCTGATGCGGGCCGGAGGAGGGGACGACGAAGCCGCGGGGCACCGACTTGTCGTCGATGCCCCGCGGCTTCTGTGGGATTGAGAGCGGAGCGCTTCAGCCGGGGAAGGTCTCCCCGGTGAGCTTCTCGAATGCCTCGATATAGCGGGCACGGGTCTTCTCGACGACCTCAGCGGGCAGTGCCGGGGGAGGAGTGTCCGATGCCTTGTCCCAGCCGGACTCCTCGGTCAGCCAATCGCGGACGAACTGCTTGTCGAAGCTCGACTGAGCCTTGCCCGCCTCATAGCCCTCGGCGTCCCAGAAGCGGGAGGAGTCCGGCGTGAGCACCTCGTCGCCGAGCACGATCGTGCCGTCGGCCAGGGTTCCGAACTCGAACTTCGTGTCGGCGAGGATGATCCCGCGCTCCCGGGCGATCTGCTCGGCACGCTGGTAGATCTCCACGGTCAGGTCGCGCAGCTTCTCCGCGGTCTCGGTCCCGACGGTCGCGGCGACGGCCTCGAAGCTGACGTTCTCATCGTGCTCGCCGAGCTCAGCCTTCGTTGCCGGAGTGAAGATCGGCGGCTCGAGGCGATCGGCCTCGACGAGTCCGGCCGGCAGCTGGATGCCGCAGACCGATCCGGTGGCCCGGTAGTCCGACATTCCCGAACCGGTGAGATAGCCGCGAGCTACGCATTCGACGGGGAACATGGAGAGGTTCTTAACGATCAGCCCGCGACCGGCCACGGCCTCTGGCACATCCGAGCTGATGACATGATTGCCGATGACATCGGCGAGCTGATCGAACCACCACAGGCTCAGTCCCGTGAGCACCTTGCCCTTGTCCGGGATCTCCGAGTCGAGCACCCAGTCATAGGCGGAGATCCGGTCCGAGGCGACCATGAGCAGCTGTTCGGCACTCGCGGCATCGACGGCGTCGGCGGGAATGTAGAGGTCGCGGACCTTCCCCGAGTACATGTGCTTCCAGCCCGGCAGCACCGGGGCGACCGGTGCGGGGGCGGCGTATCCGGAGGCGAGCTCGATACGTCCGGCGGCGGCCGCCTCGGCGATATCGGTGCGGTGCTGCTCACCGTCCCACTTGATCTGGTCGACCGCGGCATAGGCCTTCGCCCGGGCATCGTCGAGGTCGTCACCGAGCGAGACGACGGAGAGCACGCGGCCGCCGGAGGTGACGATGTCTCCGGTCTCGGCGATGTCCTTCGTGATCACGGCGTCTTCGGGGGCGAATCCGCCGCTGGGACCGGTCGCGAGTTTCGTGCCCGCGTGCAGGACGCTGATGTCGGGCAGGGTCGCGGCGGTGTCGAGTCCGCGGATGATGTCTCCGGTGCTCGGCGTGCCCGGGTAGTTCTCGGCGGCCATGACCACGGTCACCGAGGAGCGCGGATCCCATTCGAGGGGTGCGGTCTCGTTCAGGCGGCCTTCGGCAGCGGCGAGCAGCGTCTGGCCCAGGGAGCTGGACAGGCGGGCGAGCACCGACTGGGTCTCCGGATCGCCGAAGCGGACGTTGAACTCGATGACGCGCAGGCCCTTCGACGTCAGCGCGAGTCCGCAGTAGAGGAGTCCGGTGAACGGAGTGCCGCGGCGGGCCATCTCATCGACGACCGGCTGGGCGACGGTGTCGATGATCTCGTCGACGGTGCCGGCAGGCAGCCATGGCAGCGGCGAATACGCGCCCATTCCGCCCGTGTTCGGGCCGGTGTCACCGTCTCCGATGCGTTTGAAGTCCTGCGCCGGAGCCAGCGGCACGGTGGTCTTTCCGTCGCAGAGGACGAACAGGGAGACCTCGGGGCCGTCGAGATAATCCTCGATGACGACCCGGTCGGAGACCTCGAGGCAGGAGCTCGCATGCGTCAGCGCGGCGTCGAAGTCATCGGTGACGACGACTCCCTTGCCGGCGGCCAGGCCGTCGGCCTTGACCACGTGCGGGGCACCGAATTCGCGCAGCGCGGCCGCCGCCTCGTCGGTCGAATAGGCGACGACGGTGCGTGCAGTCGGCACGTTCGCGGACTCCATGACCTCCTTCGCGAACGCCTTCGAGCCTTCGAGGTGCGCGGCTTCGGCGCTGGGGCCGAAGACGGGGAAGGAGGCTTCGCGCAGAGCGTCCGCAACTCCGGCGACCAGCGGGGCTTCGGGCCCGATGACGACGAGATCGACGTCGAGGGTCTCAGCCAGCGCGGTCACGGCGGCGGCATCCGAGGCATCGACCGCCTCGGTGTGGGCGATCTGCGCGATACCGGGATTGCCGGGAGCGGCGATGATGGCGTCGACCTGCGGGTCGCGCGAGAGAGCGAGGACGAGGGCGTGTTCGCGGGCGCCCGAACCGATGACAAGAACCTTCACGCCACCAGCCTAAAGGGTCGTAGGCTTGAGTGCGTGACCTTCTCGACATTCACCCCCGCACAGGCCGCCGAGCTCGCCGTCGTCGAGCGCTCCGGCTTCATCGAATCCCGGCACATCGGGTCCGCGGTCGTCCTCGACCCGGAGGGATCTCCGCTGATCAGCCTGGGTTCCCCCGAGGCTGCAGTGTTCACACGCTCGAGTCTCAAACCGCTGCAGGCGATCGCCGCGATGAGCCTCGGAGCACAGCTGACCGGTCCCGCCGCGGCCTTGGCCGCCGCCTCGCACAAGTCCGAAGCCGGGCACGTCGAGGTCGTCGAAACGATGCTGGAGACAGCAGGGCTGAGCGTATCCGACCTGCAGTGCCCGTCCGCCCATCCCGCCGACGGCGCCTTCCGTCGTCAGTTGCAGGAGGAGGCCCGGGCCGCTGGGGAGGACAGCACCGACCCGCGCTCGCCCCTGTACTTCAACTGCTCCGGCAAGCACGCTGCGTTCCTCGCCGCCGCTCGCGCCATCGGCGCCGACACCTCGACCTACCTGTCCCCGGATCATCCCGTGCAGCAGAAGGTCGCCGAGGTGGTCGCCGCCTTTGCGTCCGAAGAGCCGTCCGCGGTCGGCATCGACGGCTGCGGAGCCCCCGTGTTCGCGCTCAGCCTCACCGGTCTGGCGCGAGCCATCGGCCGGGTTGTCCGGAGGGGCTGCTCCGACGTCGACGGTGCAGCCGCCTCGGAGATCGGGGAGAGCGCAGGGCAGGCGTGGACGGATTATGCGCAGGAAGCACGCACCCTCACCGAGGCGGTCTTCGCCGACCCATGGACGATCGAAGGACACGGCCGACCGAATTCAACCGTCATCGACCGACTCGGCGTCTTCGCCAAGGGCGGGGCCGAAGGAGTCATCGTCATGGCCACCCGGACCGGGTACGCCGTCGCCGTGAAATGCCTCGACGGAAGTTCCCGGGCCACGGGACTTGTCGCCCTCACCCTGCTCCAGCGGGCGGGAGCGTTCGACGCCGAACCGGGAGCCGCCTCGGCGCCGGAGGACGACACTGTGGACGCCGTGATCGCAGCGATCACGGACCGGGTCACCGGGGGCACGGATTCCGAGGGGCGGACGAACGTTGTCGGACGCCTGGAGCTCGGGGAAGATATTGCCACAATCGGTGAGAGGAAGAGGGACTGATGGCGATTCGCAGAAGGATCGACCCCGCTCAGGGGCGCAGCGCACTCGAGATGTGGCTGACGCAGGCGAGGCTCGACGCGGCCCCGGCCGACCGATCGACCACCGCCACCGCAGTGCGCTTCACCCTCGAAGAGCTCGCCTCCCGCGCCGAAGGCAACAGCGTCGAAGTCCGGGTCCCGCCGTTCGGCGTCACCCAGTGCATCGCCGGTCCCCGGCACACCCGCGGCACCCCGCCGAACGTCGTCGAGACCTCCGCCGAGGTGTGGCTGGGCCTGGTCACCGGACGCACCGACTTCGCGACCGCCCTCGCCGCCGGGGACATCGATGCCTCGGGAACTCGAGCCGACCTCGGCGATTTCCTGCCCCTCTTCACTCCTGCAGAACTCGAGGCCTGAGCATGAGCGCACAGATCACGCAGACGACGTCGTTCATCGGCGGGCGGCATGTGCCGTCCCTGCTCACCTACGCCAATATCGACCCGGCCACCGGCGGTCAGCTCGGCGATATCGCCCGCGCCGGGGCCGATGAAGTCGATCGGGCGGTGCAGGCTGCGGCGAAGGCACAGCAGGAATGGAAGCGCTCGAGCCCCGAACAGCGCTCCCGCCTGCTCATCGCCACCGCGGCCGTCATCACCGCCAACCGCGACGATCTGGCCCGCATCGAATCCGAGGACACGGGCAAGCCGCTCACCCAGGCCTATGCCGACGTCGACGTGTGCGCCCGCTACTTCGAGTTCTACGGGCACACCATCGAGTCCTACTATGGTCACGCGATCCCGCTGGCCGAGGACATGCACGTCTACACGCGCCGAGAGCCCTTCGGCGTCACCGGGCACATCGTGGCTTGGAACTATCCGCTCCAGCTCATCGGCCGTGCCGCCGCCACCTCGCTGGCCACCGGCAACTGCGCCGTCGCCAAACCCGCGGACGAGACCCCGCGCTCGACCGTGCGGTTGGCTGAACTCATCCACTCCGTGGGCTTCCCGGCCGGAGCCTTCAACGTCGTCACCGGACTCGGCGCCGAGGCGGGAGCGGCGTTGAGCGCCCACCCCGGGGTGGCACATCTGGGCTTCGTCGGGTCGACGCAGACCGGTTCGGCCATCGCCCACGCCGCCGCCGATCGAGTCGTGCCCACGGTCCTCGAACTCGGTGGGAAGTCCGCGAACATCGTCTTCCCCGATGCCGATATCGATGCGGCGATCCCGTCGCTGGTGCGCTCGATCATCCAGAACGCCGGGCAGACCTGCTCGGCCGGATCCCGGCTCATCGTCCACCGCGACATCCACGCCGAGGTCGTCGACAAGATGGCCGCGGCCATGGCGAAGGTGACCATCGGCTACGGCCTCGACGACCCGATGCTCGGGCCCCTGATCTCGGCCAAGCAGCACGAGCGGGTGGACGGGTTCCTCACCACAGTCGATTCCGGGCAGATCGTCACCGGCGGAACACGGCCCGACGGGCTCGCCGACGACCTTGCGGCCGGGGCGTTCATCACCCCGACCATCGTCGACTCCGTCGACCCGGCGTCCCGGATCGCCCAGGAGGAGGTCTTCGGTCCCGTCGTCGTGACCCTGCCGTTCGCCGATGACGACGAGGCCGTGGCCCTGGCCAACGGCACCGACTACGGTCTGGTCTCGGCCCTGTGGACGCAGAACATCTCCCGTGCCCACCGACTGGCCGCCGAGGTCGATGCCGGTCAGATCTTCGTCAACACCTACGGTGCCGGCGGGGGAGTCGAACTGCCCTTCGGCGGGTTCAAGAAGTCCGGCTACGGACGCGAGAAATCCATCGAAGCCCTCGACGAATACACGCAGACGAAGACCGTCGCCATCAGACTGTGACGGTGCAGAGGAGGGCGGTGCTGAGGTGACCTTCCCGGTCCTCGGGCTCGTCCTCATCGCGTCTGTCGCCCACGCCGTCTGGAACCTCGCCGCGAAGTCCGTCACCGGCAAGGGCTATGCCTTCGTGCTCGCCTACCACGGGCTCTCAGCGCTCCTGCTCGCCCCGGTCGCGGCCGTCATCATCGCCACCGGAACCCAGTCGCTGAACTGGGGTCTGGTCGGTGCGGCGGCGCTGAGCGCGGTCTTCCACATCGCCTATTCCGTGGCCCTGCAGTCCGGCTACGATCACGCCCCGCTCGGCGTCGTCTACCCGACGGCGCGCGGCATCGGGCCGGTCGTGACGATCATCATCGCCGTGGCCTTCCTCGGTGAGCGTCCCACCCTCGCCGAGGTGGTCGGAGCCTTCACCGTCATCGCGGGAATCGCTGTCGTCACGATCCGTCCCCGTGGCGGCGACGGCACCACCAGCGGTGACGGTCTGCGCCGGGGCCTGACCTGGGGTGGGCTGATCGGGGCGTTCATCGCCTCATACACGCTGTGGGACGACTTCGCCGTCAATCATGTCAGCGACTCTCCGCTGCTCTACTTCGCCGTCTCCGAAGCCTGCGTCGGGCTGATCATGACCGCGGGAGTCTTCGCGCTTCCCGGCGGGCGGGAGAAGCGCGCCGATTTCAGAGAGATCCTGACGAGCCACAAACGCGCGCTCGTGACCGTGGCGATCCTCTCGCCCCTGGCGTATGTGCTCGTCCTCTATGCGATGCAGCAGGCACCGGTGGCGCTCGTGGCCCCTGTGCGGGAGACCTCAATCATCGTCGGCACCCTGCTGGCGTGGTGGTTCTTCGGAGAGAGGAACGTGGTGCTCAAACTCGTCGGTGCCCTCATCGTGGTCGCAGGCATCGGGCTCATCGCCCTCGGATGAGAGGGCCGCGGATCAGCGGCGGCGGCCGGGCTGGCGGCGGTTGACCCGCACCACCCGCACCGGGCACACGGCGTGGGAGAGCACGCCCTGCGACGTCGACCCGAGGACGGTGGCGACGAACCCGCCGCGGCCACGGGAGCCGATGACCAGGAGATCGGCGGTGTACGTGGCCGACACGAGCACCTCGGTGGCAGGTGCATCGAAGATCGAGAACCGCACCTCGAGATCGGGGAAGTCTCCCTTGAGCGACTCGGCAGCAGCGGTGAAGGCCTTCGCCGCCTCGTCGTACATCCGGATGAGATGCTCCTCGCTGGGCATCCACTCGGGCGAGAGGATATGCGTGGCGGTGACCCCGACGAGGCGCAGCGGAACACCGTAGATCGCGGCCTGAGCGGCCGCGGCACGCAGCACCGGGGTGTCGGTCTCGAAGGGATCGACGGCGGCGACGACCTCACCGGAGAAGTCGGGACGCGACCGTCCGTCCGCCTCGGCGGAGGGATCATCGGTCGTGCGGACGGGATCATCGATGGGCAGGGGAGTCGTCGGCATGATCCGGGTCGGCCACGTGCTCGGGACGACGAGGGTGGGGCACTGCGAGTGCGCGGGCATGGCCAGGGCCACGGATCCGAGGAGGCGACCGGCGAATCCGCCGCGACCGCGGGCGCCGACGACGGCGAGGGCGGCGTTCTTCGAATGCTCGACCATCACTCCGGAGGCGTCACCGGGCACGATCGTCGTCGACACGGGAACGCCGGCCTTGGTGACGGTGGCGGCGGCCGCCTCGGCGATGTCTTCGACGGTCTTCTTCACGGCGTCGTCGAAATCGGCGGGGTAGACGATATCGGCCTGGCTCATATTGACGCCGGGGACGGTGTAGGCGGAGACGATGCGGATCTCTGCGGAGGTCTTCTGTGCGTGCGTGATCGCCCACTGCAGGGCGCATTCGGCGTTGTCGGAACCGTCGATGCCGACGATGATCGTGTGGGACATATCGCAAACCTCTGTCTTCAGTGACCGTCAACCTGGGTGAGTCCAGTTTAGTTGTGTCCAGTTTATGGGAAGTGGCGTGAGACTGCCTGGGAAGAACCTCAGGCTGACTCGACTAGACTGTTCGGGACCTGTTGTTCCGGGGCATTCCCGGCGATCCATCGGCCCCATCCGGCCACGTGTCCAAGGAGATCATGAAGGACCAGATCGACGTCTCCGTCCGTCGCAGCCCCAAGTACTCGGTGTTCATGGGCATCGGTGCGGTGCTCGGCATCGCGATCGCTGGAATCCTCGCGATCTTCGTCGACCCGGCCGATATGCCGATGGGCTATACGGTGGCCAAGGGGGTGGGCCTGATGCTGCTCGTCCTCGGGATCGGCGGACTGTTCCTCGGCGGACTCGTCGCCCTCATCCTCGACTGGAGGGGACGGAAGAAGGCGAGGGAGTTCCGGGTCGATGCGCAGATCGACATGGTCGACGATCCGAAGGAGATCGCACGCCGCCGCATCGCCGAAGCCCGCGGGGAGGACCCGGATGCCGGAGCGGCTGAGGACCCCGACGCCGGTGCCGACGAGGGCACGGCCGCCTCGGCGAACACGGACTCCGCACCCGCAGCCGACACGCATGCTCAGCCCGCAGCCGACGACGAGGACGACGCGGAAACCGGACGGGATTCGGCCCCCGGTTCCACAGTCTGAGCACCGGGTCAGAGCGCAGTTGCGGGTATGAGACAATTTCACTCGTGGCAAGAGGAGACGGGCAGCTGACGCACGAAATCGACCCCCAGGACCGCGGACCGCAGGATGAATGCGGTGTGTTCGGAGTCTGGGCCCCCGGCGAGGAAACCGCCAAACTCACCTACTTCGGGCTCTATGCCCTGCAGCACCGCGGACAGGAATCTGCGGGAATCGCTGCCAGCAACGGCAAGCAGATCCTCATCTACCGTGACATGGGCCTGGTTTCCCAGGTCTTCCATGAGCGCGATCTCGAGCTTCTGCAGGGCCATATCGCCGTCGGGCACACGCGGTATTCGACGACCGGATCCCCGTCGTTCGAGAATGCTCAGCCCACTCTGGGGCCGACGCCGTTCGGCACCGTGGCACTGGCGCACAACGGCAATCTGACGAACTTCGACGCTCTCGAAGCCATAGCCGATGCCCGCCGCGACCACGCGACGAAGGTCGTCGAGGAGGCCACGAAGAAGTCGGCCCGCACCCGGCCCTTCCGTGATTCCTCGAATGACACCTCCCTGGTCACCGAGCTCTTCGCGACCGAAGACGGAGAGAACCTCACCGAGGCGGCGCTGAGTCTGCTGCCGCATGTCGAAGGCGCGTTCTCGCTGGTCTACATGGACGAGCACACCCTCTACGCCGCGCGTGACCGGCACGGGGTCCGACCCCTGTCGCTGGGCCGGCTGGAGAACGGCTGGGTCGTGGCCTCGGAGACCGCGGCACTCGACATCGTCGGTGCTAAGTTCGTCCGCGACATCGAACCCGGTGAGCTCATCGCCATCGACGAAGACGGTCTGCGTTCGCACCGCTTCGCCGAACCGAGCCAAGCTCGCTGCGTCTTCGAATACGTCTACCTCGCGCGTCCCGACAGCAAGCTCAACGGCAAGAACGTCCACGCCGCACGGACCCAGATGGGCCGCCAGCTGGCCGAGGAGTACCCGGTCGACGCCGACCTCGTCATCGCCACCCCGGAATCGGGCACCCCTGCGGCCGTCGGCTACGCCGAGGCCTCGGGCATCCCGTTCGGCCAGGGGCTGATGAAGAACGCCTATGTCGGACGCACCTTCATCCAGCCTTCGCAGACCCTGCGGCAGCTGGGCATCCGCCTCAAGCTCAACCCGATCCGGGAGAACATCGAGGGCCGACGCCTCGTCGTCGTCGACGATTCGATCGTGCGCGGAAACACTCAGCGCGCCCTGATCCGCATGCTGCGGGAGGCCGGAGCGGCCGAGGTCCATGTGCGCATCTCATCCCCGCCGGTGAAGTGGCCGTGCTTCTACGGCATCGACTTCGCCACCCGTGCCGAGCTCATCGCCAACGGCCTGACCACGAACGAGATCTGCGAGAACCTCGGCGCTGACTCTCTGGGCTATATCTCTCTGGACGGCATGATTGCCGCCACCCAGCAGGAGCGCAGCCAGCTGTGCACCGCCTGCTTCTCGGGCGAATACCCGATTCCCGTCAACAACACCCCCGCCGACAAAGGATGCTGAGTTGAGTTCCGACGCGAACCCGAAGTCCACCACCTATGCCGCCGCAGGCGTCGACGTCGAGGCCGGAGACCGCGCCGTCGAACTCATGAAGGCCGCCGTCTCGGCCACCCACAACTCCTCGGTCGTCGGTGGGATGGGCGGATTCGCCGGACTCTTCGACGTCTCCGTGCTCAAGGACTTCGAGCGTCCGCTGCTCGCCTCGTCGACCGACGGAGTGGGCACGAAGGTCGCCATCGCTCAGGCCATGGATAAGCACGACACCATCGGCTACGACCTTGTGGGCATGGTCGTCGACGACATCATCGTCTGCGGTGCCCGACCCCTGTTCATGACCGACTACATCGCCTGTGGCAAGGTCGTGGCCGAACGCATCGCCGATATCGTGCGGGGAATCGCCGACGCCTGTGCCTCGGCCGGTGTCGCCCTGGTCGGCGGGGAGACCGCCGAGCACCCGGGGCTGCTCGGAGTCGATGAGTACGATGTCGCCGGTGCCGCCACCGGTGTCGTCGAGGCCTCGAAGCTGCTTGGACCCGAGAAGGTCCGTGCCGGTGACGTGCTCATCGGTCTGCCGTCCTCGGGCATCCACTCCAACGGCTACTCCCTGGTCCGCCACATCATCGCCGAGGCGGGATGGGGCCTGGATAAGCATGTCTCGGAGTTCGGGCGCACCCTCGGTGCGGAGCTGCTCGTTCCCACTCATGTCTACACCGGAGAGCTCGCCGCTCTCTTCGACGCACTGCCCGATGCGGTGCACTCGGTCTCGCACGTCACCGGCGGAGGACTCTCGGCCAATGTGGCCAGGGTTCTTCCGCAGGGTCTGGTCGCGAAGATGTCGCGTGCCTCGTGGGAGGCCCCGGCGGTGTTCTCCGTGCTCGGCGACCTCGGCGGAGTGCCGCAGGACGACCGCGAACGCACCTGGAACCTCGGCGTCGGCATGGTCCTCGTCGTCGACGCGGCCTCCGTTGACGGTGTGCTCAAGGCGAGCCCCGGAGCCTGGGTGCTCGGCGAAGTCGCTGCCGATGACGGTTCTCTGGCGACCGATCCCTACTATGTGCAGGGCGCCAAGGGCGTCGACGGCGGCGCCGCGATCCTGCAGTAGCACTCGAGCGGCTCGCGCGGCGGCTCAGCAGCTCTCAAGCGGCTGGCCTGGTCGCGGGGCATCCCTCACCCGTACTCTCACACCCTCGTGTTCCTGCACGGGGGTGTGCTGCTTGCGGTGTGTGATGGACGCGGGAGTGGAGGAATTACACTCAACGGTGCGTGATGCTCCTCGGTCACAGCCGCCTCGGCGGGCACGCGACCGTCAGCGCGCACGACAGAGGGCGGGGACCGAAGTCCCCGCCCTCTGTGCGTGTCAGATCAGCCGTGTGCGGCTGGACTCATCCCAGTTCAGCGCTCGTACTCGTCGTCATCGTCGACGTTGTACTTGTCGGCGTAATCCGAGTAGTCGGGTTCATCGTCGTACGGATCGGACGGACCGGACTTGCTCGCGTCGGCGCCCAGCTCCTGCTGGAGTCTATTAAGGTCGGTATCCGGGCTGTAGTACTTCAGCTTCCGAGCTACCTTGATCTGCTTTGCCTTTGCGCGGCCGCGACCCACTGGCGTGACCCCCTCCGTCGTCAATGGGGCGAATGGCCCCGGACTAGATCTCTGCTATGCGCTTAAATCCTACCTGTTCATACTGGGAAGTTCCATTTTGTGAGTGGACCTTGGATAGGCTGAACCCATGGCCTACCGTCGCGATTATGTCGTCACCCTGCGGATCTTCGAACCCCTTGTGGTGCATTCCGAATTGCAAGACAGGCAGGTGGAGGACAACCGGTCACGCATTGAGGAGCAGATTTCCCACGACGCTGACAAGCGCTTGATCTCCCTGCCGCCTTCGCCCGTGGCTGATTCCTTTCGGCGCACTCCGATCTACCTTCCGGCGTCTCAGACCGCGGACGGGGTGGACCGCTTCTGCCCTGCTCAGGAGGACATCCGCGGATGGGAGGCGCTCGATTCGCTGGCCGAGCACACCTCGAAGGCGACCTTGGACATCGTCGCTCCGAAGTCCGCTCGCCGGCGTGCCGCCAGCCGTCGTGCGGAGTGGCTCCAGGATGCCAAGGACACGCGGATCTTCACCCGGGTCTCTGCCTGGGACGTGCCGCCGTCGTGGTGGCTGTTCTTCTCCCTGACCGAGGACCAGATCATCACCGAGGAGACCGACGAGGGGCTCCGCGTACTCATCCGCACGGACATCCTGGCCGCCTCGGCGCGCATGGAATGGGCTTCGGAGACGATCGCGGACACCTCGAAGGTCGTCGATATGGTCGAGCAGACCTCGGTTCTGGCCGAGTGGATCGACACCTTCGACATGAACTCGGTCCTCGAACTCGACCTCGGCGGGATGTCCGATGTGCTGTGGCCGAGCGAAGCTGCGGAACTCGTCGACTCGTGGGTCACGGCACTGAGCAACAACGATTCCGAGTCCGCGGTCGCCGCCTTCCAGAAGTATGCGGCCGGCTGGGAGCAGCTCAACCTCTACGCCCGCAGCTCCTGACCTGAGTTGCTACCTGACGGGGGCTGAGCAACCTGGCGCCAGGTTGCTCAGCCCCCGTCAGGTAGCAAGAAGGGCGGATAGGATTGTCTGCGAACGAGCCGCACCCGAGAGGACGAGTCCCGCAAGCGTATGGAAGAGAAGAAGCGCCGTCTCCTGACGAGCCAGGATCCCGCCGCTCAGGGGCCTGATCCCGCCCGGTCGAAACTCTCGACCCCGGTGAAACCGCTGTCGAAGGTCTCCATCGGCTGGCGCATCGTCGTTCCCGCCATCGCCTTCGTCATCCTCACCTGCGGACAGTTCCTCAACACGAACGACTTCTTCCCGCTCGGATCGCTCACCCAGTACGCCACCGCCAAAGACCTCAACGGGACCGTCAACTCCACGTGCATCGAAGCCCAGTTCCCCGGCGAGGACGAACCGCGCCGCCTCGGGTTCAACGCCGCGACCGTCGGCATCGAACGCGGTGACGTCGAATCCCAGCTCGACCGGGTCATCGCCCACCCCGAACTCCTGCAGTCGATGGCCGACTCGTACATCCGGCTGCACCCGGACGAACCGAAACCCGAAACGATGGTCCTCTGCCGCACCACCACACAGCTGAAGAATGGCCTGGCCGTCGGCGAACCCGAACAGACGACGCTGGCGAAGTGGGAGGTCCGATGAGCGGCATCCCGACCCTGAGTTCGACCCCCACCGAGGCGGCCCCCACGAATCCGTTTCTCCGCTGGTTCATGCCCGAGGTCCCCTTAGCCCGGGTGGCCGTGTTCCGCGTCTTCATCTACCTCTTCATCATCATCGATGTGCTCACGATCTCCGGTGACGTCATCGCCCACGGCTGGACGCCCGAGTTCTACCAGCCGCTGTGGCTGGCGAGGTTCCTCCACATCCCCGCCGTCAGCGTGCTCGGCGCACAGATCCTGCTCACCCTCATCATCGTCTTCTCCCTGCTTGCCGCCGCCGGAATCCTCCAGCGCCTCAGCGGCTGGGCCGTCGCGCTCAGCTGCGGCGCATGGATGTTCTACACGCAGGGCTACGGCTACGTCGCCCACGATCATATGGCACTCGTCATCGCCGCCTTCGTCCTGCCGACGGTCGGAACTGCGCGCTTCCGGGACGTCGGCACCGCCTCGGCGCGGGCCGGCTGGGCGCTGCGGATGGTGCAGATCGCCGTCGTCCTCACCTACTTCTACTCGGTGGTGATGAAGTGGATCGCCTCGGGCAACATCACCCACTGGGCCAACGGCGCGGTCATCATCTGGGCCCTCATGCGCCGCGGCGCCGAATGGTCGAAGCCGTTCCTCGAATTGCCCGGCCTCCTCATCGCCGCGCAATGGGCGACACTCGTCTTCGAGTTCCTTTCGCCCGTTGTGCTGTTCCTCAAGCGCAAGTGGCTGTACGGGGCCGTGGCGTTCTTCTTCCTCTTCCACCTCATGACCTACCTGGCGCTGGGCATCCACTTCCTGCCGACCGTCATCTGCTGGGCGGCGTTCCTGCCCCTGGAGAGGCTCGTGCCGAAGCGCTTCACCAGCATAGGCACCGCCTAAACCGCGGCGTCGTCGACCCGGCTGAGCGCGCTGATCACAGCACGTACTGCGACACGTTCGGCCGTGTCCGGACGCAGCACGGCTACGATCCAGCGTGTCGTCGTCACCCCCGTCAGCGGCACCAGCGACAGTCCCGCATCGCGCGGCGTCGTGAACCGGGGGAGGAGCGCGACCTGGTCCGAGGAGGCGACGATCGCTTCGATGAGCCGGTTGTCCCGGATGCGTTGGACGACGTCGAGGTCGCGACCGGTGAGATGCTCGATCGAGGTGAGGATCGTGTCGAAGGGGTATCCGCGGGGCACTCCCACCCAGCGACAATCGACGACATCGTCCGGGGTCAGCTCGGCGCGATCGGCGAGCCGATGGTCGATGGCGAGGGCCACGTCGATGGGTTCGCGGGCGAGCGGGACGACGGTGAGCCCGTCGGTGCCCAGGGGTCGTTCGGCGACGAGGCTGTGTGCGACGACGATATCGACATCTCGGGTCAGTCCCGCGAATTCGTGCTCGGCGAGGTCGACATCGTCCATGCGCAGATCGATGTGCGGGTGGTCTCCCCGCAGCCTGCGCAGTGCATCGGGGAGGAGGTGGGTGAGGGCGCTCGGCAGCCCGGCCAGGGTGATCTCTCCGACAGCTTCGCCGAGGTGGCCCTCCCATTGGGCCTGCACCCGGGCGAGCGTGCGGGCCACGTCCCGACCACCGTGGGCGAGCAGCCGTCCCGCGGCTGTGAGCGTGAGTCCGCGACCGGCGGGCTCGACGAGAGCGTGGCCGATCTCGCTCCCGGCCTGCCTCAGCTGCTGAGAGACGGCCGACGGGGAGCGATGGGTGACATCGGCGACGGCGGTGACGCTGCCGTATTCGTCGAACAGGCGCAGCAGCTCGAGATGTTTCGGATCAATGACCATGAAGTCATGCTACAGAGTCGATGAAGCACTCTGCGATTGTGCTTCATAGTTGTTGCGGTTGAGAATGGGGCCATGTCGTTCAAGCACTGTCTGCTCGCCGCCTCGGTAGCGGTGATATGGGGACTGAATTTCCTCGCCATCGATCTCTCCCTGGCCCAGTTCCCGCCCTTCTTCCTCGTCGCTCTGCGCTTCGCCCTGCTCGCGGTCCCCGCGCTGCTCTTCGTACCGAAGCCCGACGTCAAAGCGCGGTGGATCATCGGCTACGGACTCGGCTTCGGACTGCTGCAGTTCCTCTTCCTCTACTGGGCGATGGCCGCCGGCATGCCCGCAGGCCTCGCCTCCCTCGTCCTCCAAGCTTCGGGCCCCTTCACGGTGCTGCTGGGCATGACGTTTCTGCGCGAGAGGGTCCGCGGTTCGCAGATGGCCTTTCTGCTCGTCGCGATGGCAGGGCTCGCCGTCGTAGGCTGGCAGCGCTTCGACTCGAATGCGAGTCTCCTGCCCTTCCTCCTCACCCTCGCCGGGGCTTTCGGCTGGGCGATCGGCAACATCTGCAACCGGCAGGCTCACACCACCGAGCCGATCAAGCTGACGATGTGGATGTCCGTCGTCCCACCCCTGCCGATGCTGGCGCTCTCCCTCGCAGTGGAAGGACCTGGGAGGGTCGGGGCGTCGTTCGCGGGGCTGACTACCCCGACCGGACTTCTTGCCATCGCTGGCCTGATCTACACCACGGTCGTCGCGACGATCATCGGGTCGGGGCTGTGGTCGTGGCTGATGTCGCGCAACCCGGCCGGCGTCGTCGCACCGTTCTCGATGCTCGTTCCTGTGGTCGGGATGAGCGCGGCGTTCGTCTTCCTCGGCGAGCGAGTCAGCCTCGGGGAGCTGTGCGGAGCCGTCCTCGTCATCATCGGGGTCCTCGGAGCGGGCCTCAAGGCTGCGAAGGGGGCCCGAATTCTCGCCGCCGCCGAGGTTGCCGTGCCGGTGAGTGCGCGAGCGGAGGATTCCGACGCCAGCGATTCCATCAGGACCAGTTGACGGGCATTCGCGTAGCCTGAGGTCATGACCGCCGATGATGCGCCTCCGACTCTTCATGACGACCGCCTGTCCGTCGAGGATCTGCTCGCGTCCCCGCGGGGACGCTCGCTCGTGTTCGGGCTGGCTCTCGAGCAGGTCGAGAGTCTTCCGTGGACTCGCGATGAAGAAGCCCCAGGTGTGGAGGCGGTGGTGCGCAATCTGAGGTGCCTGTGCCCGGTTGCGCCGACTTGGAGTGTTGTTAAGGAAGCCATATCTGACGTAGTCGACGCTGCAGTGTATTGGCAGCCTCCTGATGATGACGATTGGGGGACCGCGGAAATCGGCGAGGTTCGTGAGATTCTGCGTCCCTTCGCCGAGACGCTCGTTTCCACGGGCTTGCTAGATGCCTGGTCGAAGCCACTCGATCCCGATGATCAATGGGCGCTGGCCTGGGACGACAAAGATCTCAACGAAGTCAATGGACGCCACACAGAACTGCCCGCGGTCTTCGACCTCGAGACGGGCCCGACGGATGCGAGCATAGAAATCACGCTGACCGATCTCTATCCTCCTCTCGACGGGCTCGGAACGAGGCTTGCCTGGGGTTTGAGCGAGTGGCTCGCAGATGTCCTCACTACTGAAACTGAGTACCGTCACGATTTCGCCAAGAACCCGTATATGGAGCTCTCCGGCGAATGGTGGTCGACCCCACCCCACGGTCTCTGGGGGTCGACGGGAACGTGGCCGGATGGGACTCTGATCGGCGTCGAACTCGTCGAGGACGATTTCGGTCTCGAACGTGCCCGAGCCTGCCGTCTGAAACTGCGCCCGGATGCCCGCATCGCCGAGATTCGCGGACCTGAGGATTGGGCGGATCTGTGCCGGCGCTATCCGCTCGACGTCACCGCGCAGCGCCGCCACGTGTGGTTCGAGACCACAGGGCGCAAGGGTCGGTGGGTCATTCCCGATTGGTCACGGGCGGCCGAGGAATTCGACGGTGTACACGTGGGTCTGGCCGGCTATCTGCGCGCGGCCGGTGCGGTCATCGATGTGGCGGAGGGCCGCCTCGGCGAGGAACCGGAGACCGTCCCCACGGCAGGTAACACGGACGATCGGACAGCGAGTGTCCTGGCGGGCTGGCACCCGGATACGACGTTCTGGCTGAACAACGTCATCGAAGCCGTCACCGAGGTGGCCGAATGGCGCTATGACGGCGACGCTGATCGGTGGGTGCGGGGCAGAGTCAGCTGAATGAAAGTCAGTCGCCCGGCGACAGGCTGGGCGCCTCGTCGATGCCGAAGCGGGTCTTGAGAGCCCGACGGGCGGCGAACCAGCCGTTCATTCCGTGCACGCCCGGGGCCGGCGGAGTCGCCGCCGAGCACAGGAACGCGCCGGGCACGCCGAGGCTGTAGGAGTCCCAGGTCAGGCGGGGGCGGGCCATCATTCGGTAGAAGGACACGACGCCGGTCGCGATGTCCCCGCCGATGTAGTTCTGATTGTGTCCGGCCATCTCCGATGCGGGGATCGCGTTGTGGGCGACGATGCGGTCGCGGAAGCCCGGGGCGAAGCGTTCGATCTGCCTCGTGACGTATTCCGTCGGGTCGAGCGGGCAGTCGAAGGGCACGTGCGCGTACGTCCACAGTGGGCGCAGGCCATTCACCTCGCGTGATGGGTCGAACACGGTCGGGTCGGAGACGAGGCACACGGGATCGGCCGGCATGCGTCCGTTCGTCACCTGTGCCTCGGCGGCGGCCATCTGCGCTCGTGAACCGCCCACATGGATGGTCCCGGCGCGGCCCACCTCGGGGTCGGACCAGGGGACCGGTCCGTTGAGGACGAAGTCGACCTTGGCCGCGGCATTGCCCTGTTTGAATCCCCGCAGGCTCTTGTCGACCTGGGCCGGCAGCAGGCCGGAGAAGATCTGCGCCGCACCCAACGCCGAGGTGTCGAGCAGATAGGCGCGGGCCTTGGGCAGGTCGGTGACGTGGGCGACCGGGGAGTCTGCGTGCACGGTGCCGCCATGGGCTTCGAGATCGGCGACGAGGTGGTCGATGATCGCCTGGGATCCGCCGACGGGACCCGGCCAGCCGCCGGCGTGGGCGACCGTGGAGAGCATCGTGGCGGTGGCAGCCGTGCCCATCGCCGGCAGCCCGCCGATGGCATGTGCGGCGACCCCGGTGAACAGGGACTGCGTCGACTCATGGGACAGCGGAATGTTCCAAGCGGGGCTCGCCTGGCTAAGCAGCCGAAGACCGAACTTCACGATGTTCGCGACGCCTGGAACGTCGCGCAGGGTCTCGGGCACCGAGCGTTTGTCACCGAGGGAGAGCCAGATCGCGTCATCGACACGTTCGAGGAGCGGGGCGAAGAATCGCCGCCATTCCGGGCCTGCCTCGCCGAGGCGGTCGGCCGTTTCGTCGAGATCGTGGAATGCCAGCGCGGCGGGTTTGTTATCCAGCGGTTGGGCGTAGGAGATATCGGGAGTCGTCAGCTCTATGCCGCGAGCGCGCAGGTCGAAGTCGACGAAGAAGGGACTGGCGATGGCCAGCGGGTGGACGGCCGAGCAGATGTCGTGAGTGATGCCTGGGGCCAGTCCGAGGTCGAGGGTGCGGGCACCGCCGCCGATCGTCGGCTGAGCTTCGAACACTTCGACGCTCAGCCCGGCGCGGGCCAGGGTGACGGCGGCGGCCATGCCGTTGGGACCACTTCCGACGACGACTGCATCAACACCAGTGCTCATGAGGCCAGTCTAGGGGAGTGGGGTGGGCGGTCGCGGTGTGCAGTCTCGGGAGGCTGAGTGCGGCTCAGCTGCCGTACGCGGTGTCGAAGAAGGCGCGTTCGAGATCGACGGCCTCCGCCCATTGCCGGCTGGTTGATCGCAGCAGTGCCGATACCACTCCGTCAGCGGCCACGGTGATCGACGTGTCCAAGTCTGTGGTGGTCATTGCGATTCCGCTCCCTCCGCCGGTGCTCACCTGTTCAGGTGCGGCCGATCCAGATCGCGATTGTCGAGCACCCATGTTGCCTTCTCCCACGGATCTGCCTCGGAGAAGTACAGTCGTTGACCGCCGACATAGCGATGATTCGATGTGGCCTCGGGATCGGCGTCGAAGGCTCCGGCAAACCGGTCGTTTCCTCGTGGGACCGAGACTTCGAACGGAACATCGACCCACACACTCGCATCCCAGAGATCCACGAGCTCGGGCCGGTGGAGGAAGATTCCCTCGATGAGGAGGACACAGTCGTTCGGCAGACTCAGAGGCTCCGGAGCAATCGGCCGATCCGCCTCGACGTCCCACACAGCTGGAACGATCGAGCCGCCTCGTCGAAATGGTTCGACGACGGAATCGACGAATGCTCCGTAGTCATAGGAACGGCGATAGAAGGTGTCGGGCCCCTTGCCTCGGGCGTAGCGGATCGCCCGAGCGTGGTGGAAGCCATCGATGCTGATGGCGGTGACCCGGCGGTCGGAAATATGTCCAGGAACGTTCGCAACGGTCTTGGCCAAATTCACGAGCTCGTGAGCGAGCATTGTCTTCCCGGCCCCATCGACCCCATCGAGGGCAATGAGCGCACGTTGCCCCGGCCGGACTGCGCGGAGCTCAGCCAACAGGTGTAGTAGGACCGTGTCCCGGGACCTCACCGGGCTGTGGACCCGGCGGGGGAGACCGACTGTGGGGCCGCCTCGGCGAGGGTGTCGGCGATGAAATCGGCGATACGGTCCGCGGCAGGCTGACGACTTGCCGACTTTTCGGCGGACTCGACGGACGGGTTGTAGTTCGTGTTCGTGTTGATGTCGTAGACGACCTGACGGCCGTCGGCGGTCTCGATGAACTCGATGCCGGCGATCTCGATGCCGAGGTCGGCCAACAGTGTCTCGAGCCGGGCGATGAGCGGTGTTCCGGCCGTGATGTCCTCACGGCGGGCGAACTGGGGGACCGCCTCGACGTCGGGATCGGCCCCGGCACCCGGGATCGCGCAGGCATCGGCCGGGCACAGTTCGAACGATCCACCTGAGACGTCGACGCGCACCGCATAGTGGAAACGTCCGCCGATGAACTCGGCACGGGTGATGAACGGCTGGGCAGGCTGCACATACTCCTGGATGAGGGTGATGCCGTCGATCGGCGCGTTCGCGCCACCGGGTGCGAACTCATCGGCGGCCGCCTCGAGCTCGGCGTGGGAATCGAAGCGACGCACACCGAGGCCCTTACCGCCCTGATTGTGCTTCGTGATGAATGGGGGAGTGAAGCCGGCCGCGGCCTCGACGAGCGCTCGCGGTCCGAACGCGGCCGCGGTGCGCGGAACGTCGAAGTCCCGGCCGGCCAGCTCGCGATGCTGACGGACCTTGCTCACCTCGAGCTCGTAGACGTCTCGTCCGTTGATGACCCGGCGGCCGGCGGCGGCGAGCCAGTCGAGGACGGCACGCCCGTACTCTTTCACATGCGGATCGGTGCGGGTGTGCGCCGACGCCGACAGTCGTGACCAGAACAGACCTTCTGGTGGTTCGGCTGCGAGGTCGATCGTGGTCTCGGGCAGAAGCCATTCGACATGTGCGACACCGAGGCGGTCGAGCGCCTCGGTGAACGGGGCGATCCATTCCGGATTGTCGTGGATGATGTAGACCGCCGGATCACCGATGACGGGCAGGGCATGAGAACTCATCGCGAACCTTCACTATGGGGAGCCGGCGCGATCGCTCGCCCGGCGGATCTGCTCAACGATCCTACGCCACCCCGACCGTCGTTGGCCCCTTCGTCATGTCCGTGCTGCGGCGTAGACTCAGGTCATGGCTATCGCAAAGCAACCTGTGGTCGTACTCGATGCTCCTGACGCCGCCGAACTCGCAGAGTTCTACGGGCAGCTCCTCGATTGGAAGGTCGCGGTCGAGGAGGACGGCACCTGGGCGGAAGTCACCTCCGATTCCTGGCCCCCGCTGTGCATTCAGCAGGTCGAGGACTATCACGCGCCCAGCTGGCCTGGTCCGGCCCACCCGCAGCAGATGCACCTCGACGTCATCGTCGACGACCTCGATGTTGCTGAGGAGTCCGTGCTCGAGATCGGTGCGGGCAAAGCCCCCGAACAGCCGGGAGAGACGTTTCGCGTGTTCCTCGACCCGGCCGGTCACCCGTTCTGCCTGTGCAAAGGATGACCACACCATCACCGAGGCGGCCCCACCCGCCCGTGGCGCGCTGAGTCATGCGGGCGCTCGCCTCCTTCGATGACCGTGATCCTGTCCCGTGGGCCAATGGTGCCGGTCAGACCACTGAGCTCGTCTCCCTGCCTGACTCCGCGCAGCTGACTCCGGGGCTGCGTCCTTGGCGGTTGAGCATCGCTCGACTCGAACATGTGGGCCCGTTCTCAGCGCTGCCCGGAATGGCGCGCACCTTCCTCCCCACCGCCGAGGTGGTCCTGGAGATCGACGGACACGTGCACCCGGTGCCGGCGCTCAGTCCGGAGCACTTCCACGGAAGTCAGAACGTGAGCCTCGTCGGATTGGCAGAACCCTGCTTCGCCATCAACCTCATGGTCGCTGACGACGGCGCCGTCGACTCCGGCGCTGGTGCGGGTGAAGGATCCGCCTCGGCCCACGGAGAGCTGCAGATGAGCATAGGTGAGCAGTTCCCGGCCAGCAGATTCCGGTTTGTGCTCGCTCTCGAAGCGGGGTTGGATCTCCCGCGTTTTCAGCTGCTCGAACTCGAGCCGGACGAGGATGCGCCAGAGGAGGTCTCGGTGGCCGTCCTCCACTCCGAAAGTGGCGACGCGCACATCTGAGAAATCGGTGAGAACCTACTGTAGTGGGCGACACATTCCTGCGTATCGTCCCAGGTGACAGTGTCGTTTCCGAGCATTTCCATCAGGCCTTTCTCAGCTTCGGATGGGTAGTGTCAGGATCCCCGAACGTGCATGTTCGAGAATGGTTCTCCACCGGAAATTGGAGGAACTTTGACGGTCGGCGACAGCGGCAAGAACAGACAGTCCGAGCACAACGACGAAACTCGTCTGCCGGGGCATTCCCAGACCCTGCCGCTGATCACCGAAGAGATCGTCAGTTCCCACCCGGCCCCCGCGGCCGAACCCACCGAACACGTCGTCACCAAGGTGATGCCGCCTAATCCGATCCGCCACGACGGCCAAGCCGCACAACAGCCGACGAAGGCGTTGCCGGACACATCCGCTGCCTCACAGACGCCTGCTTCGGCCACGGCTGCCTCTCCGACCGCCGTCGCCGAAGCGGCAGAGACAGCCGAGGACAAGAAGGAGGAGAAATCCTCAGAGGGCCGGATCTCGGCCACTCAGCTGCTGGCCGGCGCCGGCGCCGCGGCGACCTCCTCGGTCATCGGTGGTCAGCTCGGCGTCGCGGGCACGGTCGTCGGTGCCGGAGTCGCCAGCATCGTCACTGCTCTGGCCGTCACTCTCTACGGTCGCAGCCTCGACAAGGGCAAGGAGAAGATCCAGGAAGTCGGGTCCAAACTCGCTCCAGCAGTCAAGGCGAAGATCGCGAAGCAACCCAACGGGAAGTCCACCGCCGTCGATCCCTCACTCGCCGAAGATTCGGCCTTTGCTCCACCGGAACCTGCCGGCGGCAACGCGACCGCGGCATCCGCCTCGGTGCCGGACGACAGCACAGCCGAGGACAGCGACGGCAGTGAAACCGAGAGCGAGCCCCGCTCCTGGTGGCAGAAGCTGCGCCGCAAGCGGGTCCTCTATCCGCTGACGATCGGCGTTGCCGCCTTCGGGATCGGACTCGGCGCGGTCGTCGTGGCCGAGAACTTCACCGAAGCCGATATCTCACCGGGCACCTCGCAGATCTCACGATCGGTGACCGGGCAGTCGACGAACGACGAATCCGTCACCGACGACGGGACCTCGGATTCCGGAACGGGAGGGGACGAATCGTCGAGCGGATCCGGTTCGAACGCCGACGCCAGCCAGGGCTCGTCGAGCAGCGGATCGACCACGCAGAACGGTCAGTCCACCTCGGCGGGGGAGACCGGCACCGAAGGTGCGACAGAGGGCCAGAGCTCACAGGGCTCGGAGACAACGACGGGCACGAGTGACTCCACCGGCGACTCGACGACCACGGACGGGACCGATGCGAGCAGCGGTTCCACCTCGACCGACGGCACCGGCAGCACCGGGAACACCAACGGCAGTGCAGGCTCGGGGTCGGGATCGGACGGCTCGGGCAGCGGTTCGGGCGGTGGTGCGGCAGGCTCCGGCGATTCCGGAACCGGTGGATCGACGGGCGGTTCTGGCGGCGGATCGGCCGCCTCGGCGGAGGGGTGAGCCGACCAACACCGGCAGCGGGAATTTAGACAGCCGACCCTGGGTTGTACATGGCAGAGAACATCGTTAAGTTGAAAGTGACTCCGACGAGGTTCCGCCGAAGTCGGGAAATCGAGATCAGGCGAACGGCGCTCAGCCGGTCGATCAGCTGCACCGGCGGGAAGCACTTCTCACCGGTGGCAGTGATCGTTGACTGAATGTCGACGCCTGAAATCAAACGGTTGAAGGAGATGTGATGACGCAACATACAGATCATGAATACGCCGGACACGACAATAGGAAAGCCTCGACGACCGAATCCGGTGCGCCGAGGGAATCGGACGCTCACTCGCTGAGCGTCGGCGCGAACGGACCGCTGCTGCTCCACGACGTTGCGCTGGTCGAGAAGCTTGCTCGCTTCGACCGTGAGCGTGTGCCCGAACGCAGCCCCCACGCCAAGGGATCCGGCGCTTTCGGTGAGCTCGAAGTCACCGAAGACGTCTCCAAGTACACGAAGGCCGACTTCCTGCAGCCGGGCAAAAAGACCCCGATGCTCGCCCGCTTCTCCACCGTCGCCGGTGAACTCGGCTCGCCCGACTCCTGGCGTGACGTGCGCGGATTCGCGCTGAAGTTCTACACCGAAGAGGGCAACTTCGACATGGTGGGCAACAACACCCCCGTGTTCTTCGTCCGCGATCCCATGAAGTTCCCCGACTTCATCCACTCGCAGAAGCGCACCCCCGATTCGGGTCTGCGCAGCAACAACATGCAGTGGGACTTCTGGGCGCTCTCGCCCGAGTCGGCTCACCAGGTCTCCTACCTCATGGGACCCCGCGGCCTGCCCAAGAGCTGGCGCCACATGAACGGCTACTCCTCGCACACCTACATGTGGGTCAACGCCGAGGGCGAAAAGTTCTGGGTCCAGTACCACTTCCACACCGACCAGGGCGTGGAGAACATGAGCAACGAGGAAGCCGGTCGGATGGCCGGCGAGGACGCGGACATGCACCGCCGCGACCTGTTCGATGCCATCGAGCGCGGGGACTACCCGTCCTGGACCTTCAGCGTGCAGATCATGCCGTACGAAGAGGCCAAGGACTACCGCTTCAACCCCTTCGACCTGACCAAGACCTGGTCGAAGAAGGACTACCCGCTCATCAAGGTCGGCAAGTTCACCCTCAATGAGAACCCCTCGAACCACTTCGCACAGATCGAGCAGGCTGCATTCAGCCCCTCGAACACCGTGCCGGGAACCGGTCTCTCGCCGGACAAGATGCTGCTGGGCCGCGTGTTCTCCTACCCGGATGCACAGCGCAACCGCATCGGCACGAACTTCAACCAGCTGCCGGTCAACGCTCCTGCCACGAAGACGAACTCGTACGACAAGGAAGGCCAGATGCAGTACCACCACTCGGGTAATGCACCGGTCTACGCCCCGAACTCGTACGGACGCTCCTACCAGGACGAGCAGGGCCCGGTCGACAACGGCTGGGAAGCCGACGGCGAGCTGGTGCGCAGCGCCTACAGCCTGCACGCCGAGGACGACGACTTCGGCCAGGCACACACCCTGGTCCGTGAGGTTTACACCGAGGAGGAGCGCCAGGGTCTCATCGAGACCGTCGCCGGCGCACTCTCCGACGGAGTCGAGGAACCGGTGCTGTCGAACGCCATCCAGTACTGGAAGAACATCGACGCCGAAGTCGGCGCAGCCATCGAGGCCAAGGTCAAGGGCTGAACAGCCTGAGATCTTGAGCGCCTGACCGCTCGGAGTTCGGCACGAGACGGCGGCCCGGACACTATTCTCTTCGGAGGGAAGTGGCCGGGCCGCTGTGTCTTTCCCAATTGCTACCTGAGGGCGGCCCAGCAACCTCGCGCGAGGTTGCTGGGCCGCCATCAGGTAGTTCGTGGAGTTCAACTGAGGTGGGCGGCGCGTTGGGCGATGCGACCGCCGGCGAGGACCATCTCGACCTGACGCGGCGACAGGCCATGGCGGAATTCGAACTTTCGGCCGGCCGCCTCGGCGGTGATCGTCGTCCCTTCGCCGAGCTCATCGCGCAGACCACGGAACTCAAGCACATCACCCTGAGACAGGGATTCGTAGTCGGCGTCGTTGGTGAATTCGAGGGCGAGGACGCCGAAGTTCGCGAGGTTCTGCCAATGGATCCGCGCCAACGACTTCGCCACCACGACCCGCAGTCCGAGATAGCGCGGAGCGATGACCGCATGCTCGCGAGAGGACCCCTGACCGTAGTTGTCCCCACCGACGATCGCGTGCCCTCCGACGTGGTCGGCGGCACGGGTGGCATAGGTGTCATCGACCTGGATATAGACGAACTCGGAGATCTTCGGGATGTTCGACCGATACGGCAGAACGCGGGATCCGGCGGGCATGATCTCATCGGTGGAGACGTTGTCGCCGACCTTGAGCAGGATCTCCAGATCGATGTCATCGGGCAGCGGTTCGAAGTCCGGCAGGGTCGAGATGTTCGTTCCCTTCACGAGCTTGACCGACCGGGCTTCCTCCGGTCCCAGCGGTGGGACGAGCATCTTGCGGTTCGCGGAGTACTTCTCGGGTAGCCGCACCTCGGGATAGTCCATGTCGAGATCGCGAGGATCGGTGATCTTCCCGGTCAGCGCGGCAGCGGCTGCGGTCTCCGGCGAGCACAGCCACACGGCGTCCTCGTCGGTGCCGGACCGGCCGGGGAAGTTGCGCGGCATGGTGCGCAGACTATTGCGCCCGACCGCCGGTGCCTGGCCCATGCCGATGCAGCCCATGCAGCCGGATTGGTGAATCCTGGCCCCGGATCCCACCAGTGAGGTCAGCCATCTGCCGGCGATGAGGTCGGCAAGGACCTCTCGTGAGGTGGGGTTGATATCGAGCGAGATCTGCTGATGGATCTGGCGGTCGGCAAGTGTTTCGGCGACGACGGCGAAGTCCCGCAGCCCTGGGTTCGCCGAAGAGCCGACGACGACCTGGAAGACGTCCTCACCGGCGACCTCGCGCACCGGAGCGACGTTGCCCGGAGACGACGGCGCGGCGATGAGCGGTTCGAGCTGCGAGAGATCGATGCTGTCGGTGAGATCGTATTCCGCGCCTTCATCGGCTTCGAGGCGGGTGAAGTCCTCGCCGCGGTCGACGGCCTCGAGGTAATCGCGGACAGCATCGTCAGCCGGAAAGACCGTGGCGGTGGCGCCGAGTTCGGCTCCCATGTTCGCAATCACGTGACGATCCATGGCCGTGAGATTCCGCAGCCCGTCCCCGTGGTATTCGATGATCTTTCCGACTCCGCCCTTGACGCCATGGCGACGCAGCATCTCGAGGATGACGTCCTTGGCTGAGACCCAGTCGGGCAAGGTGCCTGTGAGTTCGACGCCCATGATCTGCGGGGCGCTGATGAAGAGCGGCTCACCAGCCATGGCCATGGCGATTTCAAGTCCGCCGACGCCGATGGCGAGCATTCCCAAAGCGCCGGCGGCGCAGGTGTGGGAGTCCGAGCCGATGAGAGTCGTCCCGGGCTTTCCGAACCGGGACTGGTGGACCGGGTGGGAGACGCCGTTGCCGGCAGGGGAGAACCACAGTCCGAAGCGTGCCGCCGCCGACCGGAGGAACTCGTGGTCCTCAGGGTTCTTCTCATCGGTCTGCAGCAGGTTGTGATCGACGTACTGCACGGACAGGTCCGTGCGGATCCGGTCGAGGCCGAGCGCCTCGAGTTCGAGCATGACCAGGGTGCCCGTCGCATCTTGGGTGAGCGTCTGGTCGATCCGGATCCCGAGTTCGCTTCCGGGAGTGAGCTCCCCGGACTCCAAATGCGATCGGATGAGCTTCTGAGCAACGTTCTCAGCCATTGTCCGCCTCCTTCGGCAGTCAGGGATCCACCGAAACCACACGGCTTCCGGTGGTCAATCCACGCTAGTCCTCCACACGAGGGTTCTCAAGGTCCGTCGCATCGGCCGACCGGCAATGCGGGTCTCAGAACTACCTGACG
>NZ_JBPIZD010000025.1:0-46549 GCF_051172395.1 Brevibacterium sp. H602 | reverse complement strand
TTGCTGCGCCGCCGTCAGGTAGTAATTAGGGGGTGCGGAGGGTTCTTGCCAGCTCGCGGCGCTTCGCCTGCTCCTTCGGGTCCGGGACCGGCAGCGAGGCGATGAGTCGCTTCGTGTAGTCCTCCTGCGGCGCACCGAGCACCTGCTCACCCGTGCCCTCTTCGAGCAGCTCGCCGTGGAAGAGCACGCCGATGCGGTCGGAGAGCATATCGACCACGGCAAGGTCGTGGCTGATGAACAGGGCCGCGAAGTCGAAGCGGTTCTGCAGCTCGACGAAGAGCTCGAGGACCTTCGCCTGCACGGACACATCGAGCGCCGAGGTCGGCTCATCGGCGATGAGCAGCTCCGGATCGAGCGCCAGACCGCGCGCCAACGACGCCCTCTGCCGCTGACCGCCGGAGAGCTCGTGCGGATACCGCGCCGCATAGGCCTTCGGCAGCTGCACGGAATCGAGGAGTTCGAGCACTCGCTGCGACCGGTCGTTCGCGCTCATCTCCCGACGGTGGATCGCGAACGGTTCGGCGATGCACTCCCCGATCGACAGATGCGGATTGAATGAGGCCGCCGGGTCCTGGAACACGAACCCGATCCGTCGCCGGATCTTCGAGAACTCACGCTCCTTGAACCCGACCATCTCGTGCCCGAGGACGGAGAGGCTGCCGCCGCTGGCCCTGGTCAGGCCCGCAATCGCGCGTCCGATCGTCGTCTTGCCCGACCCCGACTCACCGACGAGCCCGTAGACTTCGCCGGCCCTGATGTCGAAGCTGACCTTCTTCACCGCGTGGAAGTCCGACTTGCCGATCCCGCCCGGATAGACGATATCGAGCTCGCGCGCGGTCACGATCGATTCGCGTGCGTCCCCGTCCTTCGCCGAGGCGGTCCCGCCTGAGGTCTCCCCCGTCGAGGCGACCCCACCCGAGGCCTCCCCCGTCGAGTCAGTGCGCGCTGAGGCGGCGGCCGCCTTGCGGCTGCCGGCCACGGTCGAACCGATCCGCGGCACAGCGGCGAGCAGTTCCCGCGTGTACTGCTCTTGAGGATCGTTGAACAGCTGCTCGACGGTCGCGACCTCGACGAGGTCGCCGCGCAGCATCACGGCCACGCGATCGGCGAGGTCGGCGACGACGCCCATGTTGTGGGTGATGAGCACGATGGCGGTGCCCGTCTCGTCGCGCAGCTCACGCAGCAGGTCGAGGATCTCCGCCTGCACGGTGACGTCGAGGGCGGTGGTCGGCTCGTCGGCGACGATGAGCTTCGCCCCGAGAGCCAGGGCCATGGCGATGACGATACGCTGCTTCTGCCCGCCCGAGAACTGGTGCGGGTAGTAGTCGAAACGGCTTTCGGCATCGGGGATCCCGACCTGCCGCATGGCCTTGACGACGCGCGCCTTGAGTTCGGCTTTGCTCGCCTTCTTATCGTGCGCGCGCAGACCTTCGGCGATCTGCCACCCGACCGTGAAGACGGGGTTGAGCGCCGTCGACGGCTCCTGGAAGACCATCGCCACATCCCGGCCGCGCATGGCCCGCAGCTCGTCGGCGGAGACGCTGAGCACGTTCGCACCTGAGATGACGATGGCCCCGGTTCGCTGCGCCGTCTCGGGCAGCAGACCGAGGATGGACCGGGCTGTCACGGTCTTACCGGACCCCGACTCGCCCACGATCGCCAGCACCTCACCGGGCGAGACGCTCAGCGACACGTCCTTGACGGCGTGGACGTCCCCGCCATCGGTGGAGAAGGTGACGTCGAGACTGTCGACATCGAGGATGCTGCCCGTCGCCGAGGCGGCCTGCTCGTGTTTCTGCTTGCTCATGCCGTGACCTCCGCGGGCTTGACGTTCTTGACCTTGGCTTTGCGACGCACGCGCAGACGCGGGTCGTTGAGGTCGTTCATCGACTCACCGACCAGGGTGATTCCCAGCACCGTGAGCACGATGGCCACGCCCGGGAACACCGCCGTCCACCACACGCCGGAGGTGACGTCCGGCAGTGCCTTGTTGAGGTCGTATCCCCATTCCGACGCCGAGGTGGGTTCGATGCCGAATCCCAGGAACCCGAGTCCGGCCAAGGTCAGGATCGCCTCGGAGGAGTTGAGTGTGAAGATCAGCGGCAGGGTCCGCGTGGCGTTGCGGAAAATATGCTTGGAGATGATCCGCGTCTTCGAGGCGCCGAGGACGATCGCCGATTCGACGAACGGCTCGGCCTTCAGCCGCAGGGTCTCGGCACGGACGACGCGGAAGTACTGCGGGATGAAGACGACCGTGATCGAGAATGCGGCCGCGGCGATGCCGCCCCACGCACTCGACTGACCGCCGGAGATCGCAATCGACATGACCAGCGCCAGCAGCAGGGTCGGGAAGGCGTAGACGGCATCGGCAATCACGACGAGGATGCGGTCGAGCCATCCGCCGATGTAGCCGGAGACGAGACCGAGGATGACACCGGCGAAGATCGACATGACCACGGCCACGACGATGACGGCCACTGCGGTCTGGGCGCCCCAGACGACACGGGAGAAGACATCGTAGCCGCCGACGGTCGTGCCCCAGATGTGGGTGCCGCCGGGTGGCAGCTTCGACCCGAAGTTGCCTTCGGAGGTGCCCAGCTGGTTGAAGCCGTACGGGGCGATGAGCGGTGCGAAGATCGCGCAGATGAGCACGATTCCGCAAAGCACGAGACCGGTGATGAGCATTCCGCGCTGCAGCCCCACGGACTGGCGCAGATGCGAGATGATCGGCAAGCGGGAGAACCAGGATTTCTTTGCCCGGTCGTCGAACGCCACTGCCGGGACTCCGGAGCCGGGTGCCTCCTCGGCGAAGGTCTGGGCTTCTTCAACTGGGCCCTGGTTCTGCGGGTTGTCTGGAGTGGACATCAGTACCTCACTCTCGGGTCGATGAACGCGGCGATGACGTCGACGAGGAAGTTCGTGACCGCGACGATGACGGCGAGGAACACGACGATTCCCTGCACTGCCACGAAGTCACGAGCGGTCAGGTACTCGGCGAGTTTGAAGCCGAGCCCCTTCCACTCGAACGTCGTCTCGGTGAGCACGGCGCCGGCGAGCATGAGCGCGATCTGCATACCCATGACCGTGATGATCGGGATCAGCGCGGGACGGTAGGCGTGCTTGGTGACCAGGCGGTATTCGGAGATTCCGCGGGATCGACCGGAGTCGACGTACTGCTGCTCGAGCGTGCCGATGAGGTTCGTGCGCACGAGCCGGAGGAACACTCCGGCGGTGAGCACGCCGAGCGCGATCGCCGGCAGCACCGCATGGGCGAGCACGTCGCCGAGGACCGAGAAGTTGCCGATGCGCAGGGCGTCGATGAGGTAGAACCTCGTTGGGCCGACGACACCGGACATGATGTATTCGGTCTCTGTGGTGCCGCGGCCGGCGACGGGCAGGATCGGCAGGAACACGCCGAAGACGAGTTTGAGGATCATGCCCGCGAAGAACACCGGGGTCGCATAGCCGAGAATCGCGAGCACACGCAGTGCCGCGTCCGGGGCCTTGTCGCGGTGGTAGGCGGCGAGCATGCCCAGCGGGATGCCGAGGATGAACGCGACGATGAGCGCGTAGAAGACGAGTTCGACCGTCGCTGCTCCGTAGTTGAGCAGGATCGACGAGACCGGCTGCCCGTCAGAGACGGCGGTGCCGAAGTCGCCCTTGAGCAGATTGCCCAAGTATTCGAAGTACTGGACGAGGATGGGCCGGTCGTAGCCGGCGGCATGGACGCGTTCGGCCAGTTGGGCCTTCGTCAGGCGTCCGCCCAGCGCTGCGGTGATCGGGTCACCGGTGATGCGCATGAGGAAGAACACCAGAGTGGTGAGAATGAAGATGGTGGGAATGATGAGCAGGAAGCGGATGAGGACATAACGTCCCAGACCGCCTCCCGAGGGCTTCTTGACCGAGACCGAAGTCTCGGCGGCCTCAGCCCCTGGTTCGCTGATGGCAGCAGACATGTGTTCCTTATGGGATGTGTTTCGATGCGCCAGCGGCAGGGGACACCTCGGCGAGGGTCACTTCAGGTGTACGGACCTGACCGCGGACGCGCCACGAGGTGCAGGCGGCCTGATCGGCTCACCTGCACCTCGTGTGGGTGATCACTTGCTCAGCAGTGCCAGACGGAACTGGAAAGCGGGGTCGAGGGTGTCATCGACGCCCTTGACGTCCTTGCCGGACACGGCGATCTGGTTGCCCTGCAGCAGCGGCAGGGTCGGCAGTTCGTCGGCCAGCTCACCCTGGATCTTCTTCAGGGCATCTTCGCGCTTGCCCTCATCAGCGATCGAGGACTGAGCGTTGAGCTCCTTGTTCATCGCTTCGTCACGGTAGTGGTTGGCGAGGAACGACGGAGTCTCATCCGTGTCGTAGAAGAACGGCACGAGGTAGTTGTCGGCATCCGAGTAGTCCGGGAACCAGCCCAGCTGGTACATCGGGTAGACGTCGTCGGTGCGGTCCTTCGAGTACTGCACCCACTCGGTCGACTGCAGCTTGACCTTGAACAGCCCGGTCTTGTCCAGCTGGTCCTTGACCAGGGCGTATTCATCACCCGAGGAGGGACCGTAGTGGTCGGGGTTGTACTGTAGCTTGAGTTCGACCGGGGTCTTGACCCCGGCATCCTTGAGCGCCTTCTTCGCCTTCTCGACATCGGCGCCGCCCTTGCCGTCGCCGTATTCGGACTTCAGCGGTTCGTCGGAGCCGGGAAGCCCGTCGGGCACGTGCGAATACAGCGGTGTGAAGGTGTCCTTGTAGACCTGGCTGGCGATCGCCTGACGGTCGACGGAGTCGGCCATGGCCTTGCGGACGGCGAGCGCCTTCTTCTCGTCGGCGTCGTCGGTCTTCGCACCGAAGGGCATCGTGTCGTAGTTGAACACGATGTAGCGGATCTCGCCGCCGGGCCCCTTGTGGACCTTGAGGTCCTCGTTCTTGCCGAGGTCCTCGACGTCGGTGGCCGAGAGCGAACGCCAAGCGACGTCGATGGTGTTCTCCTGGACGTCGAGCTTCATGTTGTTCGCGTCCGAGTAGTACTTCATCTGCACGGTCTCGGTCTTCGCCGGCTCGATGAAGCCCTTGTAGTCCGGATTGGCCTTGTAGGTGATCAGCTCGTTGAACTTGAAGCCGTCGATCGTGTACGGGCCGGCGAAGGCCTTCCCGTCGACGATCTCCTGGTCCTTCGTGACCTTGTCAGCCGAGAACACGTCTTCATCGACGATCGGTCCGGCAGCGCTGGCCAGGACTCCGGGCCAGGTCTGGTCGTTCTTGCGCTTGAGGTTGAAGACGACGGTCTTCTCATCCGGGGTCTCCACGGACTTCAGGCCGCCGAGCAGAGAAGAGGGCCCGTTGGGGTCCTGGATCTTCAGCTGACGGTCGAAGGAGAACTTCACGTCCGAGGAGGTCAGTTCGTTGCCGTTGGCGTACTTGAGTCCGTCCTTGAGCTTGACCTCGTACTTCGTCGGCTCAGTGAAGTCAGCGGACTCGGCGATCGAAGGGTTGAGCTCGGCCGTACCCGGCTTGTAGGCGAGGATGTACGGGTAGATCTGCTGTTCGACGAGCGAGCTTCCGTTGTCGTACGCAGCAGCCGGGTCGAGAGCCACGACCTTGTCCGTGGTTCCGACCGTGAGCATTCCGCCTTCGTCGTCCCCGCCGCCGCCTCCGGTCGTCGAGGTCGAGCAGGCGGAGAGGAGCAGAGCGCCGGCCGCAGCGATGGCCACGGCCTTTGCACCAGTTCGTCGTTTCATGGTGTTCCTGTCTTTCACAAGTGCTCTTCGTGTCTTCTTTGCGCGAAGAGATCCGCACCACATCTTACGGTTCCCGTCCCAAATAGTGAACTGACGCACATGAAGTGACTCAGTTCGCAACGACTTCGCGACAATTCGCCGAGGCGGCCCAACCGACACACCGAAACGCCCCTTGCCGCAATGGCTGAGATTCCTTCCGGCGTCGCGACTCACAGCTCCCGCCCCTGCCGCGCAACGCTCCCCGGCCCAACGAATCCCCCGGCTCCGACGTCGACAGCGCAACTGGGAGCCGCCTCGGCGAATGCGATTTGCGTCACCGATGACAATCGGCTTGACTTATGAGGTGCATCACAGAGAACGCTAGGGAAACTCTCGTGAAACTGGCCGGTCCCCCGCTGGCCGGTGCTCTGGCACAGACGCTAGATAAGCAACACCGTGTCGGCGATCCCGGCGCGGAAGAACGAATGGAGAAGCGTGTCCGCTTTCATCGACTGGCTCAACGGGATTGTGTGGTCATCCGCCCTCGTCTACCTGTGCCTCGGCGCAGGTGTCTATTTCACGATCCGCTCCCGCGCGGTTCAGATCCGTCAGATCCCCGCCATCTTCAAGCAGATGTTCACGGGCAAGAGCTCCAATGAGGGAGTCTCTTCCTTCCAGGCCCTGGCGATCTCTCTGGCAGGTCGCGTCGGCGTCGGCAATATCGCCGGTGTCGCCACCGCCATCGGCTTCGGCGGCCCCGGTGCCGTCGTCTGGATGTGGATCTCGGCCCTCCTCGGCGCCTCGACGTCCTACGTCGAATCCACCCTGGGACAGATCTTCAAGGAACAGGATCCCCGCACCGGTGAGTACCGCGGCGGCCCGGCCTTCTACATCGAGAAGGCCTACCGCCACACCAAGGCCCGCGGCCTGTTCAAGGTCTACGGCATGGTCTTCGCGGCCGTGACCGTCATCGCCATGTCCTTCATGCTGCCGGGCATCCAGTCCAATGCGATCTCCGGCGCCGTCGAGAACGCCTGGAGCGTTCCCACCTGGGGCACCGCAATCGCGCTCGTCATCATCATGGGCTTCATCGTCGTCGGCGGAATCAAGCGCATCGCGCACTTCGCCTCGCTGGCGGTTCCGTTCATGGCCGTCATCTACATCATTGCAGCCATCGCGGTGACCATCATCAATGCCGACCAGATCGTTCCGGTCTTCCAGCTGATGTTCACCTCGGCCTTCGGCATCGACGCCGGTCCGGAAGCCGCCTTCGGCGGCATCATCGGCATGGCGGTCCAGTGGGGCGTCCAGCGCGGCATCTACTCGAACGAAGCCGGGCAGGGAACCGGACCGCACGCAGCGTCGGCTGCCGAGGTCTCGCACCCCTCGAAGCAGGGACTCGTGCAGGCCGGCTCGGTCTACATCGACACCCTGTTCGTGTGCTCGGCGACCGCGTTCATGATCCTCTCCACCGGCATGTACCGAGTCTTCGACGCCGACGAGACGACGATCATCGGCACCGGCCGCGGACAGATGGTCGAAGAGATTGCTGCGACTCCGGGCGAGAAGTGGCCCCAGGCGGGACTCGACTCGATGATCCACGGCTTCGGCGCCAGCTTCATCGCGATCTCGATCTTCCTCTTCGCCTTGACCACGATCGTCGCGTACTACTACATGGCCGAGACGAACCTCGTCTACCTGCTGGGCAAGGTCAAGAACACCTTCGTCCTCGCGGCCGGCAAGCGCGTGCTGCAGCTGCTCATCCTCATCGCCGTCGCCGTGGGTGCGATGTCGACGGCAGGCAGCGCCTGGGCGCTCGGCGACATCGGCGTGGGCCTCATGGCCTGGCTGAACATCGTCGGCATCCTCATTTTGCAGCAGCCGGCGTTCAAGCTCCTGCGCGACTTCGAGCGCCAGACCAAGCACGGTCTGGATCCGGTGTTCGAACCCGAGAAGGTCGGCGTGCGCAACGCCGACTTCTGGGATCAGCGCGTGGCTCGTCTCAAGGCCGGCGAGGCGGTGCCGGAAGGCTGATGCCCCACACGATCGACTGCCTGCCACCCGGCAGGCGGCCCGATCGGCGGGCAGGTCATTCGGATGACGGCTCATCGCTGGTCCGTGGGACAGACTGCGAGGCCCGGGACAATGGCGTCCCGGGCCTCGTGCCATTCACAGCGACGCACAGAGCAGCGGCCGCCGCCCTGAATCGGGCGACGGCCGCTGTCGGTTCGCGGGGCAGACTCTGCTGCCCTCCGGCTCACCAGCCGAGCTGACTGAGCCGGCTTCCCCTCACTTCTTCAGGCTGGTGCCAGCCGAGCCGAGGTTCTGGCAGGCTTCGACGATGCGCTCGGCCATGCCCTTCTCGGCGGCCTTGCCGTAGGAGCGCGGATCGTAGAGCTTCTTGTCACCGACCTCGCCGTCGATCTTGAGCACTCCGTCGTAGTTGCGGAACATGTGCTCGACGACGGGACGCGTGAAGGCGTACTGGGTGTCCGTGTCGATGTTCATCTTCACGACTCCGTGGCGGACCGCCTCGGCGATCTCTTCTGCACTCGAGCCCGAGCCGCCGTGGAAGACGAGATCGAAGGGAGCCTTCTTGCCGACCTCGGCACCGACCTTCTCCTGAATCTCACCGAGGAGTTCGGGACGCAGCTTCACATTGCCGGGCTTGTACACGCCGTGGACGTTTCCGAAGGTCAGAGCCGTGAGATAGCGGCCCTTCTCGCCGGTGCCCAGGGCGCGGGCGGTGGCCAGCCCGTCCTCGACGGAGGTGTAGAGCTTCTCGTTGATCTCGTTCTCGACGCCGTCCTCTTCGCCGCCGACGACGCCGACCTCGATCTCGAGGATCGAGTGAGCTACCGCCGAGAGCTCGAGCAGCTCCTCGGCGAGGGTGAGGTTCTCGTCAAGGGGAACGGCCGAACCGTCCCACATGTGCGACTGGAAGTAGGGCTCGCCGCCGTTCTTCACGCGTTCGGTCGACGCAGCCAGAAGGGGCTTGACCCAGGCTTCGACGGCGTCCTTCGGTGCGTGGTCGGTGTGCAGCGCGATGTTGACGTCATAGCTCTTGGCCACCTCGGCGGCGAAGACGGAGAACGCGATGGCGCCCCGCACGCGGTCCTTGACCGTCGGACCGGACATGTATTCGGCACCGCCCGTGGAGATCTGCACGATGCCGTCGGATCCGGCCTCGGCGAAGCCGCGGATGGCGGCGTTGATCGTCTGCGAGGAGGTGCAGTTGATCGCGGGGTAGGCGAAGCCCTGGGTCTTCGCGCGGTCGATCATCTCGGCATACACTTCGGGGCTGGCGATGGGCATACATGCTCCTTGGTCGGGTTCGGCCGTTTCTGCTGCCACCAGCCTACTCGTTCCGTCCCGCCCATGGCAGGGAGGCCCGGGGCGCGGCTTCCCTCGCCGAGGCGGCCCTCCCTTGGCATCGGCCGTGAACGAGTCCCGGAACGCGATTTCGGATCCTGTCGCCGAGGATGCCCTCCCCTGGCATCGGCCGTGAACGACGCAACCGCCCGACCGGATGGTCGAGCGGTTGCGTCGGAGGTGAGCCGCCTCGGTGCGGGACCGTGCCTCGCCGTGGAGGGCAGGCAGCGTTCCCGGACCGAGCCGCCTCGGTGCGGGTCAGGACTCGGTGTCCGGAGGTGTCTCCGTCTCCCGGGTCGGAACCTCACGAACGCCGCGCTTGTTGTCTCGGGAAGAAGACTTCGCACGCTGTTTGCCGAGCAGACCCTGGGAGCTCTTGAGCCGGTAGTCGATGCGTTCGTCGACCTTCTCACCCAGGTATTCGTCGAAGTCGTCGGCCAGGTGCTCGCCGACCGCACGGTAGCGTGCGGCGCGTTCGATCGCGGCCGTCCGCTTGGCCTCCATACTGAAGGCCTTGAGGGTGGAGACGCAGACGAGCAGCAGCACGATCGAGAACGGCAGCGCTGTGACCAGTGACCCCGCCTGCAAGGCGGTGAGCCCGCCGGCCATGAGCAGTGCGATGGCGATCGCGCCCTCCATCAGCGCCCACAGCACGCGCGACCAGATCGGCGGGTTCGGGTGACCGCCCGAGGCGAGCATGTCGACGACGAGCGAGCCCGAATCCGAGGAGGTGATGAAGAAGATCGCCACGAGGATGATCGCGATGACCGAGAGGACCGAGCCCAGCGGCAGGTCTCCGAGCACGTCGAAGAGGACACGCTCGGCGACGATTCCTTCGTCCGGGTCGACGAGGTCGCCGGAGCCGAAGATCTGACGGTAGATACCGGTTCCGCCGAGGACGGAGAACCAGAAGAAGCCGACGATCGAAGGGACGAGCAGGACGCCTGCGATGAACTCGCGGACGGTGCGCCCGCGGGAGATGCGGGCGATGAAGACACCGACGAAGGGTGCCCAGGAGATCCACCAGCCCCAGTAGAAGAGGGTCCAACTCGAGTTCCATTCGGCGCCTTCCTTGCCGGAGTAGGCACCGATGTCGAAGGTCATGTTGAGCACGTTCGCCAGCCAGACGCCGAGTGATTCGACGAAGTTCTGGAACAGGAACAGAGTCGGGCCGAAGACGAGGACCGTGACGAGCAGGACGCCGGCCATCGTGAGGTTGATGTTCGACAGCCACTTGATTCCTGCGCCCACGCCCGAGACCACAGAGGCGGTGGCCAGCAGGGTGATGATGACGATGAGGATGATGAGGAATGTGTTGTCGTAGTCGCCGACGACGCCGATGTGCTTGAGTCCTGCGGAGATCTGCTGAACGCCGAGACCCAGCGAGGTGGCGATGCCGAAGACGGTGCCGAAGATCGCGATGATGTCGATGACGTCACCGGCCCAGCCTTTGACCTTGTTGCCGAGCAGCGGTTCGAGTGCCCATCGGATCGACAGCGGGCGACCGCGGCGGTGGATGGCGTAGGCCAGAGCCATACCGAGCACGGCATAGAGAGCCCAGGGGTGCAGACCCCAGTGGACGAAGGTCTGTGCCATGCCCATCTGGGCGTTCTCGACCTCACCGCCGGGCCAGCCGGGCTTCGGTCCGGTCGTCGCATAGGTCAGAGGTTCGGCCACACCGTAGAAGACGAGGCCGATGCCCATGCCGGCAGCGAAGAGCATGGCGAACCAGGACAGGACGCCGAATTCGGGTTCGTCGTCGTCCTTGCCGAGCTTGATCTTGCCGAACTTCGAGAAGCCGACGATGATCGCGAAGCCGACGAACAGCCCGACGACGAGCATGTAGTACCAACCGAGCTGGGTGACGATCCAGTTCTGGATGTTCGAGATGACATTGCCGGTGCCCTCGGGCAGTGCCACGGAGAATACGACGATGCCGACGATGATGATCAGCGCCGGCCAGAAGACGCGCGGGGCGATCATGCCCTTGCCGATGCGCACTCCCTGGCGTTGCAGCTTCTGAGTGATTGCGTCATCGGAGTCGGATTCGCCGATGTGGAGTTTCTCGGGCAGATGAAGTTCTACGGGGTCGGGTTCGCCGAAGAGCAGCTGCTCTTCCGGCCCCGGGCCCAACCCGTTTCCCGACTGGGAATTGGTGTCGGGGTCGCTCATGTCGCCCTCCTGATCGAATGATTGGATTACCGCTTCACTCTGCCGTATTCCCCAGCCTCCTTCAAGGCAACTTTCAGCCCGAACCCGCACAACAGGGGTGATATCCCTGGTCACGGCGGGATTTCGAGGCCACCGTGATCAAGAAATGAACCTTGTGGGAGATGAGGATTCGGAACAGTTCTCGGTCCTTTTTCGGCCGCGGCATTCAGTACAGTGGCCTCATGGCCTCGACGCTGACTCCGCCCGGTTCGGGCACCGGTTCGGGCAATCGCCTGCGCATCTTCAATTGGGCTCTGTGGGATTGGGGGTCGGCGTCCTTCAACGCCGTGATCATCACTTTCGTCTTCGCCCCATATCTGACGAAGTCCGTCGCGGCCACCGAGGAAGCCGGATCCTCGGCATTGGGCTGGTCGATGGCCGCGGCCGGTTTCGTCATCGCCTTCATTGCGCCCGCCGCCGGCACTCGGGCCGATGCCGGTGGTCGGCATCGCCTGTGGCTGGGTGTGCACACCGCAATCGTCGTGCTCACGATGTTCGGCCTGTTCTTCGTCCGCGACTCCCCCGATTATCTGTGGCTGGGTCTTCTGCTCCTGGCCGTCGGCAGCGTCTTCTTCGAATTCGCCGAGGTGTCGTACAACGGCATCATGGTCCGCATCACCACCCCCGACAACGTCGGCAAGGTGTCCGGATTCGGCTGGGGAATGGGCTACGTCGGAGGGCTGGTCCTCCTCGTCATCCTCCTCGTCCTCGTCATCCAACCCGAGGTCGGGTTCCTCGGCGCCAGCGACGAGGATGGACTGCGGTTCCGTATCGTCGCGGTCCTGTCCGCCGTGTGGTTCGCAATCTTCGCGATCCCAGCTCTGTTCTCAGCACCGGGAGCAAAGGTCAAGGGCACATCGGGCGGGCACCCGATCAGGGCATTCATCGCTGACTACGCAGCACTCGTGCGCCGTCTGATCCGGATGTGGTCGACCGAGCATCAGACGCTGCGGTTCTTCATCGCCTCGGCGGTCTTCCGGGACGGCCTGGCTGCGATCTTCTCCTTCGCGGGCGTCCTCGCCGCCGGCAGCTACGGGTTCTCCGCGTCGGAGATCATCATCCTCGGCGTGGCCGCGAACGTCGCCGCCGGTGCCGGGGCGATGATCGCCGGGTGGTTCGACGACCGGCTCGGGCCGAAACCCGTCATCATCGCCGGTCTCATCGTCATCATCCTCGGCGGGCTGCCGATCCTCTTCAGCGCCGAGGCGGCCGTGTTCTGGGTCTGTGCCCTGATCCTCAGCTTCTGCGTCGGCCCGGTCCAGGCCTCGAGCCGGTCGTTCCTCGCCCGCATCACTCCACCGGAATCGGCCGGGGAGAACTTCGGACTCTACGCCACGACGGGCCGGGCCGTGAGCTTCCTGGGCCCGGCGATGTTCGCCCTGGCGATCCAGATCTTCGGCTTCCAACGGGCTGGGACGCTGGGTATCCTCATCGTCCTGGCGGTCGGCCTGGCGCTCATCATTCCCGTCCGACCCGACGCCCCGGCCCACTCCGTGCAGGCCCGCGTCGAGAGCTGAGCCATTGCGGAGAGGTCGGGCGCCGGCCGCACCGGCTCACTGCCGGGCGAGCAGATCGTCGATCTGGTTGATCGCTCCGGTCGAGCCTTCGATGACACCCATCTCCAGCACGGTGCGCAGCCCCTCGGCCGAGTCGAACACCGATTCGTAGGTGGCACGAGTCCCGGTCTCGGTCGTCTCGAAGCGGTAGATGCAGCTGCTTCCGGGCATCGATTCGACGACGGTGAAGTCCTCATCGGCGAAGTAGTCGCGGAATTCCAAGCGCGTGGGGCGGTCGACGGCGGTCAGTTCCCACAGCCCGCAGAACTTCTCACCCTCCGGGCTCGTCATGAAATAGGTGACTCTGCCACCGGGTTCGAGCGCATGGTCGACGACCGTGGCCGGGTACGTCGGTGGACCCCAGATCTGCTCGAGTTGGCGGGGATCGGCATAGACCTCCCACACTCGCTCGAGCGGCGCCGCGAACTCGGCGACGATCGTCAGGGTCAGTGTCTCTTCGTCATGGTATGTGTCGATGACCGGCATGGCTGCTCCTCAAGCAATGCGGTGGTTTGCCTCACGACCCGGCCTGCTCGTCCCCGGCCAGAAGGTCGTCGATTCTCTGCACTCGTTCGACCCACTGGTCTTCGAGTTCGGCGAGCATGCTTCTGATGGTGCGAAGCGGACCCACCTCTGCGTGCGCAATCTGCCGCTTGCCGACTCGGCGCTTCGTCACGAGTCCTGCACGTTCGAGGACCGCAACGTGCTTCTGCACTGCGGCGAAGCTCATGTCGTAGTCGGCGGCCAGATCGGACACCGAAAGCCCTTCTCCAGCGACTCGGCGCACGATATCGCGCCGAGTGCGGTCGGCCAATGCCTGGAACAGCGCATCCGCCTCATCGTCGAGAAGTCCTTTCATGCCATTAATCATACAACCGGTTGGTTGTATGTAAATAGGCGGAACGAGATTTCTCAGAACAGACTGCTTCACCCGACACTCAGGAGAAGCACCTGCTGCCCCTCGATCAATACCGCAAGTCAGGTGCGGGAATCCGCACGTGCACACAACTTCCGCCCCCTGGCGACCGTCCGAACAATACGGTTTCTCTATGACTACGATCCGAGCCATGACACCCGACGCATTCCTCACCAGCCTGCAGAGATTCGGTGATGTCAGCTACCAACAGACTCCATTCTGGGCGGAGGCACGGCGAGTCGATTGGCCCGATTACGTGCCGGTGGGCTGGTATGCCGACGGTGCAGATCCGATCTCGGTCGCAATCATCCGTTACCGCCGGATCCCCGGAACGAAGAAGCGCTTCGCTTTCATTCCCTACGGCCCACTGATCGATTGGGACAATGCGGACATAAGCGAGCAGCTCTCAACGTTGCGTTCATTTCTCGAAGCAAACGATGTCATCGGCGTCCGCATGCTCCCGTACCTCAGCCTCCGACGGTGGGACAATGCAACGGTACGAGCCGGACTCCGCGAGCCGATCGCCAGGCACTTCCGTGACCTCGCTCCCGATTACACCAACCCCACAGCTCTGCAGCTGAGGGCGATCATGCGCGACTCCGGATGGATCGAAAAGTCTGCCCCCCAGGAGACGCATATCGATTACGGCCGCTTCAACTTCCTGCTGAATCTCGAAGACCGCACCGAAGATGACATCCTTGCCGGAATGCACAAGACCTGGCGATACAACGCGAAGAAGGCCTCCCGTGAAGGCGTCAAGATCGAATTGGCATCCATTGCCGACGTCGATGATTTCCAGCTCCTGTACACCTCAACCGGGAATAGAAACGGATTCGCGACCCTGTCCACCGACTTCTTCAGGACCATGTGGACCCATCTCACTCAAGGACTGCCAGGCCGCTTCACCACGCATTTCGCCCGCTTCAACGGCGAAGTACTCGGAGCCACGACCACAGCTCGGGTGTCTTCGACCGCTGAATGCATCCACACCGCGACCGACACGACCAACCCACGAATGAAGCCCTCGAATGCCCTGTATCTCGCCTTGATTCGACAGCTTCTTTCCGAAGGCGCTAAATCCTACGACCTGGGTGGAGTCAAGGACTGCCTCGGCCTCGATATGGGCGGTAGCGGTCTGGTCCGCTTCAAGACTGAAATGGGCGCTGACGCCCACGAATACATGGGGGCGTGGGAACTGCCCATCACCCCTCGAACCTACGCCGCATTCTCCCACGCCGTCCCCGCCTATAACGCTGCCCGCTCACGCATAGATCCACTGCTCGCCTCCGCATCTCGACTGCACTCCCGGTTACCAGCACTCGCACGACGCGGCCCCTCCTGACCGCGGCCAGCTCAGCACGGTTCACACCATCTATTGACACCTTGATTGAACGCGCGTTTAATATTAAACATGCGTTCAACGACTCGCGACTCCAATTCGCACCGCTCTCCCAACACCTCACCGGAGACGGCGCAGAGGATCCTCTCGGCCGCCGTCGCCGAGTTCGCCCGCCACGGGTTCACGAAGACGACGGTCCGCGGCATCGCCGCTGCCGCGCAAGTCTCCCCCGGCTTGGTCATTCATCATTTCGGCTCCAAGGACGGGCTGCGCAGCGCATGTGACGAGCACGTGTTCGAGCGAATCGCTGAGTCGAAGGCGGCGAACGCTGGCTACGCCTCCATGGCAGTGCAGATGATGTTCGACGACCCCGAGATGTCCACCGCTGTGGACTACCTCGTCAAATCCCTGCTCGACCCCAGCGACCACGGTCAGCGCTACTTCGACCACTACGTCGACCTCGTCGAGTCCTATATCACCGACGGATTCGCCGGCTACACCTTCCGACAGAGCGAAGACTCCCGTGGACAGGCGGCGACCATCGCGGTCATGGCCCTGGCCCCTTCACTCCTCGAACACCGCCTGCATTCGGTCCTCGGCACCGAGGACACCACAGGAATGATGACCAGACTCGCGCCGCATCTGCTCGACCTCTACCTGCACGGTGCCCTCGAGTCCGTCCCCGAAGACTCCCAGTTAGGAGATGAGGAACCATGAGCACGTTGACCAGCGCCCGCCGAACCGACGGCAGCCGAGCATCCGCCTCGGCGGCGATCTCGATGCGGGACGTCGTGAAATCGTACGGACGCGTTCGCGCCCTTGATGGTCTCGATCTCGAGGTCGCCCGCGGCGAGGTCCACGGCTTCCTCGGCCCCAACGGCGCCGGCAAGTCGACGACGATCCGGATTCTGCTCGGAATCCTGCGACATAACTCGGGTACGGTGCGCCTCCTCGGCGAGGATCCTTGGTCGAAGGCGGTCCCCCTGCACCGCCGCCTGGCCTATGTTCCCGGCGATGTGGAACTGTGGCCAGGGCTGACCGGCGGCGAGGCGATCGACCTGTTCGCCAGGCTGCGCGGAGGTGTGGACAGACGTCGTCGCGATGAGCTCATCGAACGCTTCGACCTCGATCCGCGGAAGAAGGGACGGACCTATTCGAAGGGCAACCGGCAGAAGGTCGCGCTCATCTCGGCTCTGGCCTCGGATGTCGAACTGCTGCTCCTCGACGAGCCGACGGCCGGGCTCGACCCGCTCATGGAAGCGGTGTTCCAGGACTGCATTCGCGAGGCGAAGGACGCCGGGCGCACGGTGCTGCTCTCCAGCCACATCCTCGCCCAGGTCGAGGCCCTGGCCGATCGGGTGTCGATCATCCGGTCGGGTCGCATCGTCGAGACGGGGACCCTGTCCGAGCTGCGGCACCTGTCACGGACGACGATCACCGTCGGGCTCGAACACGATGTGCCCGCCCTGTCCGAAATGACCGGAGTCCACGACCTCGTCCGCGAAGGTTCGCGATTGCATTTCAGCGCCGATACGGCGCAGCTGCCCCGTATCATGCGGGCGCTCGGCGAACACGATGTCGAATCGCTCACCGCGACCCCGCCGACCCTCGAACAGCTGCTGCTGCGTCACTACGGCAAGGAGGAGTCATGAATCTGCTGGCCGCATACACGGACGACGGGGATCGCACTGTCCACGGAGGTCCCGGGAACTCACCGCAAACCGGGCATCATCATGGTGCACATGAACGTGTTCGGCGTGGCCGCCTCGGCGAGGGAAACCTGGCAGGGTTGGGGAATCTGCTGAGATTCATGCTGCGGCGGGACCGCCTGTGGCTGCCGGTCTGGGTGATTGCGCTGTCTGCGCTCACCGCGTATTTCGCGAATGCAATCGCGGTGGTCATGGATTCGGATTCGCTGCAGGCGATGACGGCGTTCTCGAAGAATCCGGTGATGGCGCTCATCACGGGGCCGGGTTACGGGCTCGACCAAGTGACGATCCCGCGGTTCATCGTCGGCATGTACGGGGTGTTCCTCATGATCGGGGCGACTCTGATGTCGATCCTCACCGTCTCCCGGCATACGCGTGCCGAGGAGCAGACCGGGCGAGCTGAACTCGTCCGCGCCGGCGTCACCGGTCGGCACACTCAGCTGATCGCCGCCCTTGCGCTCACGGTCTTCATGAATCTCCTGCTCAGCGCGGGTATGGCGGCGGCGTTCGGCTTCTCTCAGGCCGAGCCGGATTCGTGGTCGGCCACGGTGCTGTTCACGGTCGGAATCGGCGCGGTGGGGTGTGTCTTCGCCGCCGTCACCGCGGTCACGGTGCAGCTGAGCGCGTTCGCCAGGGCCGCCTCGTCGATGGCCGGAGCAGTGCTTGCACTCAGCTTCGTCCTCCGCGGGATCGGCGATATGTCGCACGTGTCGGGGGGTTCGCTCGATTGGCTGTCGTGGCTCTCACCGTTGGGATGGTCGCAGCAGACGGCGTCGTTCACCCTCGATCGCTGGTGGCCGCTGCTGTACTCGGTCGGATTGTTCGCGGTCCTCGTCGTCGTGGCCGTCGTCTTGCAGTCACGCCGTGACCTGGGAGCCGGGATCGTCGCCGAACGGTTGGGCCGGTCGCAGGCGGGACCGCTGCTGTCGACGTCGTTCGGTCTGGCACTGCGCCTGCAGGCATCGAGCCTGATCTGGTGGTCGATGAGCATGTTGGTCATGGGTGTGGTGTTCGGTTCGTTCACCGGGCCCATGGACGAAGGAGCGGCCGGAATGCCGCCGGAGATCCTGTCGATCATGGGCGGACGGTCCGGAATCGTCGACGGCTACCTCGGATACATGGCCCTGTACTTCGCGATCATCGTCGCCGCGTATGCGGTCATCGCCGCTGGTGGGCTGCGTTCCGAGGAGTCCTCCTTCCACACCGAACCTGTGCTCGCGACCGCGGTCTCCCGTGCTGGCTGGTTAGCTTCGTGGGCTGTGGTGACGCTGTTCGGGGCGGGATGGCTGATGGCCATGGCCGGCCTCGGCGAGGGTGTGGGAGCGGCGATGTCAATGGATGATTGGTCTCTGCTGTGGCCGACCCTGCTCGGGCATCTCGCTCAGGCGCCGTCGATCTGGGCGCTGCTCGGGTTCGCCTACCTGCTATACGGCTTCGCCCCACGGCTGATGAGCCTGAGCTGGATCGTCTTCGGTGCCTCGGCGGTGCTCGCGCTCTTCGGCGGGCTGATGCAGCTCGACGATGCGATCCTCGACCTGTCCCTGTTCACCCATATCGGCCAATATCCGGCACAGGATCTCTCCGCCGAGGCGGTGCTGTGGTTGGTCGGCATCGCTGTGGTCCTCGTCGGGGCTGGGATGGTCGGGTTCCGGAGGCGGGACCTCGTCACTGCGTGAGGTACCCCAAGGACCGAGCGCGGCTGAGGACGTCCGCCCGGTTCGAGACTCCGAACTTGCGGTAGAGAGCGGAGAGACGGTTCTTCACGGTTCCGGTAACCTGCTGCAGTTCGCCGGCGATCTCGGCGACTGACAGACCCCGTGCCAGCAGGTCGATGAGTTGGGCTTCGCCGGCGTTGAGCTGCGGCGCTTCTGCCAGGTCCACGGAGACCGGGCCGATACGGCGCAGCCGCTCCCTCAGCTGCGCCGGTGAAGCGAAGGTCGCGGCGAACTCACTTGCAGCTTCCGCCCATACGGGCGAGTCGGCCGTGAGGTCGACGAGTCGGCTGCGATCGGTCAGCGGCAGCAGTGCAAGCGGCAGCAGCGAGCTCACCCAGGTCGAGAGACTCACAGCCATCATGAAGTCACTCTGCGCCGCGGCCTCGTCCCCCGTGCGCAGTTTGGCTGCGGCTCTGATAGCGGCGAGTTCTGCGCGGCTGCGCGGACTGAGCGAGCGGTGATAGAACCAGGTATCGGCGCACGCTATCGCCTCGTCGTTGCGACCGGCCACGAGCTTTGAGCGGACGTCGAGGACGATGCGCGCATCACACGCTGGCGAGAGCCTCTCTCGGTCGAGCTCGGCCCACCGCAGCTGGCCGAGTGCGATGAAGACCGTGCTACGTCCGAACGCAAGCAGATCCTTCTCAGCGGCGGAGAGGACTCCGGAATCGCGATATCGCTCGGCATCATCGTTGACGAAGAGCAACCCGGATTCGGACTTTGCGGACAGCACTGCCAAGGTCCGGGCGATGAGAGGCAGATAGACCCACAACGTTCGCAGCTCGGGGTAAGCGGACAACGCATCGAACTCCGCCTGGGCTCGTTCCAGGTCGAGTCGGTCGAGAGCCCTCAGTGCCGCTGCGATACGCAGCGGCGGAGTGACGTGTTCGTCGATGATGACGCTCGGCGGTGTCTCTGAACGACCTGCGACAGAGCCGGTTCCGGCACCGACTCGGCTGGTCTCGGACGGCTCTGCCGCCGATGCGAGATGGGCATCGGCTCGTTCACAGTCGCCGCTGACGGCCGAGATGAGAGCCGTCCACGCGATGATTGCCGGCAGCAGGAAATCACCGTCGATATGACCGGCCCGGGCTGGCCCCTCGATCTCATTGAGCAGGGACAGTGCCCGGCGAGACTGGGTTGCATGGTGGAGTGCGATCGCAGTGAGGAGTCGGACGACGGAACGCCCACGCACACTGGGCATCTTCGCCGCGGCACGGATGCCCAATTCTGCGGCGTCACCGTGCCGGCCGGAATCGGCGAGACCGATCATCTGACGAACGGTGCCGACGACGTCCACCGACAATCCGTCCGGCCGGATCTCTCCGCTCTCATCTTCTCCCGGTGCCGAGGCGCCGAGGATCGCCGGCAGTCGTGACCTCAGGAGTCCCGGGCCGGTGTGCCTGATCGCGGCGGCACGGATGCGTGCTGGATCGGCGGCAGCGGAATCAGCGTCGATATCCTCGGCGAGGGTTCCGAAGAATTCGAGTCCGGGCCAGTTCGCACGAATCTTGGGCGGCAGAAGCCGAAACGCGGTGCAGGCGGTCCGTGGCGTGAGCAGGAACATCGGAATGCCCACCGCCTCGGTCACTCGCAGCAGCTGGGTCCAATAGCCGCCGTGTCGGGCCAAGAGCAAAACGTCGCTGAGAAGTTCGGGTTCGACGGCGCCCGCCGATTCCATATGCTCGATGAGCACTTCGAGCAGGGCTGCGACCGCGGATCCCCCACCGGCTGTGGTGGCGAGCTCATGGCGCAGCTTGGCTGCGATGAGGGAGGGCACCTGCAGCAGTGACCCCCTCACCTGGTCGTCCGCACGAGTGAGTATCCCGCTGGAGTGGAGTCGGACCAGCACGCCTTCAGGGTCGTTGACCCCGATTCCGCCGAGGAGGTCGTCGGCCACCGCTGTCAGCGCCCGCAAGGCGGTCGTCTCTGACACAGCGCTGAGTTGAGCGAGTATCGAGGCGGCTGCTGTGTCACCGGCTCCCAGCTCGAGGGACAGTCGTGGACACAGTTCGACGACCCAATCGGCGAAGGCCGCAGATCCAGGATCCACCGTGACCCCTGCGGTGGCAGCGGCGCGGAGGACCGCCTCGGCGAAGCGAGCACGACCGGCGCATTCCGTCCACAGCAGGTGGCAGAGCTCGGAGTCAACCGGACCCACCCCTGAGGATTCGAGTTCGACGATGAAGTCTCCCAGGCTGAGGCGAGGATCGTACGCTTTCCCTTCAGCTTTCGAGCTCATGGTCACCCATCCTTCATCTCGGCGGATCACACCCGCGTCACGCTCATCGACGTACACGTGAGCTCCCCTCTTAGACGTCCGGTCTTCGATGCCGGTCTGCCAGCACACTGCCCGCGCGTTGGTTCCGATTTCTAATCTGCCCGGAATCAATCACTAGGCACGTCCTGCGGCAGGCGATGTGCGGTAGTCCGCCACTACCATGCGGCAATTCGACTGCGTCGGAACCGATCCGCCGACCGAGTCACCAGCAATAGCACCCGAGTCTTCGCTAGGCGCGAAGAAGCGTCACAGCCTCTCAGACTTGCCCGGTCACCCGAATACTCTCGTATTTGGCGGACACAACACCCAACTCGTATTTGTTCCAGCACTCATCGACCTCGATATCGAATGCCTGAGAAAGGTAGTACAGCGGCACATCTGCACCGGCAAGGTGGACGAATGGATACCCACCACCGAAGCGAGGGTTGATGTCGATCACGGAAGCCTCGCCGAAGTCATCGACGAACACGTCGACGTCGATGAGCCCCGTCAGATCTGAAGCTCCGGCAATCAGCTCAGAGATTCGAGCGAAGGGTGCGGCGTCGACAGTCACGGCTTTGTCCGTCTCTCCGGCTCTCATGCGAACCTTGCGGCGCGCCAGCACGCCGCTGAGCATTCCGCCGTCTGTCAGACTCCCGATGATGTCGACACCGTATTCAGCCCCCGGGAGCTTCGACTGCACCACAACATCATCCCGGGTACCCGGATGCCCGCATGCCGCCGGGGCAGAAAGTGCGGCTTCTGTCACCGCCTGGCGAACCTGATCCGCTGAGACCACTCTCAGGCCCGAGGACCCGCTGCCGAATCTGTGCTTGACGACGAATTCGTCGGCCCGAGCGCTCAACTCATCGATTCCTTGGTCATCCGCGCCGCTGACGGTCGCCGGCGTCGGTACCTCAATGGCGGCGAGCATCTGCGCCATCTGCAGCTTGTCGGCGCAGCCGGCCTGCCATGCTGCCGATACTCCCGGCACCAACACGCCACTCTCCCGAAGAGAGTTCGCCAGTCCGCTATTCACATGGACATGCATGAGCTCGTAGTCATTCGCCGAAACGAAGATCTTGGCGTCGAATTCGGCAACCAGACTCATCAACTCGGGACCATAGTCTGGATCATCGTATTTCGGCAGACTCCGGCCCACGTCGCCGTAGGAGGCGGAGGAACTTGTCGGATCGTTTTCCGCAACGACCACTCGCCCTTCGAAGTCAAGAGCCTCGAAAGCCTCGCGAAACCAGTCGATGAGATACAGGCGTCTCCCCGCTGAGCTGATGATGATCGTCTCTGGTTTTGCTGTCATACCATCCTCCTCGATCTGGTCTGAGTCCCCCGGGCCGGAAGGCGTCGGGGAGTGCAGGCGCCCCCCCTCGGTTGGACACGAATGCAATCAGCTGCCGTTTCAAACGCGAATGAGACAACACGAGTCAGCACGCTCACCGATCACATCAAGCGAATTCTGTATAGATGGATTTCGCCTGGACCGAAATCATGAATTACAGAATTCAAACATCACGACGCAGACGATTACTGCGAAACAGAGATTCAGATCCGTCTACGCCGACTTGATTCTATTTCTATCATCGGACACCTCGATTGCAGCATGCGGTTCTCCGCAATAAACAGCGGAATGTCCCCGCACCCCAGATGCTCTCCGTAGACTAATTGAATACACGACATGAAACACAGAAGAGAGTGATTGAAGTGGCGCAGCACGGGACCCGGCAGCACGAGCCCCAAACGCCGGCTTTTGTCTTGGACTCATCAGTCCTCGAAGAATTCATCGATCGATTTCGCCAAGCACTTCTGAATCAATGGCCGAATTCAGTGCTGTCATATTCTTTCAAAACGAATGCGCTGCCATGGCTTCTGTCTTTCATGAATACGCAAGGCATCTGGGCAGAGGCGGTATCGGATGCCGAGTACCAACTTGCACTGTCCGTGGGATATCGCCCGGATCGCATCGTGTTCAACGGCCCGGTCAAGAGTCGGCAGCGATTGCGCCAAGCTCTCGCCCACGGGTCAGTCGTCAACCTGGATTCAAAGAGAGAGGTCAGGTGGGCCGCAGAATTTGCCAAGGAACAGACCGAGCAGACGCTTTCGGTGGGATTGCGAGTCAATTGGAATCTTGAAGACAGATGTCCCGGGGAGAGCACGACGTCGGGACAGCACAGCCGTTTCGGGTTCAATGCGGAGAATGGTGAACTCGGCGCGGCGATGTCCATGCTGACGGCCGCAGGGGTGAGGGTGGCTGGTCTCCATATGCACCGGAATTCGCTCACACAGAGTTTGGGAGTCTATAAGGCGTCGGCAGAACTCGCTGCCGAGCTCATCTCCGAGTTCGACCTCGATCTCGAATGGATCGATATCGGCGGCGGGTTCTTCGGCAGTCCTGCTGGGACTCCGACATTCGACCAATATGTGTCGACGATTCGCAGAGGACTTGAGGGAGCGGTCGACATCGATCGAACTCAATTGATCGTCGAGCCGGGCGGTTCTCTGATTGCGGTGCCTGTGGAATTCCATTCACAAGTAGTCGACGTCAAAGACGTCGGAGATCACCGGTACGTTGTCACTGATGCCAGTCGCACCAATATCGATCCCCTCTTTCGGAGACAGAGGGAGTTCGATGTGCGAATCGATGCCGCTTCCGAGGAAGCGATTCCCGAACAGGTGATCTGCGGCTTCACCTGTATGGAGGACGATCGCCTAACAGTCCTGAGAGACGCGCCGCGGCTATCGGAAGGTGACCGGATCGTCTTCTACCGGGTCGGTGCCTACACGATGTCCTACCAGTCTTCCTTCATCGAATTCCCTCCAGCTGTCTTCGTCCGGAACGACGATTCTCTGAAATTGGTGAGGCGGAGGGGCTCGGTGGACGACTATCTGGGCGGACATACGTGGCTCGATGCCACGGCATCGGTACCCGCCGCGGTCGCAGCTGGTTCGTGACAGAACCTCAGGCAAAGTCCTGGCACTCCAAGGCGACTTACGTCGGCCGTTGGACGGCGCTATAGACGGAGAACGGAGAATTCGTCTCTTCTCGCCGTCGTCATCCCGATCTCATAGTCCAACAGTGATGGAGCATCGGCCAGTCCCGCCAATTCACGGACCAGGTAGGCGGGAACATCCGCTCCTGCAAGGTGGCAGAACGGGTACCCTCCACCGAACCGCGGATTGATATCGATGATCTGCGGGGAGCCTTCGGCGTCTTCTCTGAAGTCGACATCGATCGGCCCAACAGGCTTGAGGAGGTCTCCGAGTTCGGCCAGTGCCCAGGTGAAGCCGTTCGCTGCGACTGTTGTGGCGACATCGGTGTCTCCGCCTCTCATCCGGTCTTTGCGCCGCGCAAGTGCCCCATTCAGACGACCGGTCCCATCGAGAGCGAACACTCCATCGACGCCGAACTCCGCTCCGGGCAAGAGGGTCTGGATGATGACGGCGTCCTCGCCGCGAGTTGTCGGTTGTCCGCCGGCGTCTCTTGCCGTCTTCGCCGATTCGATGACCATTTCCAGCAGAGTCTCACCCGTGGCAGTGCGAAGCCCATCTGATCCGCTTCCGAAACGATGCTTGACGATGAATCTCCCGCCCGAGTTCGCCGCCTGCGCCGTGTCAGCCTCACTGCCGAGCCAGGTTGCGGGGGTAGGAAGTCCTCGATCGCGCAACCTCGAAGCCATCAGGTGTTTGTCGAGGACGATGTTCTGCGCATCGGCGTCGAGTGCTGCGACTGTGCAACCGAACCTACGCAGCTCGTCTGCCAGGCCGCCTGCCAATACCTGAAGCTCGTAGTCATTCACCGAGACAAAGAGGGCAGGTGACTCTCGCCGAACCCAGTTCAATACCTCTTCGCGATACTCAGGAGAGTTGTATGCCGGCATCACCACGCCACGGTCTGCCAAAGAAAGGGTCGGAGCCGTGCCTCGGTACTCGAACGCGATGACTTCGCCGTGGATTCCTTCGGATCTCAAGGCCGCTTTGAACCACTCCACATAATGTGCCCGGTGGGCGGCAGAGGCAATGACAACCTTGAACCCGTTCGAATTCTTCATACTAGGTCCTCCCTCGAATGCATTTCGAACTTCTCACTGAGCACTCGAATCACTGTATCGAAGCAGGCAGCACTGGCTGGGAACGAAAACAGCAGCAAGCGCCGACGCACTTGCACATTGCCCTGTGCAGCCGAGGTCGGGCCGATGTCGAGAATCATTGCGGTTCCGAGACAGCTGAGAATTTCACGTACTGGGCCGTCCGCCGGCGTCGGTGGTCGAGGGAGTCGGCGAATGAGTCTTCTTTGTCAGCACGTCGCTCCGGCTCCCCCTGCTGGAAGGAGACGAATTGCGGGATGATTCGGCGTGGAACGTAGAAGGTGAGCAGCCAGAGGACGACGAGTGCTGCAATTCGTGCGTACATTCGCACTATCCATGTGTGGAATCCGGACCAGACGATGTCCCCGACTCCGCCCAATAGGGCTGCGAAGAACACCAAGAGCAGAAGGTCGCGTGGCCCCTGGACAGCACGTCGGTAGCTGCGGATCGTCCATGAGTCGATGCGATCAAGCATCACGGCGAGAAGCGGAACCCCGATCACCAAGCCCAGCGCTCCGAAATTCCACCAGAGATCGCCATAGACGGTTGCCACCGTGGAGAACCCGGTTCCATACAGCTGCGGATCTGTCAGAGCAGCGAGTTGATAGCCGATAGCGTCGGGTATCCAGTCGGGCGCGAAGCCATCGGGCAGCGCTGCCCGCAATGGTGACAGAAGCGATGCTCCGAGAGTCGGGAGCCCTCCGAGGTCGAAGTCATGTATCAGAGACCCGAAGTTGCCGATGCCGACGAACATCGACGAGAGGCCCGTATCGTTCCCGTGCTCGCCGCTCAACGAGGCTTCGTATTCCCTGCGCCATACACCCAACACCACAAGAATCATCGGGGCGAGGAGTACTCCGACCACTTTCAGCCATTGACGCCCGTATCTGAGGAAGAAGACGTAGACAGCAGCCAAGATGAGCGCTATGGCTCGCAAACGGCCTGTCCCCGAGATGATGGCGGTCGGATACACCAGGAGTGCTCCGGCGATGGTCACGGTATTCCAAGGGTTCCTCAGACCGCGCGGGCTGAGCAGAATCGCAATGCAGATGAGCAGAATCGCCGATGACCCGAATCCGTCCGACAGCACCCCCAGCCGATCTCCCAGAAGAACTGTGGCCGCGAGCGTAACGACTCCGGCGCCGAGGGCCCACTGCACGCAGCGGACAGGCAGCACCACCTCATGAGGACGTCCTATTGAATCGGATCTCAGGCAGAGCATTCCGATCCCGATCTGAGTCAGCGTACTGCCGAACAAAGCCGTATTGAGGTAGACCTCGGGGTGGGAGCCGACGATGAAAGTCGGATCTGGGATGACGAGCAATCCGCTGACCCCGACGATTGCTGCACTCGATGCCATGAACAGTCCCGGCATAGTGATCCGATCACGTCCGAGTAACACGAAAAGCGTCATGCCGTGGGCAAAGGAAATTGCGGCGATGACCCCGCTCGAGTATGCGGCTGCTTCGACATCCGTGGAGAACCACAGGCGAGCAATGACGACGATCAGTACACAGACTGCGGTCAGTGATGCCACAAAGATCGGAGAATGAGCAGGGTCCTTGAGGGCACTCCTCCGGGCCTCGGACGAGTCCCTCTGAGGGCGGACAGGCGGCAGCACGTCACTCACCCTGCCCGAGCTCAATCATTGCTGATCGCCCATTCCCCGGGGAAGACAGATCCACGACCTGAAGCCTGACGCAGAGAGCTGTCAGAAGCTGAGAGGGGGATCTCACGGTCGGAGTCTGGAGGAGCCTCCGCCTGCCGGACCGCCACTTGCTTCGAATAGACGGGCTCCGGCTCAGCACGGTGCGCCCAAGTGTCGGGATCTTTCCGAGTTGAATGCGCGGCATAGCTGCTGCCATAACTCTGCGAATATGTTGTGCCTGTGGTCCGGGGTACCCCATTGAGCACGAGTCCGAAAAGGCGCGCCCGCACAAGTTGGATCTTTCGCAGCGCCTGAGTGATCTGCGTTCGACGCACAACCCCGTTTCGAGCGACGAAGACGGTTCCAGACACTCGAGTAGCCATCGCTATTGCGTCTGTCGCAGCAAGCACTGGCGCAGAGTCCAGGACAACGGCGTCGTACTGCTTGGTGGCTTCTTCGAGGAAGACTGTCATCTGCTCGCTGTCCAGCAGTTCAGCCGGGTTCGGGGGTATCGGCCCGCTCGCAAGAACGGCGAGATTGACGAGTTCCATAGGTTGGACGACGTCTTTCAACTCGGTATCCCCGATCAGCACTGTCGACAGGCCTGCGCCCCCTTCTATTCCGAGATACCGGTGCACAGAGGGATCGCGTAGGTCAGCATCGACAAGAAGCACGCGGTCCCCGCCGCGGGCGAGGGCGGAAGCGAGGTTGATGGAGGTCACCGATTTTCCTTCGCCTTTCACAGAAGAAGTCACGAGCAGAGAGCGGCTCCTGCCCCGCGGCTCAAGGAAGCGGAGATTCGACCGCAGCTCCCTGTACGGTTCAGCCTGAACGTTCTGCGATCCGTGCTCTGAAACGAAGACGTGGTTCTCTCCTGCAGTGATCAGCGGGACCGTCCCGATCACCGCGGCGTCGGTCAGCTGCTCAATGTGATCTGCTTTCCGCACCTTGTTGTCCAGTCGATCTCTGAGCACGGCAGCCAACATCCCTGCGAGTATCGCGGCGATCAATCCGAGCACGAAGTTCTGTGTGAGGTTCGGCGAGGACGGCGCTTTCGGCGCCGTCGCCGGAGTGACGACCGTCAGTTGGACTGTCGCCTTTCCGCTGGTGATCTCGAGATCTGCGACCTGCTCTTGCAGGCTTTCAGCCACCGCATTCGCAAGTTTCGCCGACGCTTCGGAACCGTCTGCTCTTGCGGTGATCGAGATGAGGAGGGTGTCTTCGGGCACTTCTGCTGAGACCCTGTCAGAGATCTGTCCGGCGTCGGCATCCAAGTCGAGGGATCTGATGGCGGGATCAAGCACGATAGGAGTGCTAACAAGATCCGCATAGGTGTCGATCTGCTGCCGAGCGTAATCAGCCGCGGCCGAGCGGTCGGTGACCGAATTGCCGGGATCGGTACGGACGAAGACGTTTGCGGACGACTCGTACACAGGGGGCTGCAGCGCCGTGATCCCGGCTACCGCAGCTATCACGACGAAGGCGGTCGACAGTGCGTAGACCCACCGTTCGCGGAGGATCGTCAGATAGTGCTGAACAATCATGATCGTTCACTTCCTACGCGGCAGTGTTCAGTTGACTGAGAGGTGTGAGAAAGAAGTGCGCGGCGCTGCCCCTGTGGGTGGACATGACCACCCAGGGAGCCTCCACGATCAATGTGCATCGAGGACCACCCCTCCGAGGCGTTCGTACGTCTTTGACCGGTCGAAATGGTCTTCGGCCATTCGTCTGGATCCTCGGCCGCGTTCTGCCAGTCGACGGTCATCGGCCATCTTCTTCAGGGCCTCGGCAAATGCGGCCGGAGTCGATTCGCAATTGATACCCGCTCCATACTCGGTGAGGAGATCTTGGTACTCGGCGCACTGCTGAGAGTTGACGACAGGGAGTCCTGCGGCTGCATAATCGCAGACTTTGTTGATGATGCTGGCCGCCGAGTTCGCAACAATGGGATTGATGGCGATATCGCACCCGCGCAGACGCGAAACCATCTCCGGGTATTCGAGCTTGCCGTAGAACACCACGTCCTCATCCAGATCCCCTGCTTCATCACGCCAGCGATCTTCGAAGGGACCCGTACCCATGACGTGCAGGCGCATGCGGATGCCTTCCTTTCTCAGTTCGCGCAGAGCCCCGAACACCGAAGGCAGGTCGTAGCTGTGTCCCAGAGTTCCGATATATGCGAGCTCCGCGATTCCTGTTCGGAGAGGACGCAGAACCGGATAGGTGTCGAATCTCGCCAGATCCGACCCGAGGTACACGGTGGAGACAGTCGAGCCGTCCCTGCGTGCCGAACTCACTCGTTCTGAATAGGTTTCGGAGACGGTCACCACTGCATCCGCAGCTCGGTAGATCGCCTCGGCACGCCTACGGATGGGGATCAGAGCCTGGCGCACCATCCAGCGTGGTCGCAAGACCATTTCAAAGGCCTCTGGCCATAGGTCCTGCACGTCGAGGATGAATCTCACATCGTTCTTCTCCGCGAATTCGGCTGCGGCATGCGCCACCTCGAGAGAAGGCATGGAACAGTAGATGATGTCCGGGACCTTCCGCCGCCGCAGGTATTCAGCAAGGTTCCTGCCGAGGGCTCGGTGGCTGCGCAGACGACCGGCAGAGACGTTGCTCCGATACGACGGTTCATGCACATAGGTGGTCGAGTACAGCGGGTTCCGTTCCACCGAAGTGTCGCGTTGCGTCTTGAACGCGTGCAGGAACGAGGATGTGACCAGCTCGACTTCTGCACCGCGGCGAGCAAGAATGCTCGCCAAGCTGTCGAAGCGATCGTTCGGCAGCCATCCAGTCGCTGTGTAATGGGCGATCATCAATACGTCCATGACTTCACTTCCTTGTCCGGTCCGGATATCGGTCTATGAGCTCGATGTCAGATCCTGCAGGCTGTGCAGCCGTCGGTGCGGTGTCTGACAATTCCACGCCACCATCGGCAACGTCAGCGCTCGGCCCATCTGCATACGACGGCCTTGCTTTGCGCCTGATCACCCGCGCGAGCGTGAAGGCTCCGGCAGCGGCGCAGACGGCATATCCGATGATCGACCCGTAGGCCGCGCCGAACATTCCGTAGTGCGGTATCAGGGTGATGTATGCAATGAGCGAGGCCACGGTGCCGATGATTTCGACGACCGACACCGTTCCCGGGGAGTCCGCAGCGATGAGGAGGCCCTGTTGGACGCGTGTTACTCCGAAGATGACGGCGGATACAGCCAATGGGATGATTGCGGCCGCCGCCGGCGCATAGGAGTCCGGCAGAACAAAGACGATCATGGCGTATGCTGCAGCTGCGAGTACCGCGGCAGAAGCCACCAGCAGCAGAACACTTCGGGCGATTATTCGCACCGCTGGGAAGGAATGGGAAGAGAAGCCCTGAGACCAATTCCGTAATGAGGCATCAACCCACTGCTGCACCGGCCAGGTGGCCATCTCGAGAACAGTGGCTACTGTGACGTACAGGCCCAGCGCAGCTGAATTGCTCAAGATCGGCAGAAGCAGTCGATCGGATCGAAGCATGGCGGAATTGCTGAATTCGGATGGGAGCAGCACCCAGCCCCGCCGGCGAAGTCCTCGCTTCTCGGTTCGGGTGGGTTCCAAGTGCTTCGAGGGGCGGGGTGCGACGAATAGGAGGATCGCTGTCGGTACCGCGGAGGCCGCATAGGCCCACATCCACACCACCGGGTCATTCACACCGATCAGCACCAGCAATACCGCTCCGACGACGATGATCAGCTGGGTGACGATCGCATTGACGGCAAACCATTTCCACTCACGGCTGCACACATAGGCGACGCGCAGAGCATGCACCAATGAATTGAGCGCAACGTAGGCGGCGATCGCAATCACACCCATCCACATCCATCTGGTGCTGAACGGCGACAGCGCTGCTGCGATGAAGGCGATGGGCAGAACGCAGAGCGTGCCAGGCGTCACCATGCGTGCAAAGACACGATATTCGGTGCCGAATCCTCCAGAACGCGAAGCGATGAAGGGCCGTTCGAGCCCCATGACCGCGAACACGGAAAGAAAGTATGCCAATTGCAGTGCAAAAGCCAGGTCTCCGCGCCCCGCCGGACTCAACACGACAGCGGCCAGCAGATTGACTGTCACTGCACCACCGGCCGCCAAGATCTGGGCTGCCACCAAAACTGCTGCGGCGATCTTCGTGCCCCTCTGCCCGTCACTGGCTGACATCACTGGAGTTCTCCCATCCAGTGAACACAGGCATGGTGTCGTGCCCGTGTTTGCTGATTCCCCGCCGACCGACGACTGTTCGCACCGTCTGCAGAACGATGGAGATGTCGATTCGCAGACATCTGCCGTCGACGTATTCCACGTCGAGGCGGAAACGGTCTGCCCACTCAAGATCGTTGCGACCCCTGACCTGTGCCAATCCGGTGATGCCCGGACGAACCTCATGCCGTCGAGCCTGCTCAGGCGTATAGAGATCGAGATATTCGACAATCAATGGTCGCGGACCGACAAAGCTCATATCACCGCATACGACATTCCACAGCGAAGGGAGTTCGTCGAGGCTCGAAGCGCGTAGGAACCGGCCGAGTCGCGTCAGGCGCTGTCCGTCAGTCACACGCTCTCCGTCGGGCTCCACCATGGTTCGGAACTTCAGAATGTCGAAGACCTTGCCACCCAGCCCTGGCCGAGACTGCCGGAAAAGCACCGGTCGACCGTGGACGGCCAGGACAACCAGGGCCACTCCGGCGATCACAGGGGACGCCAAGATGAGTCCGATCACGCTGAAACAGATATCGGCAATGCGTTTCACATTGTCATAAGAGGTCCGTCCGTCCGAAGTGTGCGCACGTCGCGTACTCATTGCCGCCGGCCGTCGTCTGCCTTTCAACATCATTCCCCCTCGCCGAGGTTCAGCGCTCTTTGAAACAGAACCGATACCCCTTCGACAGCAGGGGCGAGCTGGAGGGCCGAAAGTGCATAGATGTCCCGAGAGCAGCCGTAGGGGTCAACGACATCGTCGTGCGCCGGAAGTGTGAGGTTCCGCCTCCTGCTCCGGCGCCGACCAGCTGCTTCGACTGCAGCACGCAAGCGGGTTGCGCGGTCAGCTGTCCGAACTGCACCTTCAGTCACAATGTCCTCATCTCGGGTGACTGCCGCGAGACTCGAAATCTCTCGGATTGTGAAGGTTCTGCGAACGATGCGAGGGTTGAGCTCGACGACCTCACGCCTTTGATCGCGTGTCATCGTAAGCACGAGGTCAGCAGCGCCGAGCAGATCTTCGTCCACTTGCCGAGCGTGTACGGCCCGCCCTTCGATGACCCCCATGAACCCGGCGATCTCCCACACTTCTTCCGGCGTCCGATGCCCCAAGGCCGCATGAGTGCCGGCTGAATGAACGCGGATCTCGCAGACTTCGGCAAATCGCTGCGCAAGCGCGAGCTCTGCCAGGGGCGACCGGCAGAGATTGCCCGTACACACCGTGAGGACATTGAATTCTTCCGACATCAGTTCTTGACCGTCCGCCTGCAACTTATATACGCGACCGCAGATTCCACCCGACCGGTGTTCTCCATGCCTGTACCCTCCTTGACCATGGAATCCGTGCGACAGATCCGAACTGAAGCGCGCGATTCCCTTGCGGCGGCTCACAGAACGCCGCTGCACTGCCCGCCCATTGATCGAAGCCCGGAGGCGAGTTCGAACTCACGCTATCTTCGATATTTCCTGCCCGGCCCATTCCGATCCTTGCCCTGCGGAGGCCCGCAAATGGAGTGCGGATATCCACTCTCGCTATGCCGTCTACACAAGAAGTGGGCGCTGAACTGTTGGCTTGGCATTTCGACACACATCGCGGGGCTCAACGAGCTCGCCGGTCGAGGAATACTTCGACGGTCGCGATAACTCGCTCGATATCGGCGTCGCTCATCGTTGATCCGCTCGGCAGGTTGAGACCGGAGGCGAAGATGCCTTCGGAGACCTCACCGCCGTACATCTGTGCTCCTGCGAAGACCGGTTGCAGATGCATCGGGTTCCACAGCGGACGGGTCTCGATATCGTGCTCGGCCAGCCACGCACCGAGCTCGCCGGCGTTGAAGCCCGTACGACTGTGATCGACGAGGATCGCCGACAGCCAGGCGTTGTCACGGTGTTCGTTGTCGTCACCGAAGAGAGTGATCCCGTCAGTCACCGCGACGATCGAGTCGCGATAACGGCGGCGGATCTCCCGACGCCGTTCGACCAGACCATCGAGTCGTGCCAACTGCGCCCGCCCGAGCGCGGCGAGCAGATTGCTCAGACGGTAGTTGAACCCGATCTCTCTGTGTTCGTAGTGCGCCACAGGCTCTCTGGCCTGGGTCGACAGATACCTGGCGTACTCAGCCAAGCGCTCATCATTCGTCAGTAGAGCACCCCCACCCGAGGTCGTCATGATCTTGTTCCCGTTGAAGGACACCACCGCAGCTTGGCCGAGGCTGCCGCAGGCTCGGTCGCGAAAGCGAGATCCCAGCGATTCCGCCGCATCAACGAGGACGGGAACGTCGAATTCGGCAGCGATCGGAATGATCCGATCATAGTCCGCAGGCCGACCCAGAAGATCAACCGGGACGACAGCCGCTGGCTTCGTTCCGCCCACGATCGAGTCCTTCAGCGCCCGATGGAGCTGAATCGGATCCATGTTCCCGTCGTCGACACAGTCGACGAACACCGGTTCGGCCCCGCAATAGGTGATGGCGTTCGCCGTCGCAGCGAAGGTCATCGTCGACGTGATCACCCGGTCTCCCGGTTTCACTCCCAGACCCAGCAGCCCGAGATGGAGGGCGGCCGTCCCCGAGGAAAGTCCGACCGCGTAAGCGACTCCGACCTTGTCTGCCAGTTCCTTCTCAAAGGCGTCGAGGTCGGGGCCGACGGGAGCGATCCATCCGCTGCGGAAAGCACGGAGCAGGTATTCTTCTTCGAGTTCTCCGACATCCGGACCTGACAGCAGAATCCGCTTGGCAGCCGGGACAGTCTGAGGCGGAGCAGCTGTCTGAGGCGGAGCAGCTGTCTGAGGCTTCGTCGGCACCGCGTCCGAAATCGTCATTGCCTGACCTCATCCTTCACCAGCTTGACCGGCTCCGGCAGATAGACGGGCCCACCGACCGGGTCTCGACGGCCGACTTCCGGTTGGGGCCTGCAGGAGCGGTCACAGAAGTCGTCGATGATGCCGCGGTCGGCCGTGAAATCCGGCAGATCGACGGGCGAGAGCACCGGAGCCTCAACGCGGCTGATCTTGTCATGGATGCGAATGACAGTGCCTTCGTAGTCGCCGAAGAGCTCCTCGTCGAGCTTCTCACCTTCACGCAGCCCGGTATAGACGATCTCGGTATTCTGATTCGACATCGCAACCAGACTCCGGGCGATGTCGACGATTCGCACGGGTTCACCCATGTCGAGAACCATGACGTAACCGTCTTCGCCGATCGTCGCCGCCTGCAGCACCAACTGACACGCCTCCGGAATCGTCATGAAGAACCGTCGGACCTCCGGGTCAGTGACTGTGATCGGACCACCCTGTCGGATCTGTTCCTGGAACGACAGGAGCACAGATCCGCGGGAGCCCAGAACATTGCCGAAGCGAACCGAGAGGTAGGTGCCGGGCGACTTCGCCGCGAATCCGCTGACGAGTCTTTCGGCGATCCGTTTGCTCCGGCCGAGCTCGCTCGTCGGTGCGGCGGCCTTATCCGTCGAGATGTTGACGAAGGTTTCGACTCCGACCGCGCGTGCTGCTTCGAGGACGTTGAGGGTGCCGTGGACATTCGTCTTCCACGCCTCCTCGGGGAACCGCTGCAGCATCGGCAGATGTTTGAGCGCCGCTGCGTGGAACACGATCTGCGGCTTCGCCTCGGCGAAGATATGATCAAGTGCAGCCCGGTCTCGGATGTCTGCAAGCACGGTGTTCGGCGACATCAGCAGCGCCGAGCCGTAGAGAGTGAGTTCGACTCCGTGCAGAGCCGTCTCATCGCGATCGAGCATGACGAGGCTCTCCGGGTGGAGAGCGAACAGCTGTCGGCAGAGTTCGCTGCCGATCGATCCACCTGCTCCCGTGACGAGGACCCGTTTGCCAGCCACCTGCTTGGCGATCTCCGCCAGATCGGTGTGCACCGGGGCACGGCCGATGAGGTCTTCGACCTTGATGTCGCGGATATCGCCGATCTCGACCTTGCGATTGACCATCTCGGCCAGCGGCGGGATCGTCCTCAGCCATTTCCCTGTCGGTTCCAGGCTCTCGCGGCATTTCTGCAGGAATTCCGCGTCGGAATCCGCGATCGCGACGATGACACCGGAGACATTCAGCCATCCGGCCGCCTCGGCGATGTCCTTACTCGTCCCACGGACACGGACCCCATGAATACTCAGATGACGCTTGTGCGGATCATCATCGATGAGTCCGACGGGCAGATACTCACCGTCGGGGTTCGAGAGCATCTGGCGGATCAGGGATTCAGCCGCGTCGCCAGCACCGACGACGAGCACTCGCTCACCCTGGAGAGGACGGGTCGCCAACTGATGGGACCAGCGGATGAGGTAACGGCTGCCGGTCATGAAGATGACTGCGGAGAAGACAGTGAGCAGAACGAATGGCGAATCCCCCAAGGTGACAGCCATCAGTCCACACGCAATGATCAGGGCGATGACGGCGATACCACCGTATTCGGCGAAACTTCCGTAGTGATAGCGACTGCGATAGAGACCGGTGAGCAGACCGAGCAGCACTTGCAGAACCGCTGCCGCCCCAAGGGCGGAACCGAGTTCGACTCCGCTGACGACTCCTGGACCCATGACCGTCGAAGCGAGCAGGCCGGCCCCCGTCCAAGCGACGAGATCGAGGACGAGCTGGAACCTGGTCTTGCCCTTCCAGATCCGCGTAGTCAACCGTGCCGGCCACGCCGCACCAGTTGTCGCTGAAGGTGGCGAAGCCACGGCCACAGCACTCCCCCTGGTGAGTGGATTCGGATGTTCTGACACAGTCATCGTGATCTCCCATGCTCGACAGTTCCGGCCCCGTCGATGTGGCTGCCGGGCATCGTCGGTGAGAGCCGGCGATGCAGTGCTTCCTGCTGCGGAATGCGTCGACTTCACGCTATGGGTGCGATGGCTCTGCTCTGGTGCTTGCGGAGGGGAGACTGCGGTCATCCGCGACTGCGGTGCGGGTCTCCGCGGGGCGTTCTGCCGCAGACAGTGAGATCCGCCTGCGGCAGGTGCTCCGACACGATGTCGGTTCAGACAGCGGCGAGACGCGGGTTGCCCGCGAGCCTTGATACGAGCTCTGTGCGTGACCCGACATCGAGCTTGCGGTAGACAGCGGTGAGCCGGAGTTCGACGGTGCGCAGGGAGACGAAGATCCGTTCGGAGATCTCCCGATTTTTCAGTCCGGCACGGACCAATTCGACGACCTTGAGCTCCTCATCGCTGAGTTCGCCGAGGCGGGGCAGCTCAGGCATCGTCGGCGCCTTCGGCTCGTCGACGATCTGCCCTGTGCGGAGATGGTCGGCGAGGCGGCCGGCCCCGACTTCGCGAAACAGCGCCGCAGCGGCAAGTCTCTGTTCGCGTGCTTTCAAGTTCGAGCCGTTGTCGGACAGGCGAGAGGCGAACGCCGCATGCGCGACCGCCTTCTCGAAGACGAATTCAGAAGTGCTTGACTGCCGCAGCACTCGCCCGAACAGTTCGGTGGCGGTCTCCCCGGCGGCCAAAAGCGCTTCGCTCCGAGCGACGACCAGATCGGTCCACCGAGAAGGGCATGCCTTCGCGTGGTCACGCAGCTTCTGGAGCAGAAGAGTCGCATGCTCTCTTCTGCCGATACCCACCAAGGCTTCGATGAGGTCGGCCTCGAAACGACGCACGTTCGGGTTGGTCTCGTCCTCGGACAGCTGTTCGCAGCGCCGAAGGTGTCCGATCGCTTCGGCTGCGCAGTCGGTGCGCAGCAGATATCTGCCCTGGAGCGCATTCAGCTCGGCCAGCAGACGGCGGTTGTTCGTCGCCGACGCTCGGACCGCGGCCTGTTCCTCGACGAGCCCGGCTTCACCGGCGCGTCCGGTCAGCAGCAGCTTCCAGGCGTGCAGCAGCTGGATCCGATCCTGCCGGACGACGACGAGCCCTCTGCGCTTGTCGGCCTCCGATTCCGCGATGAGCCTGTCGATGACGTCGACGGCCTGGCTGACTCGGCCGAGGCGCAATTCCAGATCAGCGCGGACACAGTCCACCTGCCGCTTCCAGACCCTGGTCGCGGCACAGGTCTCACCGATGTGGTCGAGCACAGCCGAGGCGGCTTCATAATGCTCGGTGAGCACCAGTCCCTGGGCGACGGCGAGTCCGAAGCTCGGCCTGATCGCATCCTGGTGTTCCTGCAGGCTCGCGAATCCGGCGAGCGCCGACCCGTCCTTTCCGCAGTTGCTGTCAAGCAGGATGCGCACGGCATGGACAAGCTGTGCCTCGCTGTCGCGAAAATGCTCGTCGGCGGATTCGGCAAGTGCCAGAAGCTCCTGCGCTCGAGCGAATTCGCCTCGTTCACAGTGGCAGAGCGCCAGCGTCAGCTGCAGGCGCGCCACCTCGGCGGGCGCCTGCTCCGATTCGCCCCTGCTCCACGACGTGAACAGTGAGGACGGCAGCGTCTGCGTCTCGAGGAAGACATTGCGGACTTCGAGAGTCCGAGCGCGAACCACGACCGCGGCCCGGTTCGAACGAGAGGCGATCTGCACATAGCGGCGGGAGAAGGCGAATTGCCCGTGATCGGACAGCGTCTCGGCGATCTCGACAAGCTGACCGCGCAGCTCCTCGAGATCGTTGCAGACCCGGATGGCCCGTTCGGCGAATTCGGCCCCTCCGGCAGTGAGTCCGCGTCGCACGAGCCCGAGAGCGTGTGCAGCCAGCTGCTGTGCTGTCTCCTCACCCGGGTCGATGAACGAGACGTGCCAGGCTTCGATCTGCGGCCACGTGTCGGCGCAGTCTTCGGCCAGGACGAGGTGGGTTCGGCGTCGCTCGCTCGCCCCCATCGACTGCTGCACCATGGCACGGACGAATCCGTGGGGTATCCGCAGAAAGGCTCCCCGACGTTCGATCGTTCCGCGCGATTCGAGTTCGTCGACGGCTTCCCAGAATCCGGGCAGCCTCCTGGCCAGGGGCCGCAGCGGAGTCAGTGGGGACAGCGACAGGCATCTGAGCAGCGCTTCGGCGTTGGCCGTCAGTCCCTCGACATAGTCGGCGATCATCGGACGGCTGGCCGGTCCCACTCGCACCGGGATCGACAGCGCGATCTCCCCGCGCATCTCACTGGGCGCCATCTCCTCGAGGATGTGGCTGACGGCCAAGGGACGACCCGAGGCGGCGTGGGCGGCTACCTGGGCTGCCTCCTCGGCGATCCTTGTGTGACCGAAGCGGGCCAAGGCGAGGTCACGGGCGAGCTCGATGAGCTCGGCGATGCTGAGATCCGCAAGTTCGATCTCCGGCACCGAGGCGAACGGACCGTCATCGTCGATCGACCGCGCCGTGATGACGATGTGCAGTCGTCCTGACTTCAACCGGCGCAGCACCTGACCGAGCACCCGCTGCGAGTCCATGTCCATCTCATCGGCATTGGGCACGAGGATGAGCGTGTCCTCATCTCCTGGAATCGATCGGAGAGCCGTCATCATGTTCGGCACTAACTCATCATCGGCGAATTCCGCCGGATCGGCAGGGCCGTTCACGGATGCGCTGACTGCGGCGAGCAGACCGCCTATCCCGGACCAGGGCGTGTCCTCATCGAGCGGACTCGATGCGACTCTGATGACCGTGCCGTCCCACTCCGACTCGAGTGCCCGCAGAATCGATCGCCTCCCGGACCCGAAGCCGCCGGTGAGGGCGGCGGCACGGTGCCGCGAGAGGAGGGAGCGGAGGTCGCCGACTTCCTTGCGACGAATCACCTGACGCATGATCCGCCTCCCGTCGTCGAGTCCGGAGAGCTCTTTCGGACAAGGATTTCCGGCCCGGAGACGGACGCTGCCGTTCGCACGGCGCGGGGATCGGTTCGCTGAGGAGACTGAGGCGTGATGTCCATACTCAGATACTCCTCGCCGGCAGCCGTCTCGGACCAGGTGGTCGATACGGGAATCGCCTTCGGGTCACTACTCAGTCACTGCCAGGTCACCACTGGAGCACCGCAGTGAGTACTCACTCGAGTCCGAAATCCCGCAGGTGCGGATACTCGGTTCGCGCTCAGGCGCGCAGTCGGCCTTCGGTATCCCGCATCGCCTCGGCGACCTGGTCCCTGCGCTCGATTCCGAGTTTTCGGAACAGCCGGTACGTGTGACCCTCGACCGTTCGCACCCGCACCCCCAGTTCCAGCGCGATCTCCGCATTCGATCGGCCCGCGACGATGAGCGCGCTGATCTGCTTCTCCCGGGCGGTCAGCCCTATGTTCTGCCTGCCCGGTCCGCTGCGCTTGCCGGCTCCGAATCGCGCGGCCAGAGCGATGCACTTACCCGCCAGGTCGGGCATCGACGCTCCGTGTTCCTCTGCCATGGCCGTCAAGGCTGCACGATCATGATCACGCAGTGCAGCGCCGAGGCGGCCGACGATGTCGAACTCACGCCCGGTTCCGCGCGCTGCTTCTTCGCACATCGCCTCGGGTGCGATCTCGTCGAAGTGCAGGAAGAGGTGCAGGCGGATGAGCACGACGATCGCCGCCGCCCCATCGGCTTCGGCGTCGTCCAACATCCGACGCAGCTCGTGCTCGTACCGGGTCTCACCGGTGCGTATCGCCCGCGCGGTAGTTCGCAGAACGAGGGCCCGACGATATTCGTGGTAGAGGGCTGTGACGGGCAGCTCGTCGAAGCGGGCGTGCAGATCGTCGGCTTCGGCAGCGGTTCCGACACGTGACACCGCATACTCGGCCTCCGCCAACGCAATGGCCAGCTGGGTGCCCATGTTCCAATAGGTGAGCGATTCGATCGCGGCGCGAAGCGCCTTCATCGCCCCCGACAGATTGCCTTCGAGCAGGTGAGTCTGCGCCCACAGCAGGTCGATCGGCCCGGACCGAGCTGACAGGTACGCGATGTCATGCGTCGACAGTGTCGTCATCAGCTCTCTCGCCTCAGCGATCCGTCCCAATTGCAGCAGTGTACGACCGCGCAGCATGGTCAGGTGAAGTGCCCCTGTGCTTTCGCTGCTGAAATCGGCTTGAGCGGATTCGAGGAGCGCGAGTGCTTCCAAGGTGTGTCCCGAGTCGAGCATGTCCGTCGCGTGCAGCATCGTGTCGAGCAGATGGAAGTTGCCCGTTGCCCCGCCCTCGGGTGTGAGTCCGTCGAAGACATCCACGGTGATCGGTCGTTCTTCGGCAACGACGGCAGCGACTCGGTCGAGGAACTCGAGTCCGAACGCTGCGTCCACTCCCCCTCCGGGGTGTCCGTCACCTTCCTCGTATAGCCGTTTGAGAGCGGTGCGGAAGTCCGCAAGTCGCAGGGCAGGAGACATGGATGCGGAAGCGCGGTTCATCCACACCACGAGCGCGTCCACGACGAGCTGGGCACAGCATGCGGTGCGTACCGCATGTGCCAGGATGTCGAGTCCGAGGGGAATCTTATTGCAGCCGCAATAGAGGAGAGCGACGGAGAGCAGCTCGTGCGGGCTCATCTTCTCCGTCGGGATCTCCGCGATCAGACGCATGGCCCGATGCCAGTCTCCGAGGCGAGCGGCGATCAGTGCGGCGGCGATGGTCCTCGACTCGCTGACTTCCGCTCCGCAGATCTGTCCCCACTCGGCCCTGACCACCTGCGACCACTCCGCGGGTGCATCTCCGCTGGAGTCGATGAAGTCGAACCACTCTCGACTCCGACCGGTTGGGGTCGTGTATCTGATCGTGTCCGAGGTGTGGTTCTCCACCGCCTCATAGATATGGGGCCTCTGCGAGTCGATCTTCAGCTCTCCAGCGGCCACGAGCGCATCCGCGGCTTCCCCGAGCCCAGCTTTGAGCAGTGTCGCCAGCTCCACCTCTCCCGCGAGGACGACCAGCTCGAGGGCCTCCGTCTCCTGCGGCGAGTGGTCGGCGAGTCCGATCCGCGCATAGTCGCGGGCACGCGCATCGTAGTCGGTGTCGTGTCCGTCGAGGATCCACACTCCTCGGCGCATGAGGAAGCGCGATCGTCGTGCGGTGTATTCGAGGAGTTCGATGAGCTTTCCCGGATTGCGCTTCGAATGGAAGTCGACGATGTCGACCACGGCTTGGGACACGATGTGACCGAGGCGGTGTTCGATCATCGACCGATAGTCCTCTCGCGGCAGGGGGCCGAGGACGAGATGCTGGAGCACACGGTCTTCGACCAGAGTCGAGAACGGCATGACCCCACTCTCGGGATTGGACCGCGACATCGCGACGAGCTTGATCGAGCCGACGCTGGCCAAGTCGGTCAGGACCTCCTGCGAGCGGGGGTCGAGCAGGTGGGCGTCGTCGACGAAGACCACCTGCGGGGTTCGAGTCGTGGTGAGACGGGACACGGTTCGTCCCAGCAGTGTGGACGGGTCACCGTCGAGGTCGATGAGCAGACCGAAGACGCCGAACTCGGTGTTCCGATGCACTCGGTCCCCGCGGATCCAGATTCCGTCGTTTCCGTCCTCGAAGGCCGTTCTCGCCAGGAGAGTCTTGCCGACGCCGATCTCGCCTTCGATGAGGATGCCGGAGCATTCCGAGCAGCGCAGCGACTGACGAATCAGTTCGAGTTCGCCCTTGCGCCCGAAGATCTCTGCTCCGTCACGAGCACTCGAGGCGGCGGTCAGCTCTTCAGCCATTCCGTCACCACCTCTCGCAGCTCCTGCCGATTGGCCACATGCACTCGACGGTAGAGGCGACCGAGGTGCCATTCGACGGTTCGGGTCGACAGGTGCAGCTCATCTCCGATCTCTGAGCTCGTTCGGCCCTCGACGATGCCCGTGATGATCGAGTGCTCGAGCTCGCCCAGATTCGCGTAGAACCGTTTGCCGTCGGCATCGAAGTCGAGCACGCGCCGGCTCCGGCCCAGCAGGATCCGGGCTTCTTTGGTGGCGGCAGCATCACCTGAGGCAACGGCGCGTTTTCGGGCCTCGCCGGAGAGCTGGGCGCAGAGCACGACCGCGCCGAAGATCAGCGCCTCACGGGCCGCGGTGATGAGCGCCTGCAGATCGTCAGTGCTGAAGGCATGTGCCACGGCGCGCAGCAGGCGACCGAGGGAGCCGTCGACCCTGCCGGACGACGCGGACAATCCGCCGATGGCCTGTTGGTGCCCGAGTCGACCGGCCTCGAGCCAGGCCAGGCATGCAAGGGTGTGCGCACCGTGTTCTTCTGCCCAGGCCCCGAGCTCATAGAGTTGTGGGGCTGCCGGCCCCGGCGACGTCTGCGCCAGTGCCTGCAGATCGAAGAGTCTGGCTTCGAATGAAGCCCACCACGAATGCCGACTGGCTTCGGCCTCCTCGTCGACAGCGATCGAGACGACCTCCGTCCGCTGGTCTGTCAGCACAGCGGACAGAGACAGAGCCGACCTGGCCATTCCCGCAATATCGACGATGTCGCAGGGGTCGGCACCGAGATTGAGTTCGCCGAGGATGCAGTGGGCTTTCGCCGCGTTGCCGGTGCGCAGGTCGATGAGCGCGTTCGTCAGCCTGGTCAGCCGCCGACTGGAGGTCAGTTCATCCATTGCCGTCCGCGCCTCGGCCCAGTTGCCGGCGATGAAATTCGCCACGAAGAACTGCGGGATGGCATCTTCCCGTTCGAACGATTCGGGTCCGGGAAGTCCGAACATCAGCCGGGCCTGCGCGATATAGCTCAGTCCCAGTTCGATCCGCCCGGACATCACTTCTGCCACGCCGAGGAACGCACATGCGCGCAGACGGTGGCGCACCGAGCTCGCATGGTTGAGATAGACGCTCTCGGCCAGAGCGCAAGCAGCGGCGATACGACCTCCTTTGAGGTCGAACCTGGCGCGCGTCGCATCGAGCCGACCGACGTCGATCGGCAGCGAAAGCGTGTCCCGGACCCAGTCCAGCCGCAGACCCTCGGGCTTCCTTGGGTCCATCAGCCTCAGTTCCATCGAGGCGAGACGGGACAGATACTCCTGTGCTGAGGTGACCGGATTCAGGCAAGCCTCGGAGACGAGCGGGTCGATGATCTCCCTGGCCTGCCTGAGACGGCCGGCTCCCCATTCGCTGCGGGCGTGCTCGAGGTCGAGTTCGGGACCGCGATAGCCGCTGGTGCGGATGATCTCTGCGGCTTCGCGGTATCTGCCCCGCGCGTTTGCCCAACCGGCGGCATCCAGAACCTGCTTGGGAGTCGGCACCCGGCCCAAGGAGATCGACCACGCGGCGTAGCCGAAGAGCGTCCTGCCGTGAAGTGCCGGAAGATCCGCTCCGGCATCGAACCGGGTGAGCAGCTCGAGGCTGCGAGAGGGAGGGACCATCGCTCGGACGTTCTCAGCCGTGACGGGTTCGTGCATGCTCACCGTTCCCCCTCGACCCTTCGAAATCGAGAGCAGACCATCCTCCGCCAGAGAGTCGATCGTCTGCGGACTCGCGAACCCGACGAGCACGTCATAGGGCACGGCTTCGATGAGAGCGACGGTTTCGATGACCTCTCGGCTGGGCTGATCGACCCGGGCGATCGCGGTTTCGACCCCGCTGGTCCGGCTCCGCCCGAACAGCAGCCTCTCGAGCAGCCGCGGATTGCCATGGGCGAGCGCGGTCAGCTCCGAGACCGATCTCGTCTCGGTCTCCATGAGTCCGATGCTGTTGATCATCGCAGCCGCATCCGCCTCGTCGATACCGTCCAGATCGATCCTGACAACGCTTCCGGACAGCCACAGTCCGGCGATGAGATCGACCGGCGGACGGGCGGATTCGGCGGCGATGACGAGTTTGATCCTGCGCGCATCCGTCAGCTGGGCCAGCACTGCGAGGGAATGATCGTCCACGAGATCGGCATTGTCGACGACGACCAGAGAGCGCCCGCCCTCGGCTCTGCGCTCGAACAGACCGCCGATCACCGACAGCGCTCGACCAGGCGGGAGGTCTGTGCCGATGCCCTCCCGCGACAGCAGGATTTCGAAGATTCCGAGATTCCGGACCCGCGCGTTCTCCGAGCCGCGCAGGCGGGTGACCGCAAGATCGGGGTCGAGACGAGAGAGCGAAGCATTCACCAGCGCGGTCTTCCCGATGCCCGCCGCGCCGATGATGAGAGCGCCCAGATGCCTCTGCCCGGAGATCGCGTCGACGACCGTCGAGAGTTCGGACTCGTAACCGAAGAGCCGGCGCGACGGTGCGACCGGGGGGATGCGTGTAGTCCTGCCTGACACGTCACTCAGCTTTCCGTACCTCTGGGGATCTTCTGCGGCGGGGAATGCGGAGCCCAGCGGTGCGGGGTTCAGTCCGGAGAGGCTCACGTCTCGGAATCAACGATGAAATTCCTGAATAAGTAGTACCACCCGCGATAGGTGTAGTAATACATTTCTGAAATAAAGTTAGGCGATTGTGACATCAACATCCGACCCCACCGGAGGGCCGCCTCGGCGAGAATCTCCGTCGTCTCCCACTTGTGAGCCCGAACACCGAACCGTACCATTGGAGGAAAGTTACTGAACGATCTATAAGGAGTTCGCATGGACACCCTACTGAATGCTGAAGAGCGCGAGTTCGCGCAGCAGATGCGTCAGTTCTACCGCACGGAGATCCCCGAGGAACTCCGCTTCAAGGTCGCCACCGGCCAGGAGCTGAGCAAGGAAGACATGGTCACCTCGCAGCGGATCCTCAACCAGCACGGCTACGCCGTGCCGAACTGGCCGGTCGAATGGGGTGGCCAGGACTGGACCCCCGTGCAGCGTCACATCTGGCTCGAAGAGATGCAGCTGGCCTGCGTTCCGCAGCCGCTGCCGTTCAACGTGTCCATGGTCGGACCCGTCATCGCCACCTTCGGCTCGCAGGAGATCAAGGAACGCTTCCTGCCCGCCACCGCGAACATCGACATCTGGTGGTCGCAGGGATTCTCCGAGCCCAACGCCGGCTCGGACCTCGCCTCGCTCAAGACCACCGCGGTGCGCCAGGGCGACAAGTACATCGTCAACGGCCAGAAGACCTGGACGACCCTGGGCCAGTACGGCGACTGGATCTTCAACCTCGTGCGCACCGACCCGGACGTGAAGAAGCAGGCCGGCATCTCCTTCCTGCTCATCGATATGAAGACCCCCGGCGTCACCGTCCGTCCGATCCAGCTCATCGACGGCGGCCATGAGGTCAACGAAGTCTTCTTCGACAATGTCGAGGTCCCCGTCGAGAACCTCGTCGGCGAAGAGAACAAGGGCTGGACCTACGCGAAGTTCCTCCTCGGCAACGAGCGCACCGGAATCGCCCGCATCGGCGGCTCGAAGGTCAACCTCGCCCGCGCCAAGGCCTATGCCGCGGTGACGAAGACCGCTCGCGGCACTCTGCTGGATGACCCCCTGTTCTCCGCTCGTCTGACGAAGATCGAAGCCGAACTCACCGCGCTCGAGATGACCCAGCTGCGGATCCTCTCGACCCAGGCCGCCGGGTCCGACAAGCCGGATCCGCGCTCCTCGGTGCTCAAGCTCAAGGGCTCCCAGCTGCAGGAGGACATCTCCGAACTCCTCGTCGACGTGCTCGGTCCGCAGGGTCTCGACTTCGTCGCCGACCGTGTGCAGGGCCAGGGTCTGTCCGACCTGCCCAACGGAGCTGTCGATGCCCTGCCCGGCTACTTCAACACCCGCAAGGTCACCATCTACGGCGGTTCGTCCGAGGTGCAGCGCGGAATCATCTCGAAGGCACTGCTCGGTCTCTGAGATACCGACGCTCACTCGATCTCCCAAGAAGGACAACAATGGATCTTGAACTCAACGACATTCAGCAAGAACTCGCCAGCACTCTGAACAAGTACCTGCGCAGCGAGTACGACATCGCAAAGCGCGAAGAGACCCTTCGCAGCGACGAGGGCATCTCCCGCGAGAAGTGGCAGGCCTTCGCCGAAATGGGTCTGCTCGGACTTGCGATCCCCGAGTCCTACGGCGGCGCGGACATGACCTTCAACGAGGTGGCCGTGGTCGCCGAGGCGTTCGGTCGCTCACTCGTCCTCGAACCGTTCCTGGCTACCGCAGTCCTCGGTGCCAATGCCGTTCTGCTCGGCGGCAGCGAGGAGCAGAAGCAGGCCATCCTGCCCGGTGTGGCAGAGGGCCAGACCTTCCTCGCTCTCGCAGCGCTCGAACCCGGACTGCGCTACGCGGTCGACGCTCCGCAGACCCAGGTCTCCGGCGCAGACGGCAGCTTCACCCTCACCGGTGAGAAGAACAACGTGCTCGGCGGAGACGTCGCCGACCACTTCGTCGTCACCGCCACGCAGAACGGCGAACTGGGCCTCTACCTCGTCGCCGCCGATGCCGAGGGTCTGAGCCGTGTGGCTCAGCGCCAGGCCGATGGCCTGGGCAGCGCGAACCTCAAGCTCGAGGGTGTCGCCGCCCAGCGCCTCGACGCCGCCGACGCCAATGCCGTGCTGTCCGAGGTCCTCGACCTGGGCAACGCCGCGATCATGGCTGAGGCCGTCGGTGCGCTCGAAGCCTCGCTGACGATGACCGCCGAGTACCTGAAGACCCGTGAGCAGTTCGGTGCTCCGATCGGTGCGAACCAGGCTCTGCAGCACCGCGCCGCCGACCTCTACGCCGAACTCGAGTACGCGCGCAGTATGGCTCTGTACTCTCGCCTGGCCGTGACCTCCGAGGTCCCCGGCGCCGAGAAGGACCGCCACCGCGACGTCATCGCCGCGAAGATCATCGTCGACCGGGCTGCCCGCAACATCAGCCAGGAATCGATCCAGATGCACGGCGGCATCGGCATGACCATGGAATACCCCATCGGTCACTACGCCAAGCGCCTGACGCCGCAGCCGTGCACATCGTCGGCAAACGCCGCTGGAACCGTCGCGGAGCGATGGTCACCGACAAGTACCAGCACGTCATCCACCACCCGAGTGTGGACGACCTGCTCAGCTGGTGCGCCGAAAA
>NZ_JBPIZD010000024.1:0-58337 GCF_051172395.1 Brevibacterium sp. H602 | reverse complement strand
TAGTTCTGGAGGGTTTTCGACGGACATGACGGATGTAGCAGAATAGAGGCCATGACTTCAGAGATCGACAGCGCGACCGGCACGTCAGCGAGCGTCCCGGCCCGAGTGTGGCACTTCCTTCGGGGACCGCGCTTCATCGATCTGCCGATCCGTCTGCTGGCCCTCATCATGGGTCTGACGATCCTGGTGCCCGGGTCCTTCGAGATCACCGAACCCCGCTACGCAGGCCTGCTCATCCTCGCCTACGGACTCATCGTCTTAGCCGCTTTCCTGCCGCTGAGCATCGTCATCGCGACGACCGGACTGGGCATCGCGTTCTCCATGCTCTACCCGGACCTGGAGAACATGTTCCCCGAGGCGCTCATCCTCGCCACCGCGGTCCTGATCAGCCGCCGCCGCTGGATCGGCTTCGCGCTGGGCACCATCGGACTGGCCGGCTACCTCGGCGCATCGACCCGACTCGGATCCTATGACGTCGGCTTCGAAGGGTTCACCGACCTCGGCTACGGCTGGCTGACCTATTCGATCCTCGGCCTGTGCGCGTCGTTCGTCGAGGCCCGAATCCGCAGTGAGATCGACCGCCGAGAACGCGCCGCCGTCGACCACCAGAAATCACTCGACGCCATGCGCGCCCGGTTCACCAGCGACATGCACGACACCATCTCGCATTCGCTGACCACCGAATCCGCAATCATCCGCACCCTGGCGAAGGAAAGCGACTCCGAGACCGCGGACCGCCTCCTCGCCGAGTTGGCGCTGGTCAACGCCGAAGCCACGAAACGGCTCCGACAGCTGGTGACGAGCCTGAGCAAGTGGGAGACCGAGGCCTGCACCGGGGACTCCGCCACCTCTCGGGTCCGATTCCGCGCCGAGGCGGAGCAGCTGTCGATCGCGATCGAGGACGGGTGCGCGGCCGGTTCCGTTCCGCTGACCACCGAACTCTCCCCGCTGCCGACCCACGCGACCGGCACTCTGTCACACCATTTCCGGGCCGTGATGCTCGAGCTCGCCACGAACGTCATCCGCCACTCCGTTCCGGGCACCCCCGCCACCCTCGCGGTCGAAATGCGAGGTGAGCGCGGTGACCGGGCCGAACTGCTCTGCCGCAGCACGAACGAATCCCCGACCGCCCTGACCCAGGCGCCGCGGTCCCTGTCCCGCCGGGCCAAGGCCGTGGGCGGCGTCTGCCGGGTGGACGCGGATGATCGGAAGAGAACCGTCGTCGAGGTGGCCCTGCCGATCCGTTTCATCTCCCCGTCCGCACAGGCCACCTCTGCCGCCGACATGATAGACGTCGTCGATGACGACTTCGAGACCGGTGCAGTGACATCAAGCACCGAGGCACCAAATGACGTGGCTGCTGGTGATGAGTCGCCACATGTGCAGGCACCGTCTGCCGGTGCACCCACCACCGATCGCAGCGCCGATTCCGTGCCGGACACAGGCGGGGCGACCGACTACCGCAGCCAAGGTCGCCGCAAGAAGGGCGACCGCGACAAGGTCGACGCCTGATGACGGCGCGCCACCAGCCGACGCCATCCACGGGCGCGGAGGCAACCCCGCCAACCAACTCGTCGCTCAACCGGGACGACACCTTTGACCCCGCCGAGCGCACCGCCGCACTCACCTCCGTGCTTGTCGTCGATGACGATTCGTGGACGACACGAGCGGTGGCGGCGGCGCTCGATGATGCGGGTTCCTTCCGTGTACTCGACCCCGTGCACTCCGGCGAAGAGGCCATCGTCGCTTTCGACGCCGAGCGTCCCGACCTCGTCCTCATGGACGTCAATATGCCGCCGGGAATGAGCGGCGTCGATGCGACGGCGGCGATCATGGACCTCGACCCCGAGGCCCGCGTTGTGCTCCTGACGACCGTGTCGCCCGGTCCGGGAATCGCCCGCGCGCTCGAAGCCGGCGCACTCGCCGTGATCAACAAGACGGCCGGGGAGAGGGAACTCGTCTCGCTCGTGCGGGCCGCCTCGGCGGGGGAAAGCCCCGAACTGCTCAGAGGGTTGGCCGAGGACATCGTCATCAGCGGAGATGCCCTGCCCGACGCCCCCGACGCGGCACCGCAGCTGACCGCGCGCGAGCTGGAGCTGCTCACCCTGCTCTGCCAGGGCCACAGCTACGAGGAGATCGCGGCCGACCAGTCGGTGGCCATGTCCACCATGAAGTCGCATGCCCGCAACCTGCGCCTCAAACTGGGGGCGCGCAATCTCGCCCAGCTCGTCGTCCGCGCTCTCCAGTTCAAATTCTTCTCCCCGGAATGATCTGCCCCCGCGGAGGCGGCTGGCTGATTCGACTTAACCCCACCCCGCCGAGGCGGCTGACCCGTCCGCTACATCCCACCCCGCCGAGGCGGCCGGTTCCGTTGATGCAGGCCCTCCCGACCGTGGGCGCTCGTTGACTACAGTGGGAGCATGACCGACACCGCGAGTCCGCGACTGTCCCGACTGATCCGGGACACAGAGGGGTTCCTCCTGCCGCTGACCGAGGTGGCCGACGACGTCGCGGTCGCGCGAGTCGAATTCGGCTTCGACCTGCCAGCCGCGCCCGCCGAGGCGGCCGACCACGGCTCCTTGAACGGAACCGTCGTCCTCGTCACCGAACCGGTGCGCAGCCCTGCCGGACTCGACGCTGTGCTGACCGACTATGCGGGAGCCGCCGCCCTCGTCGTCCCGCCCGGAACGCACAGCCACCTCGGTGACGGGGTCGACCTGCGGGGGAGTGCGGGCCGGGCTCCGATCCTCCTCGAACGATCGCCGCATGTGACGTGGTCGGAGATCCTCGTCCATCTGCGACAGCTCATCGAAGGGGCGACGAGCGCCCTGGCCTGGCCCGATGTCGACGACCTCAGCGCCCTGGCCGCCGCCATCGCCGAAACCACGGGCGCGTCGATCACGATCGAGGACCCGGCCTCGCGAGTGCTCGCGCATGCCAACCTCGGCGACGAACTCGATGAGATCCGTCGCGAGACGATCCTGTCCGGGGCCATTCCCGACTGGCGGATCGCCGAACTCGAGGAATCCGGGTTCCTCGACACGATCCGCCGTTCCACCGATGTCGTCGAACGTCCCGCCGAAGGCACATCACCGGCCCGATCGGTCATCGCCCTGCGCAGCGAGGGCGAACTCATCGGGACGATCTGGGCGGCCTACCCGGCCGAGGTCGATCCCGAACCGCTGCGCGAGGTGCTGCGCGATGCCGCTCGCGCGGCCCTGCCAGTGATGCTGCGGACCCTGCGCCGGTCACCGTTCGAGAAGCGCATCCGCCGGGAGGCTCTCGGCGGGATCCTCGCCGGCTCGGCCGATCTCGGGCCGGCGGCGACCCTGCTGTCGCTGCCGTTCTCGGGCAGCTTCTGCGTCCTTGCCTTCACCGAGGTGGCCCCCGACCGAGAGCCCGTCCTGCGGTTCCATCTGCGGGCCGCCTTCGCCGATGCCGTGCTCGCGCACGTGAGCTCCGCCGGTGCCGCACACGCCGGACATGGTTCTGTTCCCGTCAGCCCGGCAGATGTCAGCATGGGTCGATCCGGAACCGGGGAGCGGGTCCGCCTCGCGGCATTGGTGCAGATGAGCGAGCCGATGAACGCCGATCAGGTGCGCGACCACGTCATCGCCGCTCTGCGCAGGTCCCTGCCGAAGTCGGAGACCCTGTGCTTCGGAGTCGGCGCCCCGGTCGACCGCCTCGATGCCGTGCACCGGTCGTGGACCGAAGCCGCATACGTCGTCGACGCCGTGCAGACCGTCACCGAGGCGGGTCCTGGCGCGGACGACGAGGACGTGGACCCGACCGCACAGACGAGTTCAGGCACACGCGCAAGTCCGAGTACTCGCGGCCGAATCGTCGGGGCGACCATCCGCGACGTGGCAGCGAGGGTCGTCGGTCTGCAGGTCGCCGATACGCTGCTGGCCGCAGATGAGCGCGTGATCGGCGGAGGGCCCGGACCGGCCGGCGGGCGAGCACTCGCCGGCCAGCGGGCTCTGTCGGGCGCCGGAGTGCTCGGTCCGGCGCAGGCACTGGCCGCTCACGACAATCGGCACAACGGCAGCCTGCTCGAGACCCTGCGCGTCTACTTCGCCACGGTCGGCAACTCGGCCGAGGCCTCCCGCCGACTGCATGTGCACACGAATTCGCTGCGACATCGCCTCGGCCGGATCGAGGTGATCACCGGTCTCTCAACGGCGGAACCGGCCGAGCGGCTCTGGCTCGAACTCTCCGTGCTCGTCCACGACCGGTCGTGAGAAACCTACAATCAGCTTCTGCGAACGTTGGCGAATTATCGTGCGTTCTTCGAGGTCAGCCGTCCTAAGGTGACAACAGATCTCGAACAAAGGACGTTATGCCCAGTCATCACCATGCGATTCCGAACCGTCGCGCCCGAGCAATCCGAACGATCGCAGAGAACAGCGCGTCGCCTCACCGCGCAGCCGCCCCGGCACAGTCGGCACATGCTTCCGCGCGGCCGGATTCGGCTCCGACACAGTTGGCACACGCCTCCGCCCCTTCTGACTCCGTTCCCGCGCTGACCGATGAGGCGGCCGTGCTCGGACTCATGGATCTCGACTGGGTCGACACCGCCTTTGACCGGCTGACCTCGGCATTCGCATCAGATCGCGAGGTGCTCCACGCAGTGGCGTGCAAGGCGGTGCCGCTGCCGTCGCTGCTGCGCCGATTCGCCGAGGCGGGAGCGGGCTGCGAGGTCGCCAGCCCCGGCGAACTCGAACTCGCACTCTCGGCCGGGTTCGCCCCCGACCGCATCGTCTTCGACTCCCCGGCCAAGACCTGGGCCGAACTGTGCCGGGCCGTCGACCTTGGCGTCTCGATCAATGTCGACAACTTCGACGAACTCTCGCGCCTCGACACGATCCTGGCGGAGCGTAACAGCACGGACGCCACGGCCGCCTCGGCGAAGATCGGAATCCGCATCAATCCGCAGTCGGGCACGGGCGCGATCGGCGCGCTGAGCACCGCCACCGAAACCTCGAAATTCGGTATCGGACTCGCCGACCCGGGCGCCCGCGAGGCCCTCATCGAGGCCTACCTCGCTCGCCCTTGGCTGAGCCAGATCCACGTCCACTCCGGTTCGCAGGGCATCAGCCTCGGCAAGGCCGCCGTCGGAATCCGCGCCGCCGTCGACCTCGCCGAGGAGATCAACTCGCGTGCCTCGACCAGGCGGATCACGCGCATCGACATCGGCGGGGGACTGTCGGTGAACTTCGACGGCGAGGACATCACCCCGACCTTCGCCGACTACCGCTCGGTGCTCGAAGAGGAGGTGGCGGGCCTGTTCGACTTCGACATCGTCACCGAATTCGGCCGCGCCCTCCTCGCCAAGGCCGGCACCATCCTCACCCGCGTCGAATACGCGAAGACCACCGGCGGGCGCCGCATCGTGATGACCCAGGCCGGTGTCCAGGTCGCCACCCGCACCGCCTATGCCCCGAACGACTGGCCCCTGCGGATCTTGCCGTTCACCCCGGACGGGAACCCCAAGACCGCCGAGGAGGCCGACACCGAGATCGTCCCGACCGACGTCGCCGGACCCGCCTGCTTCTCCGGCGACCTCCTGGCCCGGGATCGGATGCTGCCGCGTCTCGACGCAGGTGACCTCGTCGCCGTACCCGAGACAGGCGCCTACTACTTCTCGAACCCGTTCTCCTACAATCTGCTCCCGCGGGTGCCGATCTTCGGCTACCGCACCGCTCCCGACGGCGGCATCGAGTTCAGCCTCATCCGCCGCGGGCAGGCGATCGCTGAGATCCTCGCCGAGGCGGGCGAGACCGAACTGCGCCCGCTGAGCCCGGTGAACCGCGGGCTGAGCCCGGACGGCCGCCCGGTGAGTCCGCACGATTGCGAAACCGCTGCCGAACTTGCCCACGGCAGCTGATTTCGACTCGCCTGTGGCATCTGCACAGTGACCGGCAGGCATATTTGTGTGTTGTTGTGCCGTTTTCACGTCACTTCGAACGTAGAGTGATGGAGAACACATCTGCTCTGACCCGGGAGAACACCCAGATTCACCCAGGCCAGGGGAGGACAAGTGAATCACCGCACGAGAAGAAAGACGAAGATGCTCACCTCACACTCACTGCGCAGAGGCTGGCAACGGTGCCTGGCCGGCGTCGCCACACTCGCCCTTGCCGGATCGATGGCCGCCTCCCCGGCGCAGGCTGCCACCTCGGAGGCTCCGGCCTCGGAGAACGTGCTGCGGATCGCCACCGACGGTTTCATCGACTCTTTCAACCCGTTCACGTCTTTCTACCTCGTGCCGACGAACACCTTCCGGTATATGTACGAGAATCTTGTGGCCAACGACGCCAAGGACGGTTCGATCACCGAGGGGCTCGCCACCGAATGGAACACGGACTCCGAGGGCAAGGTCTGGACCTACACGATCCGTCCGGACATGAAATGGTCCGACGGTGAACCGCTGACCGCGAAAGACGTCGCCTGGACCTACAACCAGATGATGGAGAAGGAAGAGATGGCGGTGGCCAACGGCAGCCTCGTCGAGAACTTCGGCAAGGTCGAGGCCCCCGACGAGGGCACCGTCAAGATCACTCTGAAGAAGCCGCAGGCGAACAACCCCGGCCAGGAGATCCCCGTCGTGCCCGAGCACGTCTGGTCGAAGATCGACAAGCCCGGCGAATTCAAGAACGATGAGAAGTCCGTCGGCTCGGGGCCCTTCCAACTCGAGAGCTACGAGGCGAACAAGTCGATCACACTCAAGGCGAACCCGAACTTCTGGCGCGGCAAGCCGAAGCTCGACGAGATCCAGTACCGCTACTACACGAACTCCGATGCGCAGGTGCAGGCGATCCGCTCCGGCGAAGTCGACTTCATCACCGGGCTCAGCCCCGACCAGTTCACGGCGCTGGAGAACGCGGACAACGTCGAACTCAACGACGGCAACGGTCGCCGGTTCAACGGAATCTCCATCAACCCGGGCGTCGCCGACGCCACGGGCAAGGAATTCGGCACCGGCGATGAGGCGCTCAAGGACAAAAAGGTCCGCCAGGCAATCCGCGCCGGCATCGACACCGAGACCCTGCGCAAACAGGTCATGCAGGACTATGCGCAGCCGGCCACGAGCTTCATTCCCGCCGTCTACCCCGACTGGACACTCAAGTCCGACAACTCCGTCATCAGTGGATTCGACGTGGCCGAGGCGAAGAAGCTCCTCGACGACGCCGGTTGGAAAGAAGGATCCGGCGGCATCCGCGAGAAGGACGGTGAGAAGCTGCAGCTGCGCTTCCTCACCGACGCCGACGCGCCGATCGAACAGAGCACCGCGAAGTTCCTCAAACCGTGGATGAAGGACATCGGCATCGACCTGAAGAACGAGTCCTCTGACGTCGACACGGTGTCCGAACGCACCACCAAGGGCGACTACGATATGTACTTCACCGGCTGGTCGATCAATCCCGATCCCGACTACCAGCTGAGCATCAACACCTGCGGTCAGCGCCCCGACGCCGACGGCAACGGCGGCACCAGCCAGGACGGCTGGTGCAACAAGGAATTCGACAAGCTCTATCAGGCTCAGCACGTCGAGCTCGACCAGGCCAAGCGTCAGGACCTCGTGCAGAAGGCCCAGGCCATCCACTACGAGGAAGCCCCCTCGGTGACGCTGTGGTACCCGAACCAGCTCGAGGCCTACCGCTCCGACCGGTTCGACAACTTCACCAAACAGCCCAGCGACGGCGGTGCCATCGCCAACCAGGTCGGCTACTGGGGATATTCCTCGGTCGAACCCGTCAGCGAAGAGGAAGCCACCGGCGGCGGAATGGGCGCCGGAGGCTGGATCGGCATCGCGGCAGCGGTCATCGTCGTCCTGGGCGGAGGCGGCTGGCTGCTCAGCCGTCGCAAGAAGTCCGACGACCGCGAATAGTCCCCTCACCCACAGTCCGGGTGCCGCACCATCCGCACCACCTGCGGCACCCGGACTCACGGGCCAGTCCGCACCACCTGCGGCACCCGGGCCCACGGGCCCGTCCCCACCATCTGGAGCACCACAGTGAGCACACCCACCCACGATCCCCAGTCCGGGGATCGCCCTGACCGAGGACCGGGCACGGCGAACCCGGGCACCGACCCCACGAACCCCAGCCCCGCCTCGGCGAAGGGATCCGCGGCAACCGCCGACGCGAACCCCGCCGACCCGGCGAACCCCGCCACCGTCGATATGGACGAACCACCGGCCGGCGGATCGTTCACCCGCTACTTCCTGCGCAAGCTCGGCGGGGCCGCGACCTCGATGGTCCTCGTCATCGTGCTCGGCTTCTTCGCCTTCCGCATGCTGCCCGGCGACCCCGTGCTCAAGATCGCGAAGGAACGGCCGATGTCGCCGGCGCAGATCGCCGAACTGCGCAGCCAATACGGACTCGACAAACCCGTGATCGTCCAGTTCTGGGACTACCTCATCGGCATCGTCACCGGCGACCTCGGCGAGTCCTACGTGTACCGGAAGTCCGTGTCGGCGCTCATCGGCGAATACCTCGGCCCGACCCTGCTGCTCACCGCCACCGCGGCCGTCATCGCCATCGTCCTGGGCCTGTGGCTCGGACAGATCTCGGCCTGGCGTCGAAATTCCCTGTTCGACAAGCTCGCGTCCTCGACCTCGCTGATCTTCTGGTCCGTGCCGACGTTCTGGCTCGGCCTCATCCTGCTCATGATCTTCGGCGGCACCCTCCAATGGCTGCCCACCGGCGGCATGATCACCCCCGGCCTCGACCCTTGGTCACCGGCCGGAATCATCGACGTCATCAAACACCTCATCCTCCCCGTCGTCTCGCTCGTCGCAGTCGTCTATGCGCAGTTCCTCATGATCATGCGTGCCTCCCTGCTCGAGGAGATGAACGAGGACTACCTCACGACCGCCCGCGCAAAAGGACTCACCGAGGATGAGGTGCGCCGCCGTCACGCTGTGCCCAACGCGCTGCTGCCGACCGTCACCGTCGTCTTCCTCCACATCGGCGGGCTCATCGCCGGCGCGGTCACCGTCGAAGCCGTGTTCTCGTGGCCGGGACTGGGCAAACTCACCTTCGAAGCCATCCGCGGCCCCGACCTGCCGCTGTTGCAGGGCACCTTCGTCGTGTTCTCGGCGATCATCATCGTGATGAACCTCGCCGCCGACATCGTCTACCGATTCCTCGATCCCCGCGTCAGGAGGGCCTGATGAGCGCGAACACCCCCGCCGAGGCGGCCCCCGGCCCCTCATCGAACGAACCGAATCCGCGTGGTTCTGAGACACGGGGATCCACCCCCGTCGTCGACGGCGCGAAGCTCGTCCGCGAACGCCGCCTGAACAACGCGGAGAAGAACTGGGCGCTCTTCCGCTCCGACGTCCCGGCGCTCATCGGCGCCGTCGTGCTCCTCTTCTTCATCGTCATCGCGATCGCCGCACCGCTCATCGCCCCGGCCTCGATGCTCGATGTCACGAAGCAGCTCGACGTGCCGCGCTATGCCCCGCCGAGCCTCGACCACCCCTTGGGCACCGATGACCTGGGACGGGAGCTGTGGGTGCGCATCCTCTGGGGAGCGCGCGTGTCGATCCTCGTCGGCGTCGCCGCGACCGTCATGTCGATGATCATCGGCACCATCATGGGCCTGGCCGCAGGTCACTTCACGGGACTGTTCGGCGGCATCATCATGCGCATCGTCGACTTCTTCGTCGTCCTGCCGTCCCTGCTTCTCGCGATCGTGCTGTCCTCCGTGCTCGAGCGCGGTGTCTTCACGATCGTCGTCGCCATCGGACTGACCTCATGGGCGTCGACCGCACGGATCGTGCGCTCGCAGACGTTGAGCGTCGAATCTCGGCTCTACATCGAAAGGGCGCGCATCCTCGGTGCCGGACATTCCCATATCCTGTTCCGTCACCTGCTGCCTGCGGTGATGCCGCTCGTGCTCGCGAACACGACGCTGACCGTCGGTGGGGCGATCATCGCCGAATCGACGCTGTCGTTCCTCGGCCTCGGGGACACGTCGAAGGAATCGTGGGGCACGATCCTGAAGAACTCGATGGACGTGTCCGCGGCGACCTCCGGCTACTGGTGGTACGTGCTCACCCCGGGCATCGCGATTCTGCTCGTCGTGCTCGCATTCACGATGGTCGGGCGCGCTTTCGAGGCCATCATCAACCCTGCCCTGAGGAGCCGCTGATGACCGATCTTCATTTCGAGAACGTCTCGATCACCTACCGCTCCTCATCCGACCGCGGCGATGTCGTCGCCGTGCAGGGCGTCAGCCTCGACCTGCCCGCCGGTGCCACCCTGGGCATCGCAGGGGAGTCCGGGTCGGGGAAGTCGACCCTGATCATGTCGGCTCTGCGCCTGCTGCCGAAGTCGGCTCGCCTCGAGGGGCGGGTCCTCCTCGGCGGGCAGGACATCCGGGAACTGAGCTTCGGCCAGATCCGCGCGGTCCGGTGGGCACAGGCCTCGATCGTGTTTCAAGGAGCTCTGCACTCTCTCAATCCCGTCCGCGAGGTGGGAAGCCAGATCATCGAAGCCCTCGAGCATCACTCGAAGGGCACGTGGACGACTCCGCAGAAGCGCCGGGACCGGATGTTCGAACTCCTCGCCGAGGTCAACCTCGAGGCATCGAAGTCGAGCGCATATCCGCACGAGCTCTCCGGCGGGCAGAAACAGCGCATCATGATCGCCATGGCGCTCGCCTGTGAACCCGATATCATCATCGCCGACGAGCCGACGACTGCTCTCGACGTCATCGTGCAGAAGCAGATCCTGTCCGGCCTGGCCCGCCTCGTCGCCGAACGCGGAATCTCCCTGCTGATGATCAGCCACGACCTCGCCGTGCTCTCGGCCGTGTGCGCGAAACTCGCGATCATGCGTCACGGCCGCCTCGTCGAATACGGACCGAGCGACGAAGTGTGCCTGTCTCCGCAGGAGGACTACACGAAGCAGCTGGCCGGTGCGTTTCCGCAGATCGGGGACCCCGAATCCCGGCTGAATCCCCGAACACTCAAACCCGCCGAGGTGGTCCGGGCCGAACCATTCACCATGACGGATGAGGTAGTGCTCGAGGCGAAGGATCTCAGTGTCTCCTTCGACACCCGGCGGGGTCGTGAACGTGCGGTGCGCGGTGTGGACCTGCAGCTGCGGAAGGCGGAGATCCTCGCCGTCGTCGGCCAGTCCGGCTCGGGGAAGACGACTCTGGCACGGTCGCTGCTCGGTCTGCAGGAGGTGGAAGCGGGTTCGCAGCTGTCGTTCGCGGGCAAGGCTCTGCCGAAGAAGGCGAAGGAGCTGCGAGCATTTCGGCAGAAGGTGCAGATGATTCTGCAGGATCCGGCCGGATCGCTCAATCCCAAACGCAGCGTGTACGAGGCCGTGGTCGAGGGCCTGAAGGTGCAGGGGATCAAGGACCGGGAGTACGAGAGGGTCATCGGCGCGCTCGAAGCCGCCGAGCTCACCCCGGCCGAGGACTATCTCGAGTCGATTCCGCAGGAGCTCTCCGGCGGACAGCGGCAGCGCGTCGTCATCGCCGGCGCACTGGCTCTCGACCCGCAGGTGCTCATCGCCGATGAGCCGGTGGCATCGCTGGATGCCTCGGTGCGCGGGGAGATCCTTTCGCTGTTCCTCGCGCTGAAGAAGAACTTCGGGATGAGCGCGCTCATCATCACCCACGACCTCGGCCTGGCCTGGAACATCGCGGATACGGTGGCGGTGATGAAGAGAGGGGAGATCGTCGAATACGGTGAGGTCGACAGGGTGCTGTCCGATCCGCAGCACGAGTACACGCAGGAGCTGCTCGCCGCGGTTCCCCGATTGGGAAGTCAGAGTCTGGTGAGGAATGAGTGAGTCGGAGTTCGTTGAGTCCAGGCCCGACGATGCGCCCGGGTCTGCCGGCGCGGGGGAGCCGAGCCCCTATCTCGATTCTGCACCGCTGGCGCCCGGTGACACCGTTCGCCTCATTGCGCCGTCGGGACCCACCGACGAGGAGTCGCTGCAGCGGGCCATCGCCCAGCTGGAATCCTGGGGCTTCGACGTCGTGCCGGGGGCCAACGTCCGCAGCCGGCACCCGCGGGTGAAGTATCTGGCCGGCACGGACGCCGAGCGCCGGGCCGATCTTGTCGACGCGTGGTGCGATCCGGACACGGATGCGGTCATCGCGCTCCGCGGAGGGTTCGGAGCCATGCGCCTGCTCGACGGCATCGACTTCGACCTCATGCGCCGGCACATGCTGCGCAGGGACGGCCGTCCCAAGCTGCTCACCGGCTCCTCGGACATCACCGCACTCCACCAGGCCTGGGAACACCACCTCGGCGTCGCGACTCTGTTCTGCCCGATGGTCGGCAATGACCCGTTCAAGAACTCGACGGTCGTCCCCGACGAGGTGGCCTCGTGGCTGTTCCATCCCTGGGGCGGCCGCGAACTCGGCTTCCCCGCAGAGGACGTGACCATTTCGACCACTCAGGACCGTGCGACGGAGGGCACCGCTGCGGCGGAGCAGACCGCTGCGACCCGCCCGCTCAGCCGGGCGCAGACGTTGGTTCCGGGGTCGGCGAGGGGCCGCCTCGGCGGGGGAAATCTCAGTCTCATCGCCGCGGGGATGGGCAGTCCCGAGCTCATCGACGTGCGGGAACGACGCGAGCGTCGGGGGCCTGGCATCCTCATGCTCGAAGACGTCGATGAGGAGCTGTACCGGCTCGACAATCTCATGGTGCAGCTGGTCCGCGGCGGGTGGTTCACCTCGGCGGATGCGGTGGTGCTCGGCTCGTGGGAGGACTGCGCTTCCGTCCACGAGGTGGAGGCGCTGATGATCGACTACCTCGGCGGTCTGGGAATCCCGATCGTGTCTGAGATGGGCTTCGGCCACGATCCCGATGCGCCGAGCGCCCCACTCGGAATCGACGTCACGCTCAAGGCGGAGCCCGGGGAACGGCCGCGGCTGTGGGTGGATCGCGCGAATGGGCAGACATGAACGAAACGAGACTGACAGGAGCACGCTGATGAGCGAACTGAAATTCGATGGACTGCCCGGAGTGCGATTCAGCGCTCTGGCCTTCGACGTCGACAGTGGGGAACGGGTGTTCGCCCACAATGAGAACGACGAACTCGACACCGCCAGCATGGGCAAGGTCTTCCTCCTCCACACTGCCTTGCAGATGTACAAGGACGGCACGCTTGACCTGGAGGAACGCCTGCATCGGCGGCCTTCGGAGAGGGTCGACGAATCGGGGATCTGGTACATCATGGAGCAGGACGATCTGAGCATCTTCGACGTCGCTCTGCTCATCGGGGCGTTCAGCGACAACTTCGCCACGAACGTGCTCATCCGCAGGGTCGGGCTGGAGAATGTTGCGGATCAGGTGGAGAAGCTCGGGTACAGGAACTCGGGTCTGCACGACTTTCTGCGCTGGCCGCGCCCGGCCAAAGCGCCGCGGACACTGTCGACGGGCACGGCCGCGGAGCTCAGTGATTTCATGGCCAGGCACGCCAAGGACGAATTCTGGGACGAGTCGACGAACGAGGTCTTCCGGCGCTGGTTGGGAGCCGGCGCGGACACCTCGATGGTCGCCTCGGCGTTCGATCTGGACCCGCTCGCTCACTACAACTACCAGCGGGACGTGTGGGTGTGGAACAAGACCGGCACGAACGGGACGATCCGGGCCGATGCCGGGATCGTGATGACGCCTACGCGTCGCGTCGCCTATGCGGTGTTCGCGAACTGGGAACCGGGCACCGACCGCGTCGTCGACGTCATGCCGATCATGCGGCAGGCCGGCAACACGATCCACCGGTTCCTCTGACGTTGATTGATTCCCAAGACCCCTCGGCGCCGAGAGCCGTGGGGTAGTCTGGTGGGCGATGTCCGATACGATCTACCTCACAGGCGAAGCGAAGGCTCCGTCGAACAACCCGATCACCAACCAGTTCGGTCTGTTCTACGTGGCGTTCGAGATCCAGCCGGACACCCACCGAATCCTCGATGTGGACTGCACGGCGACGTTGGCTCTGACCCGGAACTTCATTCGGAGCCTGTTCGTCGATGCCGACATCACGGACCCTGGTCGACTGATAGAGCGCATCCAGCGCCGCTACCACGGATCCTCGCAGAAGGCGCTGATCACAGCAGTGAACAACGCCGCGAAGAAGTACCGCGAGGTCACCGCTTAGGCAGCGCCTTCGACCACCCCGATTGCCCGGGCCCTCACCGGACCGGATCCGATCGACAACTGCACATTGCTCCATCCCGGAGGCATCCTCGGTGCCGCCCGTGGCTCTGCCACTGGCCCAACCGGTGCTGCTGCCATCCGCGCCGTGCGGCGCAGCCAGATGCGGCACCGTCGGCTCTGCCTCTGCCGGGATGGACGGATTCAATGAGGAAGTGTCGTTAGTGATCACGGACGGTTTTCTATTCATCAGCCTGCTTCTGGCGATCTCCGCAGCGCTTGTCGTCGCGGACCGGAGCGGGCGCTTCAAGCTCTTCAAATATGTGCCCGGCTTCGTCATCCTCTACATCGTGGCGGCGCTGCTCAACACCTTCGGCGTCTTCGACCACGACGGCGGAGACATCACCGCGGTCGGTGACACCCTGCGCGAGGTCATGCTGCCGGCGATGATCCTGCTCATGCTGTTCAAGTGCGATATCCGACAGATCATCAAGCTCGGTCCCAAACTGCTGCTCACCTTCGCGGTGACCGCGGCGAGCATCATCGTCGGCTTCATCATCAGCTACCTCATCCTGCATTCCAGCCTCGACCCGGAAGCGTGGAAGGCCCTCGGCGCTCTCAACGCCTCGTGGACGGGCGGTTCGGCGAACATGGTCGCGGTGCAGGAGGTCGTCCAAGCTCCCGAGAATGTGTTCGGCTATGTCCTCATCGTCGACACGGTGCTCTACTCCTTCTGGCTGCTGCTCGTCTTCTCCTCCGTCACGGTCTCCGACAAGTTCGACAAGTGGACGAGGGCCGATATGTCGAAGCTCGACTTCACCGACAGGGTCTCGGCCGAGGAGGAGAAGCCGATGACGCTGTCATCGATCTTCGGACTCATCGGATTCGCACTTCTGGCCTCGGCCCTGGCGATTCGCCTCGGCGAACTGCTGCCCGAGGTCGGAGCGGTCATCGACGGCACCGCGTGGACGATCCTCATCGTCAGCGTCCTCGGCCTGGCCATCGGATCGACTCGGTTCGGCAAGACCGCCGGATCCAATGAGCTCGCGACGATCCTGCTCTACCTCATCATCGGCATCATCGCCTCGGGCTCGGACTTCACCTCCCTGGCCGAAGCGCCGCTCTACCTGGTGGCGGGCATCATCGTCCTTCTCGTCCACATCGCCATCATGCTCATCTACGCCAAGTTCACCCGGACCGAGCTCTTCAGCGTCGCCGTGGCCAGCACCGCGAATATCGGCGGAATCGCCTCGGCGCCGGTCGTCGCGGGAGCCTTCAACCGACAGCTCGTCCCCGTCGGTGTGCTGTTCGCGCTGATGGGAACGTTCCTCGGCACGTTCCTCGGCCTGTGGTCGGCCCAGATCCTGTCCGGGCTGGCATGATGAACGAACCGACCCCGCCCCGCCGAGGCGGCCGACCACCCCACCGCGTGCGTGCCGCTCCGTGCGCCCACCCCTGCACCGACCCAATCCGCCCGACCGGAAGGACCCGACCATGACCGCACCCAACACCGAATCCGCAGCCGGACCCGACACGGAATCCGCACCAGACGCAGCATCCGCACCCGCCGTCGACGTCTTCGACGGACACAACGACCTCGCCTGGTACCTGCGCGAGGAACGCGACTACAGCGTGGAGGGGCTCAACGACCCGGCCGTCTCGCCGTTCACCACGATGGATCAGCTGGCGGCCGGACACGTGGCCGCGCAGTACTGGTCCGTCTACGTTCATTCCTCGATCACCGGCGCCGACGCGATCAAGGCCACATGGGAGCAGATCGACGCGGTCCAGCGCGTCGTCACCGCCTACCCCGAACGACTCGCCTTCGCGCGTACTGCCGCCGATGTCCGCGCCGCCCGCGCTGCCGGTAAGGTCGCTTCCCTGATGGGCATCGAAGGCGGTCAGCAGATCGACGAGTCCCTGGCCGTGCTGCGGTCCTACGCCCGTGCCGGGGCCCGCTACATGACACTGACCTGGTCGACCACTCATTCCTGGGCTGACTCGGCCACCGACGAACCGGTCCACGGCGGCTTGAGCGACTTCGGCCGTGAGGTCGTGGCGGAGATGAACCGGATCGGCATGATCCTCGACCTCTCCCACGTTGCGCCCTCCGTCATGCAACAGTCCCTGGATCAGAGCACCCTGCCGGTGCTCTTCACCCACTCCTGCGCGTACGGCCTCAACCCGCACCCGCGCAACATCCCGGACGACATCTTGGACCGCGTGCCCGACAACGGGGGAGTGGCGATGATGACGTTCGTGCCCTCGTTCGTCTCGAATGCCCGCCGCGAATGGGTCGACGCCGGAGAACAGGGAACCGCCCCCGAGGTGACCGTGGCCCAGGTCGCCGACCACTGCGATTACGTTCGCGAACGGATCGGCATCGACCACATCGGACTGGGCGGCGACATCTGCGGAGTCGATGAGCTGCCGACCGGACTCGGTGATGCCGGCCAGTATCCGAACCTGTTCGCCGAGCTCGCCTCGCGCGGCTGGTCGCAGACCGACCTGCGCAAGCTCGGCTTCGACAATGCGATGCGCGTCCTCGACGCGCACGAGGATGCGTACACGGCGTTCCTCGGCTCGGCGGTCGACGCACCGTCCGCGGCCAACGCCGGTTCCGCGGCCAACGGCACGGCCGCCTCGGCGACGGGGAACGGCGGCGGCAACGTCGGTTCCGCAGGCAATGGTTCGGCCGCCTCGGCGGGGGCGGAATCATGACGCGGCTGCTCGTCATCGTCAATGACATCGAATCTCAGCCGGGACTGCTGACACGGTGGATGATCAGTGAGAACGTCGAATTCGATCTGCGCATCGGCGGGGTTTCGCCCCTGCCGGCGCCCTCGGAACTCGATGGCTATGACGGGCTCATCATGCTCGGCGGCGGGTACATGCCTGATGAGACGGATCGGGCCCCATGGTTGGCCGATGAGGCCGAACTCGTCCGCCGTGCCCTGGCCACGGATCTGCCGCAGTTCGGGATCTGCCTCGGCGGGCAGCTCATCGCCCACGTCATCGGGGGTGATGTGCGGGCTCAGACCGGGGCACCGGAGAAGGGTTACACGAGGATCGACACCACCGCCGAGGCGGCCGCGGACCCGGTGTTCTCCGCGATCCGACCGCGGACGTCGTTCGTCGAAAGCCATGTCGACCGCATCGTCGCCCTCCCCGAAGATGCGACCCTGTTGGCCACGAGCGAGACCTGCGAATTCCAGGCATTCCGAGTCGGCCGGGCGTGGGGGACGCAGTTCCATCCGGAGTCGACGCGGGCGAATATCGAGCGCTGGGATGCGGAGAAACTGCAGACTTTGGGGTTCGATAAAGATACCCTGTTGGAAGAAGCGATGGAGCTCGGGCCCGACAGCGAACGTGATTCGAAGGCCCTGTTCTCGGCGTTTCTCACGGTGGTTCGGAACTGAAGCTTGTGTGTCAGGCTCGTGACTGCGGCATACTAGGCGAGGCTCTGACCACAGTCAGGGTTGCCAGGTATGCGGCACAGCCGCCGCATTGGACACGGAGGAATCGTGAGCGACAAAGAACCCGCGACGACAATCGACCCCGGTGACGGACACCAGCCCGAGACCCTCAAGCGGGTCATGGGGCCGAAGCTGCTGCTTCTGTTCATCGTCGGTGACATCCTCGGAACCGGCGTCTATGCTCTGACTGGCAAGGTGGCCGGGCAGGTCGGCGGTGCCGGTTGGGCACCGGTGATCCTCGCCTTCCTCATCGCGCTGATCACCGCCTTCTCCTATATGGAACTCGTGACGAAGTATCCGCAGGCTGCGGGTGCAGCGCTCTATACGCACAAGGCGTTCGGAGTCCACTTCGTGACGTTCCTTGTCGCCTTCGCCGTCCTCAGCTCCGGAATCACCTCGGCATCGACGGCGTCGAATGTCTTCGCGGCGAACCTCGTGGCCGGCTTCGGTTGGGACGTCTCCGGCACAGGGGTGATGTGGATTGCGCTGGCGTTCCTCACCCTCATCGCGCTCATCAACCTCCGCGGAGTCGGCGAGAGCGTATGGTTCAACGTCGTCCTCACTCTCATCGAGCTGAGCGGTCTGCTGTTGGTCATCGTCGTCGGCTTCTTCGCACTCGGTTCGGGTGACGCCGACTTCTCTCGCGTGATGATCTTCGAGACCGAGGGCGACAAGAGCGTCTTCCTCGCGGTCACCGGTGCCACTGCGCTCGCCTTCTTCTCCATGGTCGGTTTCGAGGATTCGGTCAACATGGTCGAGGAGACGAAGGACCCGCGCGTCTTCCCGAAGATCATGCTCTCCGGCCTGACGATCACCGGCATCATCTATGTGCTGGTCTCCCTCGTCACCGTCGCGGCCGTGCCGATCGGCGTGCTCACCGAGAGCGAGACGCCGCTGCTCGAAGTCGTCCGCGAGGGTGCTCCGGGTCTTCCGATCGATACGATCTTCCCGTTCATGACGATGTTCGCCGTGGCGAACTCGGCCCTGATTAACATGCTCATGGCCAGCCGTCTGCTCTTCGGAATGGCCAAGCAGAACGTGCTCCCGCCCGTGTTCGCGAAGGTCTTGGCCGGCCGTCGCTCGCCGTGGGTGTCGATCATCTTCACGACGCTGATCGCCTTCGCGCTCATCTTCTTCGTGTCCACGATCCTGCCCGAGACGGTGACCGCGTCCCTGGGCGGCACCACCTCGCTGCTGCTCCTGGCGGTGTTCGCCGTCGTCAACGTCGCTGTGCTCATCCTGCGCAAGGACAAGTTCGGCAACGCCGAACACTTCAAGGCACCGACGATTCTGCCGTGGATCGGCGTCATCACCTGCGTGTTCCTCGTCGGTCCGTGGGCCCGCCTCGATGAGCTCATCCAGTATCAGATCGCAGCGGCGCTCGTCGGCATCGGCGTCGTCCTGTGGGCCGTGACCTGGTTCTGGAACCGTTCGACGAAGGGCACGAGCACCCGATTCCGCAATCCCGAAGAGCTGTCGTGAGCTCATCCACCCGCCGAGCCATGTCTGCATCGCCCGATATGCTGGGACGGTGGGTTCCCGGCCTGCGCGCTCGGTTCTGTACAGCTCAATCCAACGAAGGTGAAAAATGACAGTACTCGTCGGTTACGTCAACAATCCCGCCGGACACGCTGCTCTCGATGCCGGCATCGCGCACGCGAAGAAGGACGGCAAGGAGCTCGTCGTCGTCAATGCGTCACGGTCGGCGCAGCGCAGCGACTCCTACCGCCTCGGCGAGGGGGAGCTCAAATCCGTCAACAACTACCTGACCAGGGCGGACGTCGAGTTTCGCGTGCTGACCTTGGGCAGCGAATACGACCCTGCCGAGCAGATCCTCGACACCGCCAACGAGGTGGGAGCCGAACTGATCGTGCTCGGAACCCGGAAGCGCACCCCGGTCGGGAAGTTTCTGCTCGGGTCGACGATTCAGAAGGTCATCCTCGACGCCGAAGCCCCGGTGCTGTGCGTCAAAGCCGCGCACTGAGGGCTTGAGATAGCGAGTGCAGCGGCGTGCCCCGCGGCGACGGGTCATGCTGTGCGTGCTGTGCATGCGTGGCGTCTGCGTGGCCTGCGGAAGCGGGCCGCGCCGCAATAGCGCGACAGCTGCGGAGGTGGCCGACGAAATGGGTCACCCCGTGAATTCGTGACGCCTGCGCTTGCATTGCTACGGGCCGAAGCCAAGCTCGCTGCGCTGTCATGCACCCCCAGCGCGCACGTCTCAGCCGAGCCGCTCCATGATGAGGTCGGCGTTGACGTGGGCACCGGCCAGAACGCCGCTGGCGGTGCTGGCCACGACCATCGCCGACACGTCTGCGCTGTTGCCGACCGCCCAGACGCCGGGTACATCGGTCTGCCCCGCCATCTGTGTGGGGATATAGGTGCCCATTCCGCTCGGGTGAGCGACGACCTCGCCTCCGAGTTGGGCGAACAGTTCGGCGTTCGCTCGCGCATACGCACCGACGGTGAGCGCATCGCAGGTGCGAGCGTTCGCTCCGTCCGCAGATTCGTCGGCCGTCAGGGAAACGACGGTGTCGGACTCGGTGCGGGCCACCTCGGTGACGGTGGAATCGATGAACTCGATGCCGAGCGTCTCGAGCATTTCCGCCTGCTTGGAATCAGGAGCGGGCGCGTCGTGGCGGATGAAGCTGACGTCGTCGCTGAGCTGGGAGAACAGCATCGCCTGGTGGTACGACATGGCCGTCGTGCCGATGACCCCGATGCGCTGTCCGCGCACCTCGAAGCCGTGGCAGTAAGGGCAGTGCAGGACGGTCTCGCCCCAGCCTTCCGCGAGGCCCGGGATGTCCGGAAGTTCGTCGCTCAGCCCGGTGGCGATGATGATGCGGCGGGTCCTGACATCGACCCCCGCCGAGGTGGTCAGTTCGAACCGATACCGTGGAGCCGCCTCGGCGGGGTTGGGTTCCGAATCGATCGTGCGTGTTTTCTGCACGGTCGCGTCGATGAAGGTGACGCCGTACTCCTCGGCCTCGGCGCGGCCTTTCGCCACGAGATCCTGGGGCCGGATGCCTTCGTGGCCGAGGACGTTATGCGCGTGTGCGCTTGCGGAATTGCGCAGCTGGCCTGCGTCGATGACGACGACGGAACGCAGCGACCTGGCCAGGGCGATCGATGCGGCGAGACCTCCTGCGCCACCGCCGATGACGGCGACATCGTAGGAGTTCTGCACGGATTCGGCCGACGAATCGGGGGCAGATGGCTGGGAGTTCGCGGATGGGGCGTGGGTAGTCATGATTCTCCTGTGGGCTGATGGATGGTCGAAGCCTGGGTGGTGCTGGGATGGCACGCCGGTGCTGGACCGGCAGGAACCTCGGTGCCAGCCGTGCTCCGATTTCGGTGACTGTTCGAGTGTGCTCCCGACGCGCGCGCAGACGCAAAAGTGTTTGCAGAAATGGCAAATTCTGTCATGATGAGGGCATGGAAGAGTCAAGAGAGGCAGGGGAGCGTGCCGCTCATGTGACGGGTCGGATGTCGGAGATCCTCTCCGATGGTTCCGCCCCGGTCGGGGCGCAGGAAGCCATCAGGCAGTCGTTGGCCGGTGTCGGCGCTCGACTGCGAGGGCTGCGGCAGGAGCAGGGCCGCACCCTCGACGAGGTGGCCGAGCTAGCCGGAATGTCGACGAGCACACTGTCGCGCCTGGAATCCGGGAAGCGGAAGCCGAGCTTGGAGCTGCTGCTGCCGCTGGCCGGAGTCTATGGGCTCCCGCTCGATGAGCTTGTGGGGACCCCTCCGATCGGGGATCCGCGCATTCATATCTCACCGCGGAAGTTCCACGATCAGACCATCTTGCCGCTCAGTCGCGGAGCGATCGGAGTGCAGGCCTTCAAGCACATCGTCGACGGTCGGCAGACCCCGAAGCTCGGTGCGCTGAAGACCCACCCAGGGTTCGAATGGGTGTATGTGATCCGCGGTCGACTGACCCTCATCCTCGGCGATCGGACGATGGTCCTCAGCGCTGGAGAGGCTGCGGAGTTCGATACGCGCACTCCGCATTGGTTCGGGGCAGCCGATGACGGCGGGGTTGAGTATCTCAGCCTGTTCGGACCCGAAGGACAGCGCGTTCATATGAAGAGGTGAGTGGAGTTGCGGGCCGGCGCGGGCGCTCGTTGATGCGGTTGGGTGTTGGTTGTGCGTGCTCGCGTCAGTGGCGAGAAGTAGTCTTGGCCCACTTCGTCGACACCGTAGGTGCGAGGCCTCTCTTCTGGCCGTCGTCGGCGATCATTGTCAAACACGGCACTCCGACTGAAATCTCCATTTGACCAGCACAAATAGTACAAAATAGTAATTCAGAGAAAAAATCTCAACTAAATAGCACAGAACTATCGACTCTGTTCTATTTCTGGATTAGAATAGAGCCAAGCCGAAGACATCAACGATGATGAACGGATAAAGCGAAGATGGCTCTCATCCCCGACCGAAGGTACGACGAGCACAACGACCGCGAAGCAGGAAAGGCTTCGCAGGCACCACCCCCTCAATGTTCACCGCCCAGTGACCTCCCTCCAGCTGCCGCCGGCTCTTCTGCCCAGTCTGCCGACAGTGACTCCTCCAGGTCGACTTATCGGGAGCTGCTCGCTGAGGCCGGATTCGATCTGACCGGTCATCCTCTCGCCGACAGGTTCGACGGGATCGCCGACAACCTGACCGACGGCGAGGCGATCGCCGACCAATCTGGTGACGGACAGAATGACGCCGTCGAGGACAGCGGCGATGCAGTCGTCGACGGCGGCGCAGCTGCGGAAGGCGGCAGTCCGGCAACCGCTATCGAGGCTGACGCAGCGGCGCCTGCTCTTCCGAACGGCGATATCTACGCCGGGCATGGGCCCTGGTCGAGCAGGACGACGATGCCGGAGACCGAGGCAGAGGTCCAGGCATGCATCAAAGAGATCGAAGCACGCCAAAGCGCGTGGATGAAGGCAAAGCGCGAAGAACGCGAGGCACAGAAAGCTGCAGAGCGTGAGGAGTTCCTGAAGAAGAACCCGCAGGCCCGCGCAGAGGACGCAGAACTCGCACGTGAAAGAGCGGAGTGGAACGCCCAGGTTGAGCGGTACGAGGCGAAGAAGCGAGCGCAGAAAGAAGCCGAACGTATCGCTGAGGCAGAACGCGCGGAGCGACACAAGGCACTCGCCGAACGCTATGACTCCGAAGCTGACACGCATCCCCTGCTCGACGAGTTTCGCTGGTCAGACTTGAAGCACGCAGCCCCGGAAGTCACAGAAAGCATCTGCGCACTGCAGGGCCTGCTCGACGGGCTCCACGACTTCACCCGCCCCATGGGACCCGACGATGCGGTGACTCTTCTCGACGGTCTTGAGACCTTGAACCGTCTGACAGAGTCCCTGTCGGTCGTGACCCTCTCCGTGTTCGAACGTGTCGGCACGCCCCGCGACTACGGCGCGAAGACGACGAAGGCGCTGGTCCAACATCGGCTCAACCTTTCCGCACAAGAGGCCTACCGCCGCACTCAGCTCGCTGAGTGCCTGGGAAAGCGGACCAGCATCAGCGGGGAATCGATCGAAGCGCAGTTTCCGATTCTCGCAGCGGCCCTTCGTGAAGGAGTGCTCTCGGCAAACCAGGCGTCGACGATCTCCAAATGCTTGAAGAACCTGCCGGTGAACGTATCGGAGGACGACAAGATCAAGGCTGAAAGCCTGCTTGTCGAAAGGGCTCAGGCGGTTCGCGTCTGCGATATCCATGCGCTCTTCGAAGAGATCCTGGGCTGGATCGATCCCGACGGCCAGGAACCGAAAGAAGCGGCAGACCGGGACAGCTTCGCTGTCAACCTGCGCCAGGCGAAGGACGGAACGTGGACTCTCAAAGGTCGACTCGACGAGGAGACCGGTGGGATCCTCAACGGCCTGCTGACTTCGCGCATCAGAACCGATTCTCAGTCGGACGAGGACAGCTGCGCGAACGCGGCAGGAATCGATGCCGGCAATGCCGGTCGCTCGGGTCTTGCCGCTGACAACGGCAGCGAAAGCAACAGCGACTTCGATCAGGAAGTCGTCGACGCCTATACGGAGGTTCTGCGTGGCGACCGCGCGGACTGTCTCGACCCCACGCTCGACTTCACTCCGCCGCAGATCGGCGCGAATGGTGAGATCCCGCCGGGAGCCGGGGTGACACAGGACGGCTCACTGGTGGCGATGGCCGCTGAACAGCCGAGTGTCCGGCGTCGCATCTACGAGCGCTTCTCCAGCGTCATCGGCAGCATCGAAATGAATCGCATCAAGGCCGGGGCGGCGTACGCACTGGTCGTCACAGCCAAGGCAGAGGACCTGGCGAACCGGACCGGCAAGGCCGTCACGGGAGCCGAAGCGCCGTTCCCGATCGATTCCGCTGCTCTGGAAGGACTGAACGGATCGGTCTTCTTCCACCTCATGGGCGAGAAAGCGAAATCGTTGGCACTGGCGACAGAACGACGGTTGGCCACAGAGAAACAACTGGCAATTCTCGCCAGCCGTGACCAGGGATGTACGTTCCCCGGATGCGACACTCCTCCCGGCTGGTGCGAAGCGCACCATATCGTCCCATGGGCGCAGAACGGCAAGACCGACGTCAACAATCTCACTTTGGCCTGTTCAGCGCATCACCACCTGCTTGATTACACCGATTGGGACTGCAGAATGCTCATCGACGGTCGGCCCGCGTGGGTGCCACCGGCGACCATCGACCCAGCACAAGAACCGGTGCTCCACGCTCGGTTCATTGCGCGGGAAATCGGAGAGACTCTCTTCGGCTGACTAGCACTTTGGCTCGGCTGACGGGCACTTTGGTTCGGCTGACGGGCACTTGGGTTCAGCTGACAAACGCTTAGATTCGATTGGCAAGAGCCCCTGCAGTGTGGCCGCTATTCGCATGACACATGGCAGGGACCGATGGTGCGGTTCGTCGGCGGCGTGGTCCGCGGGGAACGGAATGTTCTTCTCACATGCACTGTTGCCTTGTTATGAAGCTTTCGATCCTAGACCTTGTTCCCGTTCGTACAGGACAGACGACAGCAGACTCCTTCGCCGCCTCTAAGCAGATCATCGACACGGCCGACAAGCTCGGATTCACCCGCTATTGGGTCGCCGAGCACCACAACATGCCCTCGATCGCATCGACGATGCCTGGGCCGGAGCTGATGCACCTCGGCCAGGGAACACAGCAGATCCGCCTCGGCTCCGGTGGAGTGATGCTTCCCAACCATGCCCCGCTGGCGGTCGCCGAGCTGTTCGCTCTGCTCTCCGCTGTCTACGGCGACCGGATCGATCTGGGTATCGGACGCGCACCGGGAACGGACCCGATCACCTCGGCGGCAATGCGGGGCCACCTCGGCGAGGGGCGGATGGTCGACGGCGAAGGACGGGCAATCGATCCCGTCGAACAGTTCCCCCAGCACGTGATCGACACTCTCAGCCTCATGCGGCCCGAGGGCATGCGAGTTCCGCTTCACGGTGGACGTGAACATGTGCTCAAGGCGACTCCCGCGGCAGTACTGGGAACGCAGCCGTTGCCGTGGCTGCTCGGTTCATCCGGTTACTCGGCCAGGCTGGCAGCTGAACTCGGCATGCCCTATGTCTTCGCCAACCACTTCGCATCCGGTGCCACCACCGGAATGAAGATCTACCGCGACAATTTCACTCCCGGAGCCTACGGCGACAAACCGCAGACCTTCGTCACGGCCAACGTCGTCGCCGCACCCACCGAGGAGGAAGCGTGGCTGCGCTCGGAGCCCTTCATGCTGCAGATGGCCAGAATGCGTACTGGCGGACCGATGGAGAAGCTGCACCTGGCCGGCGACGACGTGCGGTCGGTGATGACCGACCAGGAGCGCATGGTCGGCGAAGAACTTTCCGGCAACTGGATCATCGGTGACACGAAATCCGTGTCCGCGCAGCTCGAGGAACTCTCCGAGCGCTTCGCCGTCGACGAGATCATGATCCAGCCGATCGCCGGCGCCATGGAAGGCGAAGACGTACGCGAAGACCCGGGACGGATCCAGACGATCAACCTGCTTGCCGCGGAATTCCTCGGTTCCACCGGTGCTTCCGGAGCCGCTGATACAGGCATCGATATGTGACACCTGACTGATGACTTTCCCAGGTCCCGATCCGGGCCGATACCGGACATCGGCACCGAGCCGAAGTCTCAGCTCAGCATCGATTCGGGCAAGTGGACTTCAATCCACGACCAGTCCGCGTTATCCTGTCACAGTGTCATGAAAGCTGACAGTCGTGTGACAGCCAGTAGAATCGACACCGTGCAGAACCTCGCTTACGGCGAGGCCGCTCCTTTCGGAGAGGTCGAAACGGAGGCGAATACTGTACGCCGAAAGCGTTCGCGCACCTTCGGAGACTTCCCCCACGCGGGCCCCGGCCTGCAGACCGAAAGAGAAATAATGCGTACCAAAATTGCTGTTTCGGCAGCACTTGGGGTCGGACTGGTTTTCGGCGCCGGTGCTCCCGCGCTGTCGAGCAATCTGTCGTCGACCGACGCCGCAAAAACGTCCGGCATCTCCGCTGATGTCGTGCCCGGCCAAGAACTCGAACGAATCACCGACGGCAAGATCGAAAAGGGCGAGACTGCCTACGTCGATGTCACGGTTGCGACGCTGTGGACCGACCCGAAGGCCCCTCGCAAGGTCGACAAGCCTGCACTCCAGCACCCCGTCGACCTCAAGAAGTGGAACAAGAACCTCGAATCCACCGATGCGCGCCGAGGCCTGACTGGAAAAACCGAGACCCAGGCAACGTACGGTTCGGAAGTCTCCGTCCTCGAAACCAAGGGCAGCTGGGCCAAGGTCGCCGTGACCGACCAGAAGACCCCGAAGAACAAGAAGGGCTACCCGGGTTGGCTGCCCAAGAAGCAGCTGGTCGAAAACGACCGCTTCGGAAAGCTCGCCGAAGAACAGCCCCGCGCAGTGGTCACGAAGCCCAAGAGCGAACTCGAAGGCATCGAATTCACCAAGGACACCGGTGCCGACGTCAGCTTCAACGTAGACCTGCCGCTCATCGCCCAGGACGTCGACGACGTCCGGGTCGCCCTCCCCGGAGGCGGAGCCGCCTGGATCGACATCGATGACGTGGATGTCTATGATGTCGGCGACAAACCCGAGAAGCCCAGCGGCAAAGGCCTCGTGAAGACCGCGAAGCAGTTCGAGGGCCTGCGCTACCTGTGGGCCGGGGTCTCCGCCTACGGATTCGACTGCTCCGGATTCACCTACTCCATCTACAAAGCCCACGGCATCGACCTGCCTCGCGACTCGGGAGAACAGGCGAAGGCTGGCAAGGCGGTCTCCTCGTCGAACCTCAAGCCCGGAGACCTGCTGTTCTTCTCGACCAGCTCGGGAACAGTCCATCACGTCGGAATGTACGTCGGCGACGGCAAGATGATCCACTCGCCGAACGCATCGAAGGACGTCTACGTCACCGACTGGAAGAAGTGGGACACCGGAAACGAATTCTCCGGAGCTCGCCGCATCCTCTGACCTGGATCGAGTCTGATGGTTCCGATTCCAACCAGGATCTGACCAAGTCTGTCGAATGACCAGCCGACACACTGATGGCCGGTGCCCCAATAGGGGACCGGCCATCAGTGATTTCAGTAGGGCCTAGCTGGGAACATCGCCAAGGTCGCTGAGCACGGCTCTAGCCGGGAAGCCTCGCCAGGTTTGCTGAGCATGGCGATTGTCGAGAGGCCTGGCCAGGGGAGGGGCCTGGCCTTGGGAGGGGCGCCCGCCGAGGCGGCTATCGAGCAGAATCGACCGGAATGACCGGCGACCCGATTTCATCGAAACTCACCTACCGAGGCGACCGCCGTATGGTTTCCCCGAGGCAACCGCCGGTCAGTGCCGCGAGCTCTGAGTGGATTTCAGGAAGATGGCGCGGGCCAGATCATCGCGACGTTCGATGACCAGCCGACGCAGGGCCGCAGGCGCATCGTCGTTGGCTGCCAACCACGCATCGGTCTTCTCGACCACAGCCTCCTCGTCGACGGACCACCGGGGATAGAGACCGAGCACCAGGCGGCGAGCGATCTCAATCGAATTGTCCATCCAGAACCCGAGCAGACCATCGAAGTACTCATCGACATACTCCTCGATGAGCGGCATCGCACTCGGCGCGATGAACCCGGCGATGATCGCCGACAGAACATCATTGCTCAGCGCTCCCGCCTCACGGATCGCCTCCCAGGCACGGATCTTGACGATCGGCAGAGGCAGTGCGGCACTGGCCGTTTCGGCGTGAAGCCGACCCGAAGAGCTGGGATCCGAATGATTCTCCCGTGCGATATCCGTCTGATCCGCCCACCCGAGGCAGACGAGCGCCGTCAGCGCATTCCACCGCAGCGCATGATCATTGATGAGACCCCGGAACGGCAACGTCGCAGTCGAATGCTCGGCGCCTCGACCCGTGCGGGCACCACCGGAAGCTTCGGCCGGCTGACTCACCGAACCGGCCCGATCGGCAGAACCGGCCTGCCCGGCCGAACCGGCCCGATCGGCAGAACCGACCTGCCCAGCCGAACCGGCCTGCCCGTGAGCTCCGGCATACATCCGATCGATCTCTTCCCCGACCGGCACCGCCAGGATCTGGCTGGCAAACCCACGACCCATAGCCACCGCGGAGCTGCCGGCGGCACAGCGAGCCGTCCGCGACGTCAGCGCCAACACGAGATTGGCCAGATGCAGCTGCGCATCCGAACCCGCCTTCGCTGCCGCCAACGCATCCAAGGCGGCTCCCAGCAGCCCCATGATCGCGGCATCGAAATTTCGATCGGCCACCCACTGATCGATGCAGGTCAGAGCGGTCTGACTGAGCCCCGCCATGATCCCGGCATGACTCTCCTTGCCCAAGCTGCGGGCATAGGCGGTGAGGTACTTCTGCACCGGCATGAGCCCATCGCGGACCGCATTGTCCAACGCCGACCACACCAGGGCCCGTGACAGAGGATCCGTGATCCGCGACGCCGAGGTGACCGCCGCCTCCGTCGACTCCGGGTCGAGGCGCACCCGCGCATAGTCCAAGTCGTTGTAATTGAGCAGAGTGATCACGCCGGCGCTGCGACCGATCAGCTGCTCGACGTCAGCTGACTCGCTCGAGAACTCGAAACGGAAGGAATCGAGGGGAACGATCGCCCGCCCCGACCGCCCGAGCGTGGCGATCTCGATCGTGTGCGGCCGCAGCAGGGCCGTGCCCTCGGCCGAATCGGACTGAGTGATCGTGGCACCCGTGACCTTTTCCGAACCGGACCGTCGCCGAGGCGGCTCTACCCTGTCGCTCGACCCGGGCCCTGCCTCGTGAGCGGCTCCGGCCGCCCCGTCGAAACCGTCGTCGACCGCATCCGGGCTGCGCAGCCTCGCGCCCGCGCTCGAAGCCACGAGTCTCCCGCGTCCCGCGCTCTGCGCCGGGACGTCGGAACCGGCCGACGTCCCTTCGGCCCCGATTCCGGCCCCACCCTGCGAGACCGCTGCCGACCCGGCCGCGGACCCGGTCGGCCCGACCGCGGACCCAGCCGAGCCATCCTGGGGCCCAGACGAACCGTCGGCCGTCGTGAGCTGCAGGGACAGCTCCGAGACTCCGGACGTCCCCAGCCACGCGGCCGCCCAGTTCGCGATGTCCCGGTCGGGAGCCGCCTCGGCGAGGCATTCGAGGAAATCTGCGAGCTCGGTGTTGCCGTATTCGAACCGTCTGAAATACAGCCGCGAACCGGCGAAGAAAGCCTCCCGGCCGACGAACGCGACGAGCTGCTTGAGCACGGATGCGCCCTTGGCGTACGTGATGCCGTCGAAGTTGAGCTTCGCGGCCTCGACATCGGGGATGTCGGCGACGATCGGGTGCGTCGTCGGATACAGGTCCTGCGTGTACGCCCACGCCTTGCGGCGCAGCGCGAAGGTGACCCACCCATCGGTGAATCGCGTCGCTTCGGCCAGCGCGAGCCCGCCCATGAAATCGGCGAAGGACTCCTTGAGCCACAGATCATCCCACCACTTCATCGTGACGAGATCGCCGAACCACATGTGCGCCATCTCGTGCAGGATGACATTGGCGCGTGACTCGTAGTTCGCGTCCGTGACCTTGTCCCGGAAGATCAGATTGTCCGTGAACGTCACCAGGCCGGGGTTCTCCATCGCGCCGAGGTTGTACTCGGGAACGAAGATCTGATCGTACTTGCCCCACGGGTAGGGGTAGTCGAATTCGGAGGTGAAGAAGTCGAGGCCGGCCTTTGTGACACCGAAGATATCCTCCGCGTCGAGGTGGTCGACGAGGCTCGCGCGCGTCCACGCGCCCAGCTGCACAGTCTGCCCGGTGCGCGGATCCGTCCATGAATCCGTCGCTCCCTCGTAGGGGCCCGCGGTGATGCAGGTGATGTAGCTCGACTGCTTGAGCGTCGGTTCGAAGTAGTGAGTGACCGCCGAACCATCGGCCGGTTCCGTCCGCGCCTCGGGCCGGTTTGACAGGACCTGGAAATGTGCGGGAGCAGTGACTGTGAAGTTGAACTCGGCCTTGAGGTCGGGCTGATCGAAATTCGCGAAGACGCGACGGGCGTCGGTGGGTTCGTACTGCGTATAGAGATAGGTCTTGCCGTCGGCCGGATCCGTGAACCGGTGCAGGCCCTCGCCCGAGGTGGAATAGCGGGCCTGCGCCTCGATCGTCAGGGAATTGCGGCCGGCGCGGACGGGGAACGTGACTCGGGCGCCGTCGAAGACGTCGGCGGGGGAGAGGCTCTCGCCATTGATCAGAACGGAGGTCACGGAGTCGGCGATGAGGTCGATGAATGTCGAATCGACGAAGCGGGCGGAGAAGTCGACGACAGTGCGAGACAGGTACGTGTCGGCATCGGTTTCGGCGTTGCTGACGTCGATATGGACTGAGTAGGAATCGACCTCGAGCAGCTGTGATCGGCTCTGCGCTTCGCTTCGGGTGAGATTCGTTGTCATTCAATAGCCTCCTCGGCGGACAGACTTTAGCATGCCACATTTCCGGTATTCTGAGTACAGCACCAGCGAGCGGCAGAGGGGACTGATGGCGGACAATCGGGTCAGCGAACTGCCTCGGCGGGGGTTCAACGTCGTCGCCCACCGCCTGCGCTTAGGGCTCAAGCGAGTATGGGTGAACTCCGGTCAGCTGATCCAGATCCCCATCGCCGCGACCGCCGCCTACGCCTTCTGCGTCTACGTGCTCGGCCACCCGTATCCGTTCCTCGCCGCGGTCGCCTCCGCCGTCGGAATCGGCCCCGTCGTCGACCGTCGCCTGCGCCGCGCCCTCGAGATCGGCATCGGAGCGACGTTCGGGGTGCTCGTGGGCGAGATACTCGTCAACTTCTACGGCTCCGGCATCTGGCAGCTCGCCCTGACCCTGATCATCGGCCTGACGATCGGCACGATACTGAACTCCGGCGGCATCTTCATCACCCAGATCGCCGTCCAATCCGTCTACGTCGTCGTAGTCCCTGCCAGCGCCACCACCATGCCGTTCCCGCGCACCCTCGACGCTCTCACCGGATCCGTCTGCGCGATTCTGCTGGCACTGCTGATCCCGCGCGATGCCCGAAAGGCTCCGCGTCGCTTGGCCGCGGACATGCTCGAGGAGGTCGACGCCGTCCTCAGGATGATGAAACGAGCCCTGCGCGAAGCCGATGTGACGATGGCCGGGCGAGCCCTCGAACGTGCTCGCGAAACCCAGGACATCATCGATTCCTGGGGCTCATCCCTGCGGATCTCCCGTGAAGCCGCGAAGATCAATGCACGCGCCCGCCGGCACGCGGCCGAAGTCACCCGCCTCTCCCGTGCCCACACCTTCTCCGACCGCGCGATGCGGACTATGCGGGTCATCGCCCGCCGCGTCGTCGGCATCACCGAGCTCGGCGTCGCCAAACCCGTCATCGCCGATTACGTCGGATCCCTGGCCGACGGTGCGAAGAAGCTCGAGATCGCCCTGCGCCGCGGCACCGACCGTTCCCTCGCCGAGGCGGCCCTGTCCGAGGCGGCGGGAGCCTTGGACCCGCGGGCGAAACCCGATTGGGACATCCACGACGAATCGATGGTCCTGCTCCTGCGGACAGTCGCCGTCGACCTGCTGCAGGCCGCGGGACTCACCCGTGAGGAAGCTCAGTCCCGGCTTCCACCGCTGGCCGTGAACGCCGATGAGGACGACGGGCCGGCCGTCGAATAGCAGTCGAAGCTTCGCGCGTGCTGCGGAGAGCACGCCGGTTGCGGTGTGCGTCGAACCGGGCGTGCCCGAGGCGGTCAGCTGCTTTCGACGACGAAGACGGCGTTCGTGCCCGGTTCCAGAGCCGTGAAGCGATGAGGCTGATCGCCCGGATGGGTGAGATAGTCGCCGACACCCAAGTCGTAGGACTTCCCGAGCACTTCGATGCGTGCGGCCCCGCGGCCGAGGACGACATGTTCGATCGTGCCCTGCGGGTGCGGCTGAGACTCCCTGGGCTCACCCGGTTCGGCCTGGATGAAGTACACATCGCGTCGGGCATTCGTCGGCGACGGTGAGAGCAGGGTAGCCACATAGTTCGCAGTCGTCGACGGCAGGCTCGGCATATCGCCGACGTGCTGGAAGGCGACCTCGTGCGGGGGCGGGTCGAGCAGGCGGGCAAGTGGGATGTCGAGCGCAGCGGCCAGCGCCCACATCGTCTCCAGGCTCGGATTTCCGCTTCCGGTCTCAAGCCCGGACATCGTCGACTTGCCGATGCCGGCGCGCCTGGCGACCTCGGAGAGGGAGAGTCCGGCGCGCAGTCGTTCGCGTTTCAGCGCTGCCGCGATCTGCTGACTCGGCGAGAGCGCTGAGCCGGGAGCAGCGGCGGCTGCCTGATCGGGGGCGGGTTCGTCGGCAGCTCCGGCAGTATGCTCGATGATCGCCTCGGCGGGCGAATCGGGGTCGGGACCGCCCCGAGAGTGATTCAGCGAATAGTCGTTGCTTCGAGAAGTCATGGGTTCACTATAGCGGTTAGGTCGTTCGGGTTGACGAACGATTGCCGAGAGTGCACTGTGTAGAACATGGGTTCATTATTTCGCACGGCTGATCGGGTGCTCCCCGGCTCGACCTATCGTGCGGTTGTCATCGTCACCATCACGATCATCGCAGTCGCGCTGTCGTACGGGGCGATCTCCGCGGTCTCCGGCTTCGCCTGGTGGCAGACTCTGCTGCTGGCGATGTTCGCCCTCGGCGGCGCCGCCGAATTCACCTTCGTCGGCGTCATCGCCGCCGGCGGTGCCCCGATCCTCGCGGTGCTTGCGGGTCTCCTCGTCAACTCCCGGAACTTCGCTTTCGGAGTCGCCGTCGGCCCCTTCTTCCCGCAGGACTGGCGCGCTCTCATCGCCTCTCACTGGATCAACGACGAATCCACCGCCATCTCGCGTCTCGGGCACAACGACCGGGCGAAATGGCATGCGTTCCTGCTCATGGGTGCCGCAATCGCCATCATGTGGCCCGGCGGTGCCATGGTCGGCCAGTGGCTGGGCAGCGTCATCAACGCGGACCTGCTCGGCCTCGACGCGGCCTTCCCGATCATCCTCTTCTGCCTCATCCGCGGGGACCTGAAGAATCGGGTCACACTCTCGCTGACCGTCATCGGCATCCTCATCGCCGTTGGCCTGACCCCGCTGCTGCCGCTCGGTCTGGGTGCCGTAACCTCACTGTCCGTCTTCGTCTTCGTCGCAGCCGGCTGGGCCGTGCGGTGGTTCATCCGACGCTGCCGCCCCGGAAACAACAGCGCAGACCAGCACGATGCCGAACACTCGCAGCGCACAACTCGAGAGGAGAGCCGCCGATGAGCGCCGTCAGCTTCCTCATCGCCCTTGCCGGGCTGAGCCTCGGAACCTACCTCATGCGCTTCGCCGGCGTGAAGGTGGGAGCGGCCATCGCCACGAAGGGGCGCCGGCGGACCCCGGCGACCGCCTCGGTGGGGGCTGGCTCCTCCGCGGGTGTGGACGGACGGGGCGCAGCCGCCCCTGCAAGTGGCGACGAACAGGGCACAGCCATCCCTGCACGGCGCGACGGACAGGGCACAGCCGCCTCGGCGGGGGCAGGTGATTCGGCCGACTCGACCGAGCGTGTGACGATGTGGATGGACCGGGCCACGGTCGTACTCATCGGCGCCGTCTTCGCCACGACCGCGGTCTTCGACGGCACAGACATCGCCGATCCGGCCCGTCTCATCGGCGTCGGCGCCGGCGTTCTCGCATCAATTCTGCGCGTGCCGATGCTGCTCGCCGTCGTCATCGGCATGGGAGTGTGCGCGCTCATCCGCACCACCGGGATCCTCTGAGCAGGGGCGGCACGCACTGACCGCAACCACGGGGCAGCGAGCCGGCACCGCAAACGTTGGCCACCGCAGACGTGGGCCGCCGCCTCGAGGCAGTGCGCACCCACTGTGAAAGCCGTGGGATGCGGATGGGCAATTGCCGAGGATCTCCCGCCCGGAACTGCCCCGAAAGCCCGAGATTGCTAGGCTGGGACCATGGAATACATCGCGGGCTTTCAGCGTCTCGTCTTTCTTGCCCTGACGGTGGCCGCATTCGTCGTCCAGCTCTGGGCGTTCATCGACTGCCTCCGCTTCAAGGACGAGAACTACCGCGCCGTGGACAAGCAGAGCAAGAAGTTCTGGGTCATCCTCCTCGGCGTCGGACTCGCGCTCGCCCTCATCGCCCTGCCGCCGATGGGCATGAGCATGATCTTCCTCAACATCATCGCTCTCGTCGCCGGCATCGTCTACCTCACCGATGTGCGCCCGAAGGTCCGCGCCGTCGACCCGCGCTACCGCAACCGCTGACCGGATCGACGCCGCAGCAGCATTCGCGGACCCGATCGGCAAGCGCCCAGCGCACGCTGACTAGACTCACTCTATGAGCACCGACCTCAACCTGCCGGGACCCGAATCCGGCTTCATCGCCACCTTCGGAACCGGCGAGCCGCACACCCTCTTCGGCCACGGATTCGCTGGCGCGATCCGCGATACCCGCCCCTTCGGCACCGGCATCACCGGCACCCGCCACTTCCTCCACCTGCCCGGCCACGGCGGCCGCCCATCACCCGGCCCCGGCTGGACCTACCCGCAGATCGCCGAGGTGCTCGCCGACGCCGTGAGGACCACCTCGGCTAGCCGAGCGCTGGGCGTCTCGATGTCCGCCGGAGGACTCCTCCACCTGCTGAGCATCGCCCACCCCGTCACCCGCAGCCTCGACAAGGTCGCCCTCGTCCTCCCAGCCTCCTTCACCGGATTCCCCGCCGAGGTGGCCGCCGCCAACCGCTCCTACCTGGAGAGACTGCGCCTCCTCATCGCCGATGAGGACATCGACGGCATCGTCGACCTCATGCTCTCCCGCGAACCCGCCGAGGTGGCCCAGATGCTTCCCGCGCGAGCCTGGACGAAGGCGAAGGCCGAGAACCTCGTCCGCACGGACATGTCCGACGGACTCGGACTCGCCCTCGAAATCGCTGTCGCGGACACGGATGAGGCAGCCGAGAACGTGCGCTCCTTCCCCGGCGACGTCCTCGTGCTCACCCACGAAGACGACCCGGCACATCCGGTCCCCGTCGCCGAAGACATCCACCGTGCGATTCCGCACTCTCGCCTCGAGGTGCTGCCGGCCGGATCGATCCTGTGGCGCGGCCGTCACGATGTGCGGCGCATCCTCGGCGAGTTCTTCGACTAGACGCTGGCTTCGGTTAGGGGCTGGCTTCGGTTAGGCGTTCACTTCGATTGGGCGCTGGCTTCGGGGGCGTGCTGGCTTCGGCTGGTCACCGGACCGAGGTCGTTGGCTAGACTGTCTCCGTGCGCATCTCCGTCCTCTCCCTCCACACCTCGCCCGTCGCCCAGCCCGGCCAGGGCGACGCCGGAGGAATGAACGTCTACGTCGACCAATCCGTGCGCGCGCTCGCCGCCGCCGGACATCGAGTCGACGTGTTCACCGCCGACCCCGGCGGACTCGACGGCACGGGAGGCAGCGAAGGCGTCGCTGTCGACGGGACCGGAGCTGGTCAGGGGCGCGGCGCGGGCCCCGCCGCAGGTCGGAGCGCGAGGCTGGAGATCACCGAATCCATCACCCTCCACCACCTGCCCGTCGGCGCCACGACGAAGGACGAACTCGCTGACGCGATCGACGAACTCGCCGACATGCTCAATGCCCACCCCGACTTCCGCGCAGCCGATCTCATCTGGACCCACTATTGGATCTCCGCCGAGGCGGCCCTGCGCGCTCGTGACATCGCCGTCGACACCATCGCTGAATCCGGTGACATCGGCGCTGAGTCCGGCGACTTCGGCGCTGAGCCCGCTTCCGGGCAGACCAGACCTGACCGAGCACCGATCGCGGTGAGCATGCACACGATCGGGGCCGTGAAGAACCGCGATTCCGACACCAGCCACGAACGTCCCCAACGACTCGAAGCCGAAAAGCGCATCGCCGCCGAGGCCGACCTGCTCGTCGCAGCCACCCCCGCCGAACGCCGCGACCTCGTGTCAGAACTCCACGCCGATCCCGACTCGGTCGTCGTCGCCCGACCGGGTGTCGACCACGCGCTCTACGCACCTGGCTCACAGTCGGGAGCGCGGAAGCGTCTGGGATTCGACTCGGACGAGGCGATCGTCCTCTACGTGGGGCGTATGCAGTTCATCAAAGGCACCGACGTCGCCGTCGACGCCCTGGCCGAACTGCGGGAACGCAACCCGCACCTGGCCTCCCGGACCCGCGGTATCCTCCTCGGTGCCGCCTCGGGGGAAGGCGTCGAAGCAGGTGGGGGAGCGGTCCGGCAGTCCTCGACGTATCTGCGGGAGCTGACCGCGGCGATCGCGAGCGAACCGAGCGTCGAGGTCCGCCCGCCCGTTCCCTCCCACATCCTCGTCGACTACTACCGGGCCGCGGACGTGCTCGTCGTTCCCTCGCGCAGCGAATCCTTCGGACTCGTGGCCGCCGAAGCGGCCGCCTCCGGTCTGCCGGCGATCGCCTCGGCGGTGGGAGGACTCCCGGAGATCGTCGAACACGGACATTCGGGACTGCTCATCGCCGATCACAACCCGCACCACTGGGCGACGGCGATCGAAACGCTGCTCACTGACACGCAGCTGCGAGCCGAACTCGCCGGCCACGCCGTCGACCGTGCCGAACGCTTCGACTGGGGCCGCACTGTGGCAGCCGTCCTCGACGCTGTGCCGGACATCTCCGGCTCGTCAACGCGGCGCTCGGAAGCGCTGGGGGCATGCTGAACGACTAGAGTCGGCGGTGAGCACGAGAGCCGAGCGAAAGGCGTGAGAGCATGAGCACCGACACCGAGGCGATCCTGTCCGGAGTGCGCACCTGGGCCGAGAACAACGACGTTCCCGTCGATTCGATCGAGGATGCGGAGATCGTCGTTACCCTGCCGGGGGAGAAGAAGCTCAAGACCAACGTGGCGATCAGCGTCTTCGCTCGCACCGCCCATCTGCAGGCGTTCGTCATCCGCCATCCGGACGAGAATTCGGCCGCATTCAACCGGTGGCTGCTGCAGAAGAACCTCAAACCCGGGCCGGTGGCGTTTGCGATCGACAGCCTCGGCGATGTCTATCTGCGTGCGAGCGTGCCCCGAGAGCATCTGCTCGATGACCTCGACGGACTTCTCGGGGCGATACTCGCCACGGCGGATTCCTCATTCAACGAGCTTCTCCAGATCGGGTTCCTCACCGGAATGAAGAAGGAGTGGGCCTGGAGGGTCGGCCGAGGTGAATCGACGCGCAACCTCGCGGCCTTCGAGAAGGTGCTCAGCGGGGATGACAACGAATTCCTCGGCACCTTCGGCGACGCCGATTCCGAGCCTCCGGCGGTGTCGGTCGATCGTGCGAGCGAGGGCCCGCGCCCATGAGTGCGGCCGCCTCCAAGCCCGCGAATGTCGACGAATACATCGCCTCATTCGACGACGAACGACACCGAGCCTTTCTCACCCGGCTGCGCAAGCTCAGCCGTGGTGCTGCACCGCAGGCCGAGGAGAGCCTCAAATGGGGCAGCCCCGCCTATGCCCTCGGCTCGATCCTGTTCGTGTTCGCCGGGTACAAGAAGCACGCGAATGTCGTCTTCACTCCCAGCACGAAAGACGCCTTCGCCGACCGTCTGCAGGACTTCGACACCGGTAAGGGGTCGATCCAACTGCCGTATGACGGAGAGATTCCGACCGAGCTGCTGACCGAGATGATCGCCCACCGGATCCGCGAATTCGAGGTCGACGGAGTGAAGTGGATGTGAGGGTGCGCCGGTCTCAGTCGAGCGGCAGCTTCATTCCCTCGTGGCTGGCGACATAGCCGAGCCGATCATAGAAACGCTGAGCACCGGTGCGTGACTTGTCAGTGGTGAGCTGAACGAGTCCGGCGCCGAAGCGGCGACCGCATTCGTGAGCCCATCCGAAGACCGCGGTGCCGAGCCCGATGCCCTGAGCAGAGGGGCCGACGCGTACCGCTTCGATCTGCAGTCGGAGCGTACCGCGGCGCGACAGGCTGGGCAGCAGACTCAGCTGCAGGGTCCCGACGACGGCCGAGCCGTCGTGCGCCTGGCCTGCTGATAGAGGCTGGCCTGCTGATCGGGGCTGGCCGGCTGATTGGGCCTGTTCGGCTGACTCGGTCCGGTCGGCGATGTCAGCCCGGCCCGGCGGGTCAGCCCGGCCGGATGCTTCGGTGATGGCAACGAGGAGCTGATTGGGATCGGCGTCGATGAGCGCGAACGCACGAGCATAAGGGGCCGCATCCTCGGCGTTGGGGATGGCAGGTGCAGAGCCGGCTGCGACAGCGTCCGCGCGGTCGTCCACTTCGACATCGGCCTCACGGACGGCTCCGAGCACGTCGTCACGCAGGAGTGCAACAATGGCCGGCACATCGGTCTCGGTCGCGCGACGGACGACGAACGTCCGGCCCGCCAGATCCAGGGTCTGAGGGGAGAACCCGTCGAAGCCTCGGCCCGATTCGCCCCGACCCGATTCGCCCCGACCCGATTCGCTCTGACCCGGTCTGCCCTCGCCCGGGGCCGCCTCGGTGGTCATCGGCTCGCGGTCCCAGCGGAGGTCGCTCCGGCAGCGGCCGGCTCACTATTGGACGCACCGACCGGCGGTTTGCCGTAGGGGCGACGAGCGAAGAGCGAGGCCAACAGGGCCCCGGAGACGTTGTGCCACACGCTGAAGACCGCTCCGGGCAGTGCTGCCAGCGGTGAGAAGTACGTGGTGGCCAGGGTCGACGCCAGACCGGAGTTCTGGAGTCCGACCTCGAAGGACAGCGCGCGACGGGTCGGAGTGTCGAGGCGGCAGGCCGCGGCGACACCGTAGCCGACGCCGAGCCCGAGCAGATTGTGCGTGACGACGGCCAGCAGAACGAGCACACCGGCAGTGGCGATCGAACCCGCGGAACCGGCTACGACGATCGAGACGATATAGGCGATGGCGATCGAGGCCAGCCATGGCAGCACCGGCGAGATTTTGTCGACGAACTTCGACGCGAACACCCGGACAAGGACGCCGACGATGACCGGGACGAGCACGGTCTGGCAGATCGAGACGAACATCGACCAGAACGGCACGTCCATATACGAACCAGCCAACCACAGAGTCAGCAGCGGGGTGAGTACGGGAGCGCACAGAGTCGACAGGGTCGTGATCGACACCGACAGCGCCGTGTCGCCTTTGGCCAGATAGGTCACGACATTCGACGCAGTGCCGCCGGGAGCGCAGCCGACGAGGATGACGCCGACCGCGATCTCGGGCGGCAGCCCGTAGACAGTCACCACGAGGAGGCCGAGCAGCGGCATCGCCACGAACTGAGTGACGACTCCGAGCACCGCGATCCACGGCCGCTTCGCGATGCGGGCGAAGTCGGGCAGCGTCAGGGTCAGGCCCATGAAGAACATGACCACGCCGAGCGCCCACGTGATCGACGGCGCCAGAGGCGTGAAGGCATCGGGCAGCAGGAACCCGAGCACTCCTGCGATGACGACGAGGACCGGCAGGGCAGTGACGGCGATGATCGAGCTGCGGTCGGCAGAGGGAGCGGCGGTGCTCCCGGAGGCCTGGGGTGCTGGCGTTTGTGACATGGGTCCAGGCTACTCCGTCGATTTTGTCATTCGAGACAGTTGCCCAGGAATTGAGACCCGATCGGCGAGGAGGATCGGCGGCGAGGAGGATCGGTGGGGGAGGAAGAGCGGTGGCGAGGAGGATCGGTGTGGCGTTGGCGGGCCACCGCCGGAGGAGACCGCAGCGATGACTGGCAGTGATGACGGTCAGTGATGACGGTCAGTGATGACGGGCATCGGCGTCTCCGGCCGAACGGTCGTGTCAAAATGGAGCCATGACGTATAACCTCATCCTGCTGCGCCACGGCGAAAGCGAATGGAACCAGAAGAATCTGTTCACCGGATGGGTCGACGTGACCCTCACGGACAAAGGCCGGGCCGAAGGCAAGCGTGCCGGCGAACTGCTGCGCGAGAAAGACCTCATCCCTGATGTCGTCTACACCTCGCGCCTCAAGCGTGCGATCCTGACCGCGAACATCGCACTCGAGGCAGCGGATCTGTCCTGGCTCGACGTCCACCGCAGCTGGCGCCTCAACGAACGCCACTACGGCGCACTGCAGGGCAAGAACAAGAAGGAGATCCGCGACGAGTTCGGCGAAGAGCAGTTCATGACTTGGCGCCGCTCCTTCGATACCCCGCCGCCGGCCCTGGCCGACAGCTCGGAATTCTCACAGGCCGCTGAAGCCCGCTACGCCAACCTCGGCGATGCGCTGCCCCGCACCGAGTGCCTCGCCGACGTCATCGATCGCCTCCTGCCGTACTGGTACGACACCCTCGTGCCCGAACTCACCGTCGGCAAGACCGTGCTCGTGGCCGCCCACGGCAACTCGCTGCGCGCACTGGTCAAGCACCTCGACGGGATCTCCGATGCCGACATCACGGGGCTGAATATCCCCACCGGCATTCCGCTGCACTACGAGCTCACCGAGGACTTCACCCCGGTCACCCCCGGCGGAACCTACCTCGACGCCGAGGCGGCCGCGGCCGCCATCGGCCAGGTCGCCAACCAGGGACGCTGAATCTCGGGCCCATCGTAGAAGGGGCAGGGTTCGTTCGGGCTCCGTTCGGGCTCGGGCGTCGAGACAGCACTCGGACGCCGAACCCCGGCCTCACTCATGCACTGATCGTGTCGGCCTTCCCGGCGATCGCCTTCATCTCTTCGAGCAGAAAGACGATGGCGGGGGAGGCCGACATCGATTTCCGCCACACCAGTGAGATCGTGCGGGCAATGCTCGGATCATCGAGCGGCACCGCCACGACATCTGCCGGCAGATGCGGCCTGCCTAACCGCGGCACGAGGGCCAACGCCCCGACAGCTCGGACGAACTCGATCTGCGTGTCGTACTCGATGGCCCAATAGTCGATCTGCGGCTTGCTGTCCAGCTCCTCGAACAGCGCCGTCAGCCAGCGATGGCACACGGCATTGCGCGGAGCCGACACGAACATCTCGCCGAGCAGATCGGCGCGGGTCACCTCGGTGCATGCGGCCAGATGATGATCCCGGTGCATGACGATATCCGCCCGATCCGCGGTGATCGTCTCCGAGATCAGCGTCGCGGGCAGATGCAGCGAGGACGAATCCCAGCCGAAGACAAGGGAGGCATCGATCCTGCCGGCCGTGACCATTTCGATGAGCTCATCCGGCTCCTCCTCGAAGTTCGACACCGTCAGCTCCGGCGCCGAGGCGGCCAACCGCGGCAGCGCGGGCACGAGCAGTCCGCGGATCCCCGTCGAGAACCCGCCGACCGTGATCCGCCCCCGCGGCTCACCCGACTGCGCTCGGGCCGCGGTCTCCAGACTCTCCAACTCCTCCAGCAGGCCCGCCCCGCGCCGGCTGAGCTCCCGCCCCACCGGTGTCAGCGCGATGCCGCGGCCTGTCCGCTCCGTCACCGGTGCGCCGAGGTAGCGCGAGAGCTTCTGCAGCTGATGGCTCACCGCAGCCGGCGTGTATCCCAGGGACTCGGCCGTCGCCGTGACCGAACCGAGCGAATCGAGGGCGACGAGGGTGCGCAGCGCAACTGTATCGATCATCAAATTATCTTAATGAAACAGTGGACGGACTTTTAATGGAAATTTGACGACAGGGCCGGAATGCATGGAGTCATGCGCTGGGTCCACTCCATGCTCGCCCTCCTCGTCGTCGTACTCTGGGGCGTCAACTTCATCTTCATCGATCTCGGCCTGCGCGACTGGCCGCCGCTGCTCCTCGTCGCCGCCAGATTCACCTTCGTCGTGGTGCCCGCGATCTTCTTCGTCCGCTTTCCCCGCGGCTCTTTCGGTCGCGTCCTCCTCATCGGCACCTTCATGTCGGCCGGCCAGTTCGGCCTTCTCTACGCCTCCATGGCGCTCGGGCTGCCCGCCGGCCTGACCTCGATCGTCATCCAGATCCAAGCCGCGTTCACCGTGATCGTCGCGGCCCTCGTGCTGCACGAGATCCCGACTCGCCGCCAGATCATCGGCATCCTCATCGGGCTCGTCGGCCTGGCCGTCATCGGTCTGAGTCTGCAGGCGAACGTACCGATCGTCGCCTTCCTCGTCGCTGTCGGGGCCGCCCTGTCCTGGGCGACGGGCAACGTCATCGCCCGCGGCGTGAAACCCGGCACGAACGGAGTGCAGATGACCGTGTGGTCGGCTCTCGTCGTCCCGATTCCGATGGTCGCACTGTCGATGCTCATCGACGGACCCGCCGAGGTGGCCCACGCACTCACGCACCCGACCTGGGGTGTCGTGGCCTCGGTCGTCTACACCGCCGGCTTGGCATCGCTGGTCGGCTACGTCATCTGGAACTCGCTGCTCGCCCGCTTCCCGGCTTCGCAGGTCGCCCCGTTCTCCCTGCTCGTCCCGCCGGTCGGAGTGATCTCCGCCTGGATCGTGCTCGGAGACCGTCCGAGCATCGCCGAACTCATCGGCGGAGTCCTGCTGCTCCTCGGCGTCGCCGTGACGACGGGAGTGCTCAAGACCCTGGCCCGCGGTATCAAGAACGGGCCCAGACGACGCCGCAAGGTCGTCGTCAGTCAGGCGCCGGAAGAGGTCTCGGCCTCCAGATAAGCGAAGCGCCCCGACAATGTCGGGGCGCTTCGGTGGATTCGTGCTTCGTCGAGCCCGATCCCTACTTCTTCGACAGGTAGGGTTCCCAGTTTCCGGTGAGCAGGTACTCGACTTTCTGCGACACGGACACTGCGTGATCACCGAAACGCTCGTAGTAGCGCGAGAGCAGGGTGACATCGGCGATATGACGGGGAGCCAGCGAACCAGCGGGAGCTTCGCCGAGCTTCCCGAACACGCTCAGGTGGAGTTCGTCGAGCTCCTCGTCGATGGAGTTGATCGTGGGCACATCGGACAGGCCGGGATTCGAGAGCAGGCTCTGCGTCGCCTCGGCGATCTTCTCACCGGACTCGCCCATCCGTGCGAACACGGATTCGAAGGCCTCGGGGATCGCGGACTCCGGATAGCGGATGCGCACCTGCTGTGCGATATGACGGGCGAGGTCGCCCATGCGCTCGAGGGATGCGGACATCCGCAGCGAGCCGATGACGGCGCGCAGATCTGCGGCCACCGGGGCCTGCAGGGCGAGCATCTCGGCGGCCTGCTGATCGAGGGTGAACTGCATATTGTCGATGACGGAGTCGGCCTCGATGACCTTCTCGGCCAGCTCGAGATCATTCGAATGCAGCGCCTGGTTGGCCAGGCGGATGGCGTCGAGGACCTTGGTGGACATGCCGACCAGCTGGGTGGCCAGGTCGTCCAATTCGTTTCTGAAGACTTCGCGCATGAACTGCGGTTCCTTAACTCTCGATTGTGACAATCTGGAGTGACTGTCGGCGGTGCTTGGTGTCTTGAGGAGTGCCGGCGCTTCCGGTCCGCACTCTCAGCGGGGGAAAGCGGAAGGTGGGAACGACGGGGAACGCAGGCACACAGACGTCAGCATCGCACGATCGAGTGAACTACTCCAGACGGGAAGGTGAATTCCTCGGCAAATACCGCCAGCAGAAGTGAATTCGGTGCGCCGGGACGGTAGACACCGCCTAAGCTTGAGGCTGTGGATCTCTTAGTAGTGGCGGTCCTGACCGGCGTTGTCGGCCTGGGCCTGGGTATAGCGGGAATTCTTGCGTTCCGATTCAGCGAACGCTCCCGCGATGCTGCCGATCTGCATTCCGAAGACGACCTGCCCGAAGGCATCGCCGAGGTGCTGGCCGTCCTGCCCTCGGCCGCGATCGTCATCGACGCCGGTGACGATGTCGTCAAGGCGTCCCCGGCCGCATATACGTTCGGCCTGGTCAGAGGTCATTCCCTGGCATCGCCCGAGATGCTGCGGGTCGTCGGCCGCGTTCGTGCACGCGGTCTCATCGAAGAGATCGACCTCGAGCAGACACGGGAGAACTCCGATTCCGTGCTCCGCTACCTCCACGCCCGCGTCGCTCCCTTGGGCACCTCCTTCGTCCTCGTCCTCTGTGACGATCAGACCGAATCCAAGCGCGTCGACGCCGTCCGCCGGGACTTCGTCGCCAACGTCTCCCATGAGCTCAAGACTCCGATCGGTGCGATGGCCCTGCTCGCCGAGGCGGTCACCGACTTCGCCGACGATCCGGCCGCGGTCGAACGCTTCGGCGGGCGGATGCAGCGGGAGTCGAAGCGGCTGACCCAGCTCGTGCAGGAGATCATCGACCTCTCCCGCGTCCAGGACCACGCCGCTCCCGCGACGACCGAGAAGATCTCCGTCGCCGAGGTGGTCGACGATGCCGCTGACCGTGCCCGGACCGGGGCGGAAGGCAAGAACATCCATATCGAGGTCTCCCCGCCGAGCGATCTGCTCATCGAGGGCAACTACGAACTGCTCGTCAACGCGGTCCGCAACCTCATCGACAATGCTGTGAATTATTCGCCGGAGGGCACCCGCGTCGGAGTCGGGGTCGACCTCGTCGACGAGCGCATCGAGATCGCCGTGACCGATCAGGGCATCGGCATGACCGCCCAGGACACCGAGCGCGTCTTCGAGCGCTTCTACCGAGTCGACCCGGCACGCTCCCGGATCACCGGCGGCACCGGGCTGGGGCTGAGCATCGTCAAACACATCGTCGCCACCCACGGCGGTGAAGTGCGTGTGTGGAGCCAGCTGAACAAGGGATCGACATTCACGATCGTGCTCCCGTTGGCCGGAACTGCGACCGAAGCCTCCGCGACTGATTCGGCCCCGGCCGGGGTCCTCATCGAACATTCCGCGGATCCGACCGGGACCGCCTCGGCGGATGACGACGGGCGCGGAACCGCCGCGTCCGGCGCGGACGACCCGCTCGGCGACAACGACGCGTCCTCCGGTGATAATGGAGGCGGCGGGGCGACCGCCGACCCACCCGAGGATCTGACCGAAGAAAGCGAACAAAGGAAGCTCACAACGTGACTCGTATTCTGCTTGTCGAGGACGAAGATTCGTTCTCGGACCCGCTGTCGTACCTGCTCGGTAAGGAAGGGTACGAGGTGACGGTCGCCGATGACGGGCTCAAGGCTCTGGCGGAGTTCGACCGCACCGGCGCCGATCTGGTCCTGCTCGACCTCATGCTGCCCGGCGCCTCCGGCACCGAAGTGTGCCGCGAGCTGCGGGCGAAGTCCAATGTGCCGATCATCATGCTCACGGCCAAGGATTCGGAGATCGACAAAGTCGTGGGGCTCGAACTCGGCGCCGATGACTATGTGACGAAGCCGTACTCCTCACGTGAGCTGCTGGCTCGCGTGCGGGCGGTGCTGCGCCGCAATGTCGAGACCGAGGAATTCGAAGACGAGTCCGTGCTCGAGGCCGGGGGAGTGCGCATCGACGTCGAACGCCACGTCGTGTCCGTGCGTGGTGAAGAGCAGTCCATGCCGCTCAAGGAGTTCGAACTGCTCGAGATCCTCGTGCGCAACTCCGGCCGCGTGATGACCCGCGGTCAGCTCATCGACCGGATCTGGGGCGAGGACTACGTGGGCGATACGAAGACGCTCGACGTCCACGTCAAGCGACTGCGCGCGAAGATCGAGGAGAACCCCTCGGAGCCGCGTCTGCTCACCACGGTGCGCGGACTCGGATACAAGTTCGAAGCCTGAGGGCGCCATCCGGCGAAGCCTGGGATTCAGATCGTCGAAGAGTGAGGTTCGGTGCCGGCGAGACCCGCGCCTGCTGATCGGCGAGGTCGGTGGATGCCGGCCAGGTTCGTGAGGCCGGGTTCGTCGGGCCGGGATCGGCTGGCCGGACGTGAATGCAGAAGGAGCCGCTCACATGACGTGAGCGGCTCCTTCTGTGCTCTCGCGCGGGACTGGTCCCGGTGCTTGAGGAAGACGGATCAGCCGTTGGCCGTTGCGGTTCCCTCTGCTGCTCCGGCATCCTCGGTCGGCATGTCCGACGGGGACTCGGACGGCGATTCCGACGGCACGTACTCTTCGTAGTACGGCAGGGTATCGGTGAGGAGCTGGGTTTCGATGACCTTCTCGTCGCCGCCGTTCTTGACAGTGATGTCGACGAGGTCGCCGGGCTTCGCCTTGAGGCTGTCGACCGTGACGACTTCCTTGGACGAGGTCTCGGGGCTCTTCGGGTCCTGGACGAAGGTGTCGCCGGCCTTGATCGATTCGCTCACCGTGGTGTCGGCGACCTCGATGGACACCTTGGCGGTGGAGTCACCCTTGTTGATGAGGGTGAAGAACAGCTGCGCCGGACCGGAGCCTTCCTCGTCCGTGATGAGCATGAGCCCACGGACTTCGACGTCGCCGACGGCTCCCGAGGCTCCATCGCCGCCGTTGTAGTGGTATTCGGCGGTCTGATGGGGAGACAGCAGGCTTGCACATCCGCTGACGGGGATAACGAGAGCGAGTGCGGCAACGGCGAGAGCCGCGCGGTTGTGCCGTTTCATTATGCTCCTTGAAGTGGCAATACAAGATCAGTCTGTATACTACCCGGTTTTTGACCCGCTGTAGAACCGGGTGGCCGGAGTGGACGAGGTTCCGCGACGCTCGGGCGCGTCGCGGTTGAAGTTTCGGTGAAGAGGCGGCGAAGTTCGGCCCGCATCGCGTTCGGTCGAGGTTGAATGCCGAGCTTCGTGGCAATGCGCCCTCTCCGATGTTCTCGCTGGCAGAGGCGTCAGCCGGGGTCATCACGGTGTGCGGCAGAGGCGGAGCCTAGCATGAAGATTCGCTACCCTGAACGATTTCTGTGGCGAGCCTCATGGTAAACTGGTATTCCGCGAAAGGGGTTTGAAGAGAATATGAGTTTCCAGGTCGGCGACACTGTTGTCTATCCACATCACGGTGCAGCGACAATCCAAGAAATCAAGAAACGTGCCATCAAAGGTGAGGAGAAGCTGTATCTCAAGCTCCAGGTCGCCCATGGCGATCTCGTGATCGAAGTTCCGGCAGAGAACTGCGATCTGGTCGGTGTGCGAGATGTCGTCGGTGAAGAAGGCGTCGAGAAGGTCTTCAACGTCCTGCGTGCCGAATTCGTCGAAGAGCCCGCGAACTGGTCCCGTCGGTACAAGGCCAATGTCGAGAAGCTCCAGTCCGGTGACGTCATCAAGGTAGCCGAGGTCGTCCGTGACCTCTGGCGTCGAGAGCAGGACCGTGGCCTGTCGACCGGTGAGAAGCGCATGCTCTCGAAGGCTCGCCAGATCCTCGTCTCCGAACTCGCACTGGCCGAGAAGAAGGAAGAGTCCGAAGCAGAAGCTCTGCTGGACGAAGTGCTTGCATCCTGAGCACCTGTGTCATCATCCCGGCCGCAGGGTCGGGATCCCGTCTGGGTTGCAATGAGCCGAAGGCTTTCGTCCGTGTGAACGGACGGACCCTTCTGGCCCGCAGCCTCGAGACGATCATCTCCTCGGGAGTCGCCTCCGCAATCGTGGTGGCCGCTCCCGAGGATTTTCTTTTGCAGGCGCAAGAAGAAATCGCCGAAGCAGTCACGCGGATGAAATGCGAAATTTCAATTACAGCCGTAGCAGGTGGCAATGATCGCAATTCCTCGGTGCAAACAGCCTTGAAACTTAAGCGCGATGCGGAATACGTTCTCGTCCATGATGCGGCGAGGTGTCTGACCCCGCCCGATGTGTTCACTCGAGTGGTCGCCGCGCTGCATTCCGGCGCCGAGGCGGTCGTTCCGGTTCTGCCGATGGTCGATACCGTGCGGAGGGTCGTTCCGCACGCAGCCGTCGGTGCGGACTCGAGCGCAGGGGCAGGCACGGGCACGGAGGGCGCATCCGACGGAATTGTCGGGTCGATCCACGACGATTCTGGCGCTGAAACCACCGCAGATCGACCCAACAATCCGGATCTTGCCGTCGCTGTGGGCGCCGGCGGTCGTGCAGTGGTGCGGGGCGACCTCGACAGGGCCGTGCTGCGACGGGTCCAGACGCCTCAGGGGTTCCGCGCCGAGGTGCTCCGGCGGGCCCATGACGTGTTTGCCGCCGACGGCTCAACCTCTGCTCATGGAGTTGGTCCGACCGGTGGGGCTGGCTCCGCAGATCGAGCGGGCCTGACCGATGGTGCGGGCTCGACGACCGGGGCCGACCGGCAGGGCAGTGCCCTGCCGACGGACGATGCGGGGCTCGTCGAGTGCCTCGGCGTCGACGTCGTCGCCGTCGACGGTGACGAAGAGGCGCTGAAGATCACCTATCCGCTCGACCTCGTCCTCGCAGAACAGCTCGCCCGAATGCGTGATGATGCCGTCGCCGCTGGACCGGGCGCCCCTGGACCGGGCGCGCCGGATTCGGCAAAGGAGCCACGATGAATCAGGTCATTCCCCGCATCGGCACCGGCGTCGATGTCCATGCCTTCGCCGCCGATCCCGCACGTGAGCTGTGGGTTGCGGGACTGCTGTGGCCGGGCGAACGAGGACTCGAAGGACACTCGGACTCCGATGTTGCCGCCCACGCCTGCTGCGACGCCCTGTTCTCCGCCGCGGGACTCGGCGACCTCGGTGAGCACTTCGGCGTCGACCGTCCGGAATTCGCCGGCGCCTCGGGATCGGTGCTGCTCGCCGAGGCGGCCCGCATCGTCCGCGAGGCAGGCTTCGAGATCGGAAACATCTCCGTTCAGGTGATCGGCAATCGACCGAAGATCGGCACCCGCAGAACAGAGGCCCAACGGGCGCTGTCGGCTGCTGCCGACGCACCCGTATCGGTATCGGGCACAACTTCTGACGGCCTCGGCCTGACCGGTCGCGGCGAAGGAGTCGCCGCCATCGCCTCGGCACTGATTCATCCGAACTGATTCACCAGCTCTGAACCACCCGTACCGTGTCACCTGCACTGATCTGCTCGAACCGAGTCACGAGAGTCGAGGAAGGAACAAGCAGTGAGAGTCCTCTTCCAAGGGGCCGGCGCTATCGGCATCGCAGGGGCCGCGCTCTTCACCGATGACCATGAGGTCGCCGTCGTCTCCCGCGCTGCTGGTCCTCATGGGCGGTCGTCCTTTCCACGGCGCGTGAGCACCTTCGACCCGACCGATTGCAATGGCTGGCCGGTGACCAGAGTGGCCGCGACTCGGCGGGTGGTGATCACAGACTGGGCCGCTGCTGCCGCGCACGGACGCTGGGACCTCATCGTGCTGACGACTCGACCGGGAGATCTCGACGCGGAGGTGGTCTCGGCGATTCGGGACATCGCGCCCGCGTTCATTGCGACCACGAGCCAGGTCGAGGGAGACCTCGAGCGAGTACAAGCCGTTTTCCCCGCCACCCAAGCAGTCATCTTCGGACCCGCGTTCCTGTCCGAGCGACTGGACCCGGGTCCGCCGGCTGAAGTCGTGCGCACGGCCGGCAACGGGGTCGGGGAGGTCGACAGAGGTGTGCGCACAGCCGGCGGTCGCGAGGGAGAGGCCATGCGGGAGGTCGAACCGGGGCGAGAAGTGACGTACTGGGCACCGGTCGGCGCGCCGCGCTTCCTCGTCGCAGGACCTTCGACCGCGGTGCGTGTGCTTGTCAGGAGGTTGGGTCGACTCGCTCTGCCGGTGCCGATGGAAGCCGTGCTTCTGCCGCCGACGGTATTCATTCCCTTCGTCGCCGAACTCAGCATCCGCGACGGCAGCTGGGCTGCACTGAAATCACACCTTGACCGTCCCGCGAAGGCCGCGAGCGAAGCCGTGCGGAACCGCCTCGGGGTGCCGATTCCCGTGTTCGGCATCGCCGCGCACGTCGTGCTCGAAGCGCTGGAGAGGATCGTGCCGATCGACGTGACGAACTATGCGGGCAGGCACTTTGCCCGGCACGTGGGCCAGACACGGGACATGCTCGCCGGCTGGGCGGAATCGGCAGATTCGGCCCACTGCCTGCGGGAGCTCATTGCCGCGTTGGATGCACTTGACGATTGAGGCTCGGCGGCTTCAGATGTCCGCATTGGACGAAGGCTGCGGCTGAACGCCGGCCTTGGGGGATCGCGGCGAGTCGGCTGCGATCCGGCCGCGAGGACTGCCGTGGTCCGGCCGCGACGACTGCTGCGGGGGACTGTCGCGGTCCGGGCGCGGGGGACTACCGCGGTCTGGCCGTGAGGACTACGGCGAGGACTGCCGCGGTCCGGGCGCGGAAGTGACAGCCGCCTCGGTGGCGGTGAACGCCGGACTCAGACCTTCGCGTTGGGATGGCGCTTCGTGACGACGAGACCGACGAGGTAGAGCGCGACGACGAAGATGAGCGTGCCGACGATCTGGAAGCGCACGGATTCGACGGTGAGGCCGAGCCCGATGATCACGGCGATGCCGGCCAGGGTGACATACGACAGCCACGGGTAGCCCCACATGCGCAGCGGCAGGGACTGACCGGCCGCCTCGGCGCGACGTCGCAGAACGATCTGCGATACGAGGGTGGCGACCCAGGTGACGATGAGCGTCGACCCGACGATGTTGAGCAGGACCCCGAGGACCTCGGCGGCCCAGAAATAGTTGAGTGCGACGGCGACGAAGCCGAACGCCGAGGTGGCCAGCACCGCTGCCACGGGCACACCGCGGCGATTGGTGCGGCCGAGTCCGCGCGGCAGCATGGACCGCTGCGACATCGAGAACGACATCCGGGACGCCCCATAGATGTTCGCGTTCATCGACGACAGCAGCGCGATGACGATGACCGCGGCCAGCAGCGAGGCGACGAAAGGCAATCCGGCGGTCTCGAGAACGGCCACGAACGGGGACTCGGCCAGGCGGTCGTCCGTCCACGGCAGGACGAGGACGATGATCGCCACGGACCCGATGTAGAGGAACAGAATGCGCCACACGATCGTCTTGATCGCCTGAGAGACGCTGCGCTCGGGGTTCGCGGTCTCGGCCGCGGCGACCGCCACGATCTCGATGCCGCCGAAGGCGAACGCGACGACGAGCAGGCCGGCGGCGATGCCGGAGATGCCGGTGGGCATGAACCCGTCGGCGAAGATCTGCGCGGGCGGTTCGGCCGGGGTCCACCCGAACAGGTACGCGGCACCGAGCACCACGAAGAGGACGACGAAGGCGACCTTGATGAGCGAGAACCAGAACTCGAACTCACCGAAGCTGCCCGAGGTGGTGAGGTTGATGGCCGTGAAGACGAGCATGATCGCCAAGGCGATGACCCACTGTGGGACCGCCGGAATATAGGAGGCGGCGATCTGCGCGGCGGCGGTGGCCTCGGCGGCGACGACGAGGCACAGCTGAACCCACCACAGAGCACCGACGGCGAACGCCGCGGCCGGCCCCATGGCCTTGCCCGCATAGTGCGAGAACGCACCCGGGTTCGGATCGGCGGCGACGAGTTCGCCCAGCGCCCGCATGACGAAGATGACGATGAGACCCGCGACGACGTAGGAGATGAGCACGGCGGGTCCGGCCGCCTGCACTCCGGCACCGGAGCCGACGAAGAGACCGGCGCCGATGGCCGAGCCGAGGCTCATCATCACCAGATGGCGGGGCTTCATCCCCACCTTGAGGCCGTTGGACGTCGTGGCGGAAGCGCCGGTGGCCGAGGCAGACGCTGACTCGGCGGGCTGCGAAGACTGTGATTCAGGCACCCGACGAGTCTATCCGTCAGGGGCGGAAAGCGCAGACGCGGGTCGCGGACCACTGGGGGTCGCGACCCGCGTCTGCGAGTGGCACTGGTCGGTCAGAGACTGACCGGAGGCCTGCCGGCGATGCGCTCTGCGTGTTCGCCGGCGAGCGGTCAGAGCCGGATCAGCTGCCGATCAGCCGTCGGTCTGTGGCGGCTCAGCTGCCGCGTTTGATCCAGTCCTCGAGGGCCGGACTCTCGGCGCCGATCGACGTCGAATCACCGTGTCCGGTGAGCACGACGGTCGCTTCCGGCAGCGGGAAGAGCACGTCGCGGATCGATTCGATGATCGTCTCGAAGCTCGAATGCGAACGTCCCGTGGCTCCGGGGCCGCCGTTGAACAGGGTGTCTCCGGAGAACAGCACCGGACCGACGGCCCGTCCGGCACCGGCCGATGCCGGAACCGGCAGGCCGGTCTCGACGAAGAAGCACGTCGAACCGGGGGAATGTCCGGGAGTGTGCAGGGCCTTGAGCTTGATTCCGCCGACGGTCCAGGTGTCGCCGTAGGCGATCTGTCCCTCGGGACGGTAGTTCTCATAGGTCATATCCCACAGGACATAGTCATCGGGATTGAGGTACACGGTGGGGTTGCCCACCCGCTGTGCGAAGTCGCGGACGACTCCCACGTGGTCGTCGTGACCGTGCGTGAGGAGAACGGCTTTGACGTCTCTGGATCCGACCGCCTCGGCGATCGCATTGACGTCGTGGGCGGGGTCGATGACGATGACCTCGGAATCATCGCCGATGATCCACACGTTGTTGTCGACGTTGTGCGTCTCCCCGTCCAGGGAGAAGGTGCCCGACGTGACGAGATGCTCAATAGCTGTCATTACAGTTCCACCACCGATCGCAGGACCTGGCCCTTGGCCATCTTCTCAAAAGCGGATTCGACGTCGCCGAGGCCGATGCGTTCGGACACGAACTTCTCCAGCGGGAAGCGTCCCTGCTGGTAGAGGTCGACGAGCATCGGGAAGTCGCGGTCGGGCAGGCAGTCGCCGTACCACGAGGACTTGAGCTTGCCGCCGCGGCCGAACACGTCGAGCAGCGGAACCGTGAGCTCCATCTCCGGGGTCGGCACGCCGACGAGGACGACGGTGCCTGCGAGGTCGCGGCCGTAGAAGGCCTGCCGCCAGGTGGCGGGGAGTCCGACGGCGTCGATGACGACATCGGCACCGAAGCCTCCGGTGCGCTCCTGGATCGCGGCGACGACCTCGTCCTCGCTCATGCCCTTCGTCGACACCGTGTGCGTGGCACCGAAATCGCTGGCCCACGACAGCTTCTTCTCATCGATGTCGAGGGCGATGATCGTGTTCGCCCCGGCCAGCGCCGAACCGGCGATCGCCGCGCAGCCTACACCGCCGGCGCCGATCACGGCCACGGACTTCCCGCGGGTGACCTCACCGGTGTTGATGGCAGCGCCGATACCGGCCATCATTCCGCAGCCGAGCAGACCCACGACGGCCGGGTCCGCCTCGGGGACCTTCGTGCACTGACCTGCGGCGACGAGCGTCTTCTCGGCGAACGAGCCGATGCCCAGAGCGGCTTCGAGCTCGGTGCCGTCGGTCAGTGTCATCTTCTGCGAAGCGTTGTGGGTGTCGAAGCAGTACCAGGGTTCGCCGCGCTTGCAGGCACGGCAGTCGCCGCAGATGGCGCGCCAGTTGAGGATGACGAAATCCCCGACCGCGACCTCGGTGACTCCATCGCCGACCTCGGAGACGACTCCGGCGGACTCGTGGCCGAGCAGGAACGGGTAGTCATCGCTGATTCCGCCTTCGCGGTAGTGGAAGTCCGTGTGGCAGACGCCGCACGACTTCACATCGACGACGACCTCGCCCGGACCCGGATCCGGAATGACGATGTCGGTGAGTTCGACTGGGGCTCCCTTGCTGCGGGAGATGACGCCCTTGACGGTCTGTGGCATTGCGTCTCCTAAATGTCTTCGGCGACGGGGTCCGACTGGTGGGAACACCCGACGTGGACTGAGTGCACCCCCGGACGGGGTGCTCACAATCCCCACCCTAACCAAGCACGCTGGGCTCGACCAGTGGCGGATGCGGTGGTGAGACGATGCGCTGGAAACGGGCGGGGCAGGTCCGGTGGTGGACTCCCCAAGGACGGGTGAAGGTGGAACGACGAAGGCGGCCCGATGCTGGGGATGCATCGGGCCGCCTCGGTGAGGGTGAGCCGATCCGCGTCGCCGAGGCGGCACTGCGGATCCGACTCAGCCGGACGTGATCACGGGGTGGGATTCACCCCGCAGCGATCAGTCGGCGACGTCTTCGTCGGGGTGCTTGCGCAGGTGCAGAAGCGCCGCGATGAGGCCGCCCCAGACGGTGACCATTGCGATGACCATCATGACGATTGCTGATGTGCCCATGTCAGACTCCCTTGTTCTCGGTGCGGAGGTTCTCTTCTGCGACGGAATCGGCGACGGCCGCCTCCATCTCGTCGATCGTCGCCTTCGGCCAGCGGACCAGGGTGAGGATGATGGATCCGATGATGAGGAGTCCGATCATGCCCCAGCCGTAGACTCCGAGGATGAGCGGCGGGTAGCCCTCGTAGCCGTCGTTGATATAGGTGAGGATCTGGGTGATGAGCATGTACACGAGCACGACGCCGGTGATCGAGATGAGCGTCATCCAGATCGGTCCGAGCTTGAAGCTCGAGACCGCGTTGAGGTGACGACTGAAGACCGGCAGCTTCCGCATGGCCCAGCCGACGACCACGATCGACATGATGGCCGAACCGACGATGCCGATGTTGTTCGCGAACGCATCCATCGTGTCCAGTGCGTACAGACCGGTGATGGTGGGCATGAGCAGGATGGAGACGACAGCCATGCTGCCGACGATCCACGCGGTCGAGGCCTTGTTGCCGACGCGGAACTTGTCGCGCAGCGCCTGAATCGGCACCTGGATGATCGAGATCAGCGAGGTGATTCCGGCGAAGACGAGGCAGAGGAAGAAGACGAATCCGAAGATCGCTCCTCCCGGCATCTCCGAGATCAGGGTCGGGAAGCCGACGAAGGCCAGACCGATGCCCGAGGAGGCCACATCGGCGACCTCGACGCCCTGCGCCGTGGCCATGAAGCCGAGTGCAGCGAAGATGCCGATGCCGGCGAGGATCTCGAACGCGGAGTTCGAGAAGCCGACGACGAGACCCGAACCGGTGAGGTTCGTCTTCTTCTTCAGGTACGAGGCGTAGGTGATCATGATGCCGAATGCGATCGACAGCGAGAAGAAGATCTGCCCATAGGCCGCGATCCACACGCTCGGATCCGTCAGCGCCTTGAAGTCCGGAGTGAACAGCGCATTGAGTCCCTCGGCGGCGCCGGGCAGGAACAGTGACCGGACGACGAGAGCGAGGAAGAGGATGATGAGCAGCGGAATGAAGATCTTCGAGAAGTTCGCGATGCCGTTCTGCACACCGAGGAGCAGAATGGCGAGGACGATGATCCAGACGATGATGATCGGGATGAGCACGCCGGGTACGAAATCGAGCGAGATTCCCGGGTCACCCATCTTGAGGTATTCGCCGAAGAAGAAGCCTTCCGAATCGTCACCCCAGGCCTCGGTGAGCGAGAAGAACATATAGGAGCCGGCCCAGGCGATGATCGCGGCATAGTAGATGCCGATGATGATCGCGACACCGGTGGCGAACCAGCCGATGGGCTCGGCGCCCTTATGTGCCATTCTGTGGGCCAGCGGTGCCGATCCGCGCGAACGGTGCCCCATCGCGTAGTAGAAGAACAGCAGCGGAATGCCTGCCGTCAGCAGCGCGACGAGGTAGGGGATGATGAACGCGCCGCCGCCGTTGTCATACGTGACATAGGGGAAGCGCCAGATGTTGCCGAGGCCGACCGCCGACCCGATGGCCGCGAAGATGAACGCGCCGCGGGAGACGAAGACCTCCCTCTGGGGTGATGACTTGGGTGACATGATGTCCTTTCTTGACCGGTCGCGGATCGTCGCGACCGAACGGGGCCACCGAAGTTTCGTCTGTGAGACCGGTGACCCGGTGTGAAGTCCGAATAGCGAGAACGACTCTCGAGTCGAGCTTCGTTGCTTGATCCCATTTTACTGGGAATTCACTGTGCGATGTGCTGCGCATCACGTGAGCCGCATAACAGTCTAGTATCGAATTCGCCGAAACCGCGAAAAGCCCCAGGCCCGGTAGACTTGAGGGCGTGACTATCTCGCTCTATAACACCGCCAGCCGCACGACCGAAGAACTGCGCCCCGTCAATGACGGTCAGGTCGGTATCTACGTCTGTGGCGCCACGGTGCAGGGCGAACCGCATATCGGCCACCTGCGGTCGGCTTCGGTGTTCGATACCCTTCGCCGCTGGCTGCTCTACAGCGGCTACCGGGTGACCATGGTCCGCAACGTCACCGACATCGACGACAAGATCCTGTCGAAGTCCGTCGAAGAAGGACGGGAGTGGTTCGCTCACGCGTATAAGTACGAGCGCGCCTTCACCGCCGCCTACGACGCGCTCGACGTTCTGCCGCCGAGCAGCGAACCGCGCGCGACCGGGCACATCACGGAGATGATCGAACTCATCTCCCGCCTCATCGAAGCCGGACATGCCTACCCCGCGCTCGACGGCAGCGCCGATGTCTACTTCGACGCCGCCTCGTGGAGCGACTACGGGGCACTGACGAACCAGAAGCTCGATGACATGGAGCTCTCCGAGGGCGCCGAGCTGCGCGGAAAGAAGGACGCCCGGGACTTCGCGCTGTGGAAGGCGCACAAGGACTCCGAGCCGATCACCGCCTCGTGGCCGTCGCCCTGGGGGCGGGGCCGACCGGGCTGGCACATCGAGTGCTCGGCCATGTCGACGAAGTACCTGGGGTCGAACTTCGACATCCACGGCGGCGGACTCGACCTGCGCTTCCCGCACCATGAGAACGAGCTGGCGCAGTCCCGTGCCGCAGGGGATCAGTTCGCGAACATCTGGATGCATTCCGGTCTGCTCAATGTGGGCGGGGACAAGATGTCGAAGTCTCTGGGCAACTCGGTCTTCGCCTCCGACCTGTTCGCCACGTTCAGCCCGCTGGCCGTGCGCTACTTCCTCACCGGTGCCAGCTATCGGTCTATCCTCGACTTCTCGAACGAGGCGATGGAACGCTCCGCGGCCTCGCTGGAACGGCTGCAGAACTTCCTCCAGCGAGCCCGCCAGGCACTCGGCGCGGACGCGCCGGCGTTGCCGGACGTCAGCGACGCCTACGCTTCACGCGGCGTCGACGTGCCCGCCGAATTCGCCGCTGCTCTCGACGACGACCTCGGTGTGCCTCGTGCCCTGTCCGTGGTCTTCGCCTCGGTGAGCGAGGGGGCGAAGCTCCTCGACTCCGGCAGCGACCGGGAGGGCCTGGCGCGGATCGTCGCCGAGGTGGAGCTCATGCTCGACATCCTCGGTGTCAATCCCAGCGCTGCGGTCTGGGCCGGTTCTGCCGCCGATGCCAAGGCGGAGTCGGCGCTCGACTCCCTTGTGGCCGCCATGGCCAAGCGACGGGCCGAGGCGAAGGCGGAGAAGGACTTCGCCACCGCGGATGCTCTACGGGACGAACTGGCCGCGGCCGGCGTCGTCATCGAGGACACGGCCGACGGATACCGCTACCACCTCGGCGAGGGCTGAGGGCGACGATTTTCGGCCACGGGCACGAGCTCGCGGCCCCAACGTATTTGAAGGAATCAGATGGCTTCCAATCCCCGCTCCGGCGGTTCGAAGAAGGGTCCGACCAAGGGGTCGGGCGGTAAGAACAAGCGCGGCCTGCGCGGCAAGGGGCCGACGCCGAAGGCCGAGGACCGCGTCTACCACAAGGCGCACAAGGCCGCACAGCAGCGCAAGAGCTCGAACGCCTCGGCGCAGGCGAAGCGGAAGAAGAAGGAGCTCGGACCGAATATGGTCGCCGGGCGCAATTCGGTCCTCGAGGCTCTGCGCGAGGGCGTTCCGGCCACCGCGATGTACGTCTCCGGACGCATCGACTCCGACGATCGGGTCCGCGAATCCATCACTCTCGCGACCCAGCGCGGCATCTCGATGCTCGAGGCGAGCAAGCCCGACCTCGACCGGCTCACCGATGACGCGATCCACCAGGGAATCGCCCTGCAGGTCCCGCCCTACGACTACGCCGATCCCTCCGACCTGCTCGAGTTCGCAGCCGAACGTGCCGAGACGCCGCTGCTCGTGGCCCTCGACGGGATCACGGATCCGCGCAACCTCGGTGCCATCGTCCGGTCGACGGCGGCCTTCGGCGGTCACGGTGTGATCATTCCCGAACGTCGCGCCGCCTCGATGACTGCCGCTGCGTGGAAGACCTCGGCCGGTGCCGCATCGCGCATCCGCGTGGCACAGGTGGTCAACCTGGCCAGGGCGATCGACGAGCTGAAGAAGCAGAACGTCTTCGTCGTCGGCCTCGACATGGACGGCGACGTCGAGCTGCCCGAGCTGACCTTCACCCGCGACCCGCTGTGCATCGTCGTCGGCTCCGAGGGCAAGGGCCTGTCGCGGCTCATCACGGAGAAGTGCGACCAGATCGTGTCGATCCCGATCGCTGCGACCACCGAATCGCTCAACGCCGGCATCGCCGCTGCCGTCTCCCTCTACGAGGTGGCCAGAGCTCGCCGCCCCTGACCCCACTTACTACCTGACGGCGGCCCAGCAACCTCGCGCGAGGT